>DATAVJ010000016.1:0-77413 GCA_036267795.1 Rudaea sp.
TCGCCGATCACGCCGCAATGCGGGCAGACGGTGCCATTCGGCCAACGAAGCGCTTCGAGATATTCACGCGCTTTGTCGGCGTCTTGGAAGTGCGGAGCGAGAAGATTGGCGGACGACATGACTCGGTTTCCTAGGCTATGGCCGAATCATCCACCTTTCAGTTGGGTTTGTCAAGTATATAATAGCCTAAAAATATAGCAGCACGCCGAGCGCGTAGATGTCGGTTGCGGTCGTGACCGGATCGCCGAGCAGTTGTTCCGGCGCGGCATATTCGCGGGTCATCGGCCGCGCATCGGCGTTGGTTAGCGTTTCCATCGCCGCCGTTTCGGCGAGCGGCTTGGCGATGCCGAAATCGAGCAGCTTCGGCTCGCCGTCGGCATTGACAAGGATGTTCGACGGTTTCAGATCGCGATGCACGATCAGATTGCGATGCGCATGCAATACCGCGTCGCACACTTTCAGCATCAGGCTCACACGCGTGCGCACGTCGCACGCACGCGCATCGCACCAGCGCGTGATCGGTTCGCCCTCGATGTATTCGAGCGTGAAGTACGGCGTTTCGTCGTCCGCCATACCGCCGTCATGCAACTGCGCGATGTTCGGATGCGCCAGCCGCGCCAGCGTGTTGCGTTCGCGCAGGAATCGCTGATGCAATTCGTTCGTCGAGAATTCGTTGCGCACCAGCTTGAGTGCGACTTGCTGGCTGAACTGGCCGTCCGTGCGTTCGGCCAGATACACGCGGCCCATGCCACCCACGCCGAGCAGCTTGCGCAGGCGATACGGACCGATGTCGGTGTCCAGGCGCGCGTCGGTGTCGGCGTGCACGGCCATTTTTGTGAGCAGCGCTTCGGCATCGTCGCGGAAGATCGACGCCGGACTGCTGCGCTGCGCGAGCAGCCGGCGAATGTCGGCGAGCAGCGGATCATCGCCACTGCACTCTTTTTTTAGCCAGACGTCGCGTGCCGCGTCGGATTGTTCGAGACTTCGCACGAACAGTTCGCGCACCCGATGCCAGCGCGCTTGCGTGTTCATCGTCCGGCTTCGCGCATCGAATCCTGGAGGACGGCGCGCGCCAACTCCCAATCGTGATAGACGGTGCGTTCGTGCCGGCCGAGTTCCTCGCCGATTTCCTTGAATGTGAGTCCGGCGAAGAAATGCCATTCGACCACGCGCGCCAGATCGGGATCGCGGTCGCCGAGCTTGGTGAGTGCGGCGTCCAGGTCGAGCGCTTCTTCGGCGACGCGTTCGCCGATGTCGATCGCATTGTCGATGTCCGTGACATCGACGCCGCCACCGCGCTTGATGCTGGCGCGGCGGCGCGCGTGATCGACCACGATCTGGCGCATCGCGCGAGCGGCGAGCGAGAAGAAATGCACGCGGTTGTGGATCTTCGTCGCGCGCCGTGCGTTCAGGCGCAGGAAGAGTTCGTGCACCAGAGCGGTCGGCGTGAGCGACGAACCGGGCACTACCGCACGCTGCCGCTGCGCGCACTTTTTCAGCTCGTCGTAGACGAGCGCGTAGGCGGTCTCTTGTGCGGCTTCGTCGCCCGAATTGGCCGCGTTCAGGAGTTCGGTGATGTCGCCGAGTTCGCCCATTTCACGAGCATAGCATCGCGGCACGACACGGTCCGTGAGGGTGTCGCCAGGATTTCTGCGCGGTTTGCGTATTGATCATTCGAGCGGCATTTCGCCGCGCAGGGAGGTCGAACGTGAATGGGACACGGCGAAAAGTCGGCGCGTGCCGCCGCGTGGTGCCGGGGTTGTTGTTCCTTGCGAGCGCAGCCGTGCAGGGCGCAGTGATTTTTCCGCACGTGACCAACGTCAACAACAGCGGATCGGGTTCGTTGCGCGCAGCCATCACCGCAGCGAATGCGAACGGCAAGGACGGCGCGATCGTGTTTTTCAATATCGGTTCCTCCTGCGGGCCGCATGTGATCCATCTCGCGACGGCACTGCCCGACCTCACCGCCGAAGTGCACATCGAAGGCTACACGCAGTCGGGTTCATCGAAGAACACGCTCGACTTCGACGCAGGCAACGACGCGTCGATCTGCATCGTGCTCGACGGCGACGGTCAGGTCGACGATGCGTTCACCGTTCCCGCTTCGGTGCCGGACGTGATGGAAATCTCGGTGCAGGGCATCGCCTTCTCGGGCTTCACGCATTCGGCGGTGAACCTGCGCGGCGGCAGCAACCATGTCGTCGCCGGAATACGCACGGGCGGCACGCTCGGCAGCGCGCATCTGAACACAAATTTTTACGGCGTGATCCTCGCCGCCGGCGTGCACGACTCGACCATCGGCGGGCTCGACAACGGCGACGTCAACCAGTTCGGCGACATCACGCACAACGCGGTTTACATCGCCTCGTCGTCGGGCAGCCGGGGCGCCGCCAGCACAAACGAAGTGCTCAACGACGACGTCGGTTTCGTTTTCAACTCGCATAAGCGCGTCGTACTGCCGACCGGCGGTGCGGGCATCGCGGTCAGCGGAATGCACAACACGCTTTGGCGTGTGGATCTGGAAAACGCCGGCGCATCCGGCCTGCACTTCAGCAACCCCGATGCGACGGGCAATCGCGCTTACGCGAGCGTCTTCGCCAACAACGCCGGCGACGGCATCCTGTTCGACGACGATGCGCACTACAACGGTGTCGACCAAAACGACATCCACGGCAACGGCGGCGCCGGCGTGCGCGTGATCAACGGCCAGGGCAATGACATCCAGTTCAACGAAATGGCCGGCAACACCGGGCTCGGCATCGATCTGGCCGGCGCAGGCGTGACGCCGAACGACAACGACTCGCTGCCGCAACCGCCCGACTACGCCAATCGCGGACTGAATTCCCCCGTGCTCACGTTCGCTGGCGGCGGAAATACCTCCGGCGGCGTCAGCGGGTCGGTGACGACGGTGCCGGGCCGTTACTACATCGACGTTTACGCAAGCTCCGCCTGCGACGCGTCGGGGCCGAAAGACAGCGTCTGGCTGTCCATCGGCGACAGCGAGGCTGATGTTCAGACCATCGGCGCTCCCACCGTGCAGGGCCAGGGCACGGCCTCGTTCACGCTGCCGATCACCTTCAGCACGATGCCGAAGTTCGTCACGGCGACGGCAACCGACGGGGCCGGCAACACCTCCGAGTTCTCGTCCTGCGTTCCCTACGTCCGCTGAGCGGACATCCATCGTCGATCCAAGGAAGCACCATGATTTCCGCACATTTTTCTACTCGCCATCGCAGCGCCGCGAGCCTGCTTGCGTTGCTTTTGTCTGGGACGGCGTCCCCCGCCGTGATATTCCCGAAGGTCACCAACACCAACAACTCCGGGAGCGGTTCGCTGCGCGCGGCGATGAGCGCGGCGAACGCGAACGGCGCGGACGGCGCGATCATCGATTTCCAGATCGGATCCGGATGCGGTCCGCACATAATCTATCTGGACACCGCACTGCCGGACATCACCGCCGAGACGCACATCGAGGGCTACACGCAGCCGGGTGCGTCGAAGAACACGATCGGACATTCCTCCGGCAACAATGCGGCGATCTGCATCGTGCTGGCCGGGCAAAATCTCGTCGACGATGGCCTGACCGTGCCCGCCACGGTCGCCGACTCGCTGGAGATGTCGGTGCAGGGTATCGCCTTCTCGGGCTTCACGCATTCGGCCGTGAATCTGCGCGGCGGCAGCAACCATGTCGTGGCCGGCATACGCACGGGCGGGACGATGAGCGGCGTCGATCTGGAAACGAATTCCTACGGCGTGATCCTCGCGCCGGGCGTACACGACACGACCATCGGCGGCGACGACAACGGCGACGTGAACCAGTTCGCCGACATCACGCACAACGCGATCTACGTGGAATCCGCCACGGACAGCTCGGTAGCGGCGCACGACAACACGCTGCACAACGACAACGCAGGCTTCTACTTCAACGCGCAGCAGATCCGCGTCGCCTCGCCCACCGGCGGCGCAGGAATCGCCCTCGGCGGATACAAGAACAGCCTGGTCAATATCGATCTGGAAAACACGGGCGCATCGGGCCTGCACATCAGCAACACCGATGCGCACAACAACACGGTGACGACGAGCACGATCACCGACAACACCGGCGACGGCGTGCTCATCGACGACGATGCGCACGACAACGCCGTCACGGACACCGACATTTCCCGCAACGGCGGCGCCGGCGTGCGCGTCGTCAACGGCCATGGCAACCGCATCCTGGGCAATTCGATGGCGCAGAACTCAGGCCTGGGCATCGACCTCGCCGACGAAGGCGTCACGGCCAACGACAACGATTCGATGCAGCCCGCACCCGATTATGCCAACCGCGGCCAGAATTTCCCGGTGCTCACCAAAGCCGCCGGCGGACACTACGCGGGCTCCGTGACCGGCACGTTGCTCACCACGCCGGGCACATACCAGATACAGGTTTTCGAGAATTTCGACTGCGACGACTCCGGCTACGGCGAGGGCCCGCCGCTGGCGTTTCGCGCCGGCACGACCGGTTCGGTTGCGACCAGTGACTTCATCGCACAGGGCCAAAGCGTTGCGGCCTTCAACCTGCCGATCGTGTTCTCGCCGTTCTTCTTCGGCGGCCCGATCGCGATCACGGCGACGGCGACCGAGGCCGACGGCAACACCTCCGAATTCTCCGCCTGCACGACGTACGACGACGACACCATTTTCTACGCGAATTTCGAACCTTCGCTGTTCTGAACCCGTGCAACTGAACGAGCCATCGGCTCCAGAGGACACCATGACTTCCATCGCTTCCCGACTTTCACGCTACTTCGCGGCGCTGCTGTTCTCGTCGCTGTTCGCGAGCGCCGCATCGGCCACCGTGACGTTCCAGACCGTCACCAACACCAACGACACCGGCAGCGGATCACTGCGCGCTGCCGTCACCGCCGCCAACGCGAACGGCGCGGACGGCGCCATCATCTCGTTCGACATCGGTTCCTCGTGCGGGCCGCACGTGATCCATCTGGCCACCGAATTGCCCGATCTGAAATACGAAATCCACTTCGAAGGCTATGGCCAGACGGGCTCGTCGCCCAACTCGTTGTACATCTACAACGGCAACGACGCCAAGATCTGCATCATCCTGGCCGGCGACAACGGCGTCGCCGACGGTTTCGGCATCGCCTCGTCGGTGGCCGACTCGATGACCATGTCGGTGCAGGGCATCGCGTTCAGCGGTTTCACGCACGCTGCGCTCAACATCCGCGGCGGCAGCGGACATCTGATCGCCGGTATCCGCACCGGCGGCACGGTGGGCGGATTTGCGATGGATCCCAACGGCTATGACGTGATCCTCGCCGCGGGCGTGCACGGCGTGACGATCGGCGGTGATCCGCAAAACGCCTACGACTCGTACAACCAGTTCGGCGGCGCGGTCAACAATGCGATCTACATTGCCTCAGCCTCCGGCGCGACCCTTGCCGCTCATCAGAACAACATAAACTCGAACAACATCGGCTTCGCTGTCGACGCAAACCATAATGTGACCGCCTTACCCACGGGCGGGGCAGGCGTGGCCGTCGGCGGCTACAAAAACTATTTTTTCGTCGACAATATCTGGTACGCGGGCGCCTCCGGCGTGCACTTCAGCAACAGCGACTCGCACGACAACAACTTGAATCTGGTCGACATCAGGTACGCGGCCGATAATGGCCTGCTCATCGACGACGACGCGCACGACAACGTCGTCTACGGCAACGACATGTATGACAACGGCGGCGCCGGCGTTCGCGTGGTGAGCGGCGTAAACAACAGCCTGCAAGGCAACAATATTTCCGCTAACGGCAAGCTCGGCATCGATCTGGCCGGCGCCGGCGTGACGCCGGACGACAACGACTCGCAAGTCGTCGATCCCAATCTCGCCAATCGCGCACAAAACTTTCCGGTACTCACCTCGGCGAAAGGCAGCGATTACAAAGGCACCGTCAAAGGCTCGTTGACCTCGACACCCGGCAAGTACCAAATCGACATCTACCTCACCAATCCGTGCGACGCGTCCGGATACGGACAGGGTTTCAATGCGGTGTCTTATGTGAACAATACGACGCCGGTCGTCACGATACCTGGCAACATCACCGTGCAGGGACAAAACACCGTGGACTTCACGATTCCTGTCACGTTTTCGGGTTCGTTCGGGACCGACGTCTCGGTCACGGTGACGGCGACCGATGCGAGCGGCAACACGTCCGAATTCTCGGCCTGCGTACCTTACGAAAACGACACGATATTCGCCGACCGATTCGGCGATTGACCGGCCTGGCGCGAGTCAGCCAATGCCGAAACGGCGCAGCAATTGCGCCGTTTCGAACAGCGGCAAGCCCATCACACCCGAATAGCTGCCAGACAAATGACGAACGAATCGCGCGGCTCGCCCTTGAATTGCATAGGCACCTGCACGGCCCATCGGTTCGCCGGTCGCGACGTATGCGGCGATGCCGGATTCGGACAATCTGTCGAAAGTAACTTCAGACACGCTCAGCTCGAATTCTTCGCGATGCACGCTCACGCACCACACGGCCGACAGCACGCGATGATTTCTATCCGACAATCGACGCAACATCTCCATCGCGTTTTCGGCATCGGCTGGCTTGCCGAAGACGTCGTCATCCAGTACCACTTCCGTATCCGCCCCGAGCACGACGGCATTTTCCACGCCGTTTAACGTCGCCAGGCCGGCGCGCGCTTTTTCGCGGGCGACGCGGCTCACGTAGTGTTCGGCCGATTCGTCCGCCGCGCGGACTTCCGGCACGTTCAATTCGATTGTTTCAAACGTCATTCCGATTTGTTCGAGCAACTGCCGGCGCCGCGGCGACTGTGAGGCCAGAAACAAATTCACTGCGCGATCCTGAAGGTATTGCGTCCCGCCGCTTTTGCTTCGTAAAGGGCATCGTCGGCGAACTTCATCAATTGATCGCTGCTCGAAATCGTCCATGAGCGGAACGCGATGCCGATACTCGTCGTCACCGGCACGAATTTTCCGTCGACGCAGATGCCGGTGGACAATTTCTCGATGAGTTTGCGAGCGATGCTCTGCGCAACGGCAGGCATATCGATGTCTTCAAGGAGGACGACGAACTCGTCGCCGCCCAACCGCGCCACCAGATCCGTCTCGCGCACGCAGTCGCTCAGACGGCGCGCGAATTCGATGAGAATCGCATCGCCGACGGCATGTCCCAGCGTGTCGTTGATGGCCTTGAAGTGATCGATGTCCAGATACAGCAACGCGATCGGCGCCGGCTGGCGCTGCCTTCGCGCGATGGCCAACTCCACGCGCTCGTTGAACCGGAAGCGATTCGCCAGACCCGTGAGCGAATCGTGGCGGGCCAGTTTTTCGAGCTTGCGTTCGGCGAGCTTGAGGTTGGAAATGTCGAACACCATCGCGTAGAACCCGACGAGCTCGCCGTCCGGCGCGCGATCGG
This sequence comes from Rudaea sp., assembly GCA_036267795.1. Lineage (GTDB taxonomy): Bacteria > Pseudomonadota > Gammaproteobacteria > Xanthomonadales > Rhodanobacteraceae > Rudaea. Next base: position 7,437 of record DATAVJ010000016.1, read on the forward strand.
GCAGATACGTACACTGAAAATAAAAATGCGCGCCGGCATAGTCGCGCTCCGTTTCAAACGTAACGGTTTCGCCGTGCAGCACCGCGTCGATGTACGGCTTTATCTCGGCGTACGTCTTTTCGCCGGCCACTTCACGCATCGAGCGTCCCATCAGCACGCCCGGATGCACGCCCAACATTTTTCCCGCGTACGCGTTCGCGAACGTATAGTGTTCCTCGGTATTCACATGGACGACGAATGCCGGCGTGTTGTCGGCGATGGCACGCAGGCGGCGCTGGTTGCGTGCCAGATCCTGCTCGGCCTTGATGCGCCGTGAAATATCGCGGCCCGAATAAATGATGTCGGGCGCTTGGCCGTTCGTCGCAGGCATCAGCCGCGCATGCGCCTCGATCCAGATGTAACGGCCGTCGCGATGCTGAACGCGATACACCACGGTGGCCGCGCCGCCTTCGACACGCAGTTTCGCCATCGCCACCATCAGCGATGCGCGATCGTCCACGTGGATCAGGTCCCAGCGTTCTTCGCGAAGCTCGTCGAGATTCCAGCCGAGAATCTCCGAAGCAGCCGGCGAAATATATTTCCGGTTGCCTTGCGAGTCGATGCGCACGACCAGGTCGCGCGAATATTCCGCAAGCAGGCGGTATTCGCTTTCACTTCTCGCGAGACGGCGCTCCAGCCACTTGCGCTGCGTGAGCACGATGGCCACCGGCAGCGTGAGCACGCAAATGCTGCCGATGAACAGCTGCAGGACGAACGCGCGTTCCGCCGATGTTGCATCGACGCTGAGCATGAGCGGACCGTGCCCGCTGAGCGTGCCGATCAGTGCGATGACGGAAATGAGCGTCGTACTGAAGACGAATCCGCTGAACCGGTAGCGGAAAGCGGCGAGGAGTGCGACCGGCGGTATGATGAACAGCAACGGATATCGCGATTGCGCGAAAACGGCGATCGACGACACCGCGATGAGTATGACGACGAGCAACCGTTCGACTCTCTTGCCGGGATGGCCGAACAGCCGCGAACGCTGTGCGCATGCAAAAGCGGTGAGCGTGGCGAAGATCACCATCCCGGTGGCGTGAACCGCAAACCATGTTGCGAAAAGCGGCCAGAAATGTGCGCCGCTGAAAATGGCCAGCGTCGCCGCGGCAATCAGCGCCGATGCCGCACACGCGATGATCGTGCTCGCCGTGGCAAGCGCGGAAACGGCGAAGGTTCTCGACATATCGAAAAGGTTGCCGCCGAAACGCCGCAACGCATACGCGACCGCATACGCATCGAGCGTGCTGGCCACGCCGAGTACGACGGAAGAGTACGAGGCTTCGGTTTGCGTGAACCGAACGAGGACGTTGGCGAGCAGCGCCGCGACAATGTATACATTCCAGCGCGACGCCGGCGCCGTGAGGAGCACGCCGACCAGCACGCCGCTGGCCGGCCACAGACTGGACAATTCGCCCGGCTCGTGCGTGAACGTGATCGACACCAGGCACAGCAAACCGACGCACACGGCAAGCGCGATCGCCCCGCGCGCCGTCGCGAATCGGTTTCGCTTTTCGTCCTCGTCAACCATCCAGCGTGCTCAACGATCCTCTCCGACGCACAATTTAACCCGGAATGCGATGCCGAGACTGTGAAAGTCAGCCGCGATGATACGGATGATTGCCGAGCAGGCTCGCGGCGCGATATAGCTGCTCGGCCAGCACGACGCGGACGATGGGGTGCGGCAACGTCAGCGGCCCCAGCGACCAGCGCTGATCGGCGCGGGCGAGCACCGCTTCATCCAGCCCGTCGGCACCGCCGACAAGAAACGCCAGATCCTTGCCCAGCATCCGCCAGCGGCCGAGCTGGACGGACACTTCTTCACTGCTCCAGGGTTTGCCGCGGCCATCGAGCGCGATGACGTGCGCGCCCTTCGGAATCGCCGCGAGCATCGCGGCGCCTTCGTCGGTTTTGATGCGCGATGGATCGCCGCGCGACTTCGCCGTCACTTCCACGAGTCGCATCGGCAGCTCGCGCGACAATCGCTTCGCATATTCGGCATAGCCGCTCTCGACCCACGCCGGCATGCGGTCGCCAACGGCGATGATCCACGCGCGCATGGATGCGGACTAAGCGGGCACGGCGCAATTCAGTCGGCGTTCGCCGCGGCGGGCAATTCGCTCTCGACCGTCCACAGGCGCTCCAATCCGTAGAACTCGCGGATGCGCGGCAGCATCACGTGCACGATGATGTCGCCCAGATCGACGAGCACCCATTCCGCCTCGCGCTGGCCTTCGACACCCAGCGGCATCATGCCGGCCTTCTTCACGAACTTGACGACTTCGTCGGCCAGCGATTTCACGTGCCGCGTGGACGTGCCGCTGGCGATGATGAGCATGTCGGCGATGCTGGTTTTGCCGCGGACGTCTATTTCGCGGATGTCCTTGGCTTTCAATCCGTCGAGTGCGTCGAGGACTTGCTTGCGGAGCGTCTCGACCGGATCGATTTTTGCGGCCGCTTTCGAAACCGATTTCGGCGATGCGGCTTTTACGGCTTTGGAACGGGTTTTCGGTGTTGCTGCGATTTTAGATACGGTAGCCAAAGGTACGGGATCCTCGTAGTGGAACGAACTCCGCGCGGGCGTCCCGGCGCGAAGGTAGTGCGAAATGGATATGCGCGGATTTCGACGCGACGCGGGCGAGGCGTCGCGGAGACGAAAATCGAAGGGCGCGGATCACGCAGCGGATTGGCGAAATCCCGCGTCGAAGATCACGTTGACGATTGGGCGGACACTCATGGCGACTTTTATCGACACTCCGGATTCACGGGCCGTCGAATTCAGTATAAGCCGATTTTCGTGACGCGCCAGTGGCAGAAATGCACGAATTTATTTGCTTCCTGAACGGTACGGCGCCAGCGTCGACGGCTTGGCGAGCAAGGCGTCCGGCACCAGCCAGTGCACGTCGCGTCCGCGCGCGAGGCGATGGCGAATGTCGCTGGCCGAAATCTCCAGTTGCGTGACAGCGAGGCGGATCACTTTTCCGGCCGCACCGTGTTTCACGTCGGCCGCCGCATCGGTGCGGCGCGCGGCGATCTCGGTGGCCAGGTCGGCAGACAGTGTCGAGTCGTGACCGGGCCGGGCGAGCACCACGAAATGTGCGAGCGCGAACAACTCGCGCCAGCGGTGCCATGTCGGTAATCCGGCAAATGCGTCGGCACCGAGCAGCAACGCAATGGATTGCTCAGGCGGAAATTCGCGCCGCAACTCGATCAAGGTATCGAGTGTGTAAGACGATCCGCCGCGGCGCAGTTCGCGTGTGTCGACGGAGAGATTTTTCTGCCCCGCTACGGCCAGCTCGAGCATCGCCGCGCGCTGCTTGGGGTTTGCGACAGGCGGAGCGCGATGCGGTGGTTTGTTCGCCGGCATCAGGCGCACGTGGGCGTCGAGAAATTCCGATGCCTCGAGCGCGACGCGCAAATGACCGATGTGGACCGGATCGAATGTGCCGCCGAAGATGACGGTGGGTTTCATCAGCTCGCGGCGAGCAACTTCGCGCGCGGCATCGCGACGGCGGCGAGCAAGCGTTCCAGTTCGCGCCACGGATCGCCCCAGCCGCGGCCTTTGCTCAACCGATCCACGCGCGCGGCCTGGATCAGACATTTTTCCCAATGTTTGCGGTCTGCGCGTGACAGCGCTTGCCGATAGACACGCTCGCGCGCGGGCCACACGTGTTCGTTGCGGAACGCGGACGAAAGATTCGGACCCGATGCAAGCCGCGCGATCAATTGCAACTGATTGAGCACCCAGCCCATCAACGCAGGCACTTGTTCTCCTTCGGCGCGCAATCCTTGCAGCACGCGGATCGTGCGCGCGGTATCGCCTTCGAGCGCAGCGTCGATCAGTTTGAAGACATCGAAACGTGCGCTGTCGGTGACGAGTTGTTCCAGCGTATCCGCATCGAGCGGCTTCGATCCGTGCAGCAACACGAGCTTGTCGATTTCCTGCGCGGCGGCGAGCGAATTGCCTTCGACGCGATCGGCCAATGCCGCGATCGCAGCGCGATCCGGCTTCAATCCGCGCGACGCCATGCGTTGGCCGATCCAGTCCGGCAATTCGTCCGCTTTCAACGGCCACACCGGCAACACCACGCCGGCGCGCTCGATCGCATTCACCCACGCGCCTGCCTGCTGCTGTTTGCTCCACTGATTCGCGACAATCATCAGCACCGTGTCGGGCGGCGGATTCTCGCAGTACTCGACAATGGCGTCGGAACCTTCCTTGCCGGGTTTGCCGGTCGGCAGACGCATATCGATCAATCGGCGCGACGCGAACAGTGACATCGAAGCGCCCGCACGCGCGAGCGCATCCCAATCGAAATGCGTTTCGGCATCGAGCACTTCGCGTTCGTTGTAATCCAGCGCGCGCGCATGGGCGCGCAACGCGTCGGCCGCTTCGAGCACAAGTAAATGTTCTTCGCCGGCGATCAGATACGCAGGCTTGAGATCGGGTCCTGCGAGGTGTTTCTGAAACGTCGCGAGCGTGTGCGCCATCGCTGCGCGTTCAGCTTTTCGCCGCGTCGACTTTCGCCGCGGCAGCGACTTTGCGCAACACCGCCTGCACCATGTCGCGTTCCATTTCCTTCTTGATCTCGTCCTGCTCGGCGGTGGTGCCGATGGCCTGCGTCTGATCGAACGTGTACTCGCGCGACTGCTCGATCACCTGTTTCGGAATCACGACTTTGCCGGCGCCGTCGTTGATCTGCAATTCGACGTGATAGACCATGCTGAATTCGTTGACGTACGCATTCGCGCCCACCGACCGTGCCACCGGCGCGAGCGAAACGGCCGAGATGACGATTTCCGCGATGCCGTCGCCGGCTGCCGCTTCCACTTTCGCGCCGCCGCGCGTCAGCGCCGCATCGAGATCGCGCTTGAGCGGACTGAACGGATCGACGATCTGCACGTAAACGCGCTGCAACCCCGTCGGTAGCACTACTTCGCCGCGCATGTGAAATCCGCAGGCGGTGAGCGACATGGCGGCGGCGAATGTCAGCAGGAGCGATCGATTCATGGATGTCTTCCGCAAAAAGAGGATCATACGGTGCGCGCGTTCAGATGACGATGCTCACGATCTTGCCCGGAACATAGACGATTTTCTTGATGGGCGCCGCGCCGACGTGGTTTTTTATGTCGGCATTTGTCAACGCAGCGGCTTCGACCGTTTCGCGCGCCGCATCGACGGGCACTTCGATCGTGCCGCGCAATTTGCCGTTTACCTGCACCGCAAGTTTTACGGAATCCTTGCGCAACGCATCTTCATCCGCCGTCGGCCACGCGTGCGCGTGAACCGGATCGTTGTGCCCGAGCGCCGTCCACAACGCCTGCGAAATATGCGGCGTGATCGGCGTAAGCAGCAGCACCATCGATTCGAACGCTTCGTGACGCACCGCGCGGCCCTGATCGGACATGTCATCGAACTTGCTCAGCGCATTCAGCAATTCCATGCACGACGCGATGGCGGTGTTGAATGCGTAGCGGCGGCCATAGTCGTCGGAGACTTTCGCGATGGTTTCGTGCGTCTGGCGGCGTAACGTTTTCTGTTTGGCGTCGAGCGACTTGGAATCGACTTCCGGATGATCCGGCTGCGACACATGTGCATGCAGATCGCGCCAAAGGCGGCGCAGGAAGCGCGACATGCCTTCGACGCCCGCCTCATTCCATTCCAGCGATTGATCCGGCGGCGACGCGAACAGCGAAAACAGCCGGACGGTATCTGCACCGTATTTTCCGACCATGCTTTGCGGATCGACGCCATTGTTCTTCGATTTCGACATCTTTTCCGTCGCGCCGATTTCGACAGGTCGTCCGTCGGACTTCAGCTTGGCGCCGGTGACGCGCGCGCGCTCGTCGCGCTCGATTTCCACGTCTGCCGGATTGATCCAGTTGCGCGAGCCGTCCGCGTTCTCGCGAAAGAACGTCTCCGCGACCACCATGCCCTGGCACAGCAGGTTCGTCGCCGGCTCGTTCGACTTCACCATGCCCGCGTCGCGTAGCAATTTGTGGAAAAATCTAAAATACAACAAGTGTAAAATGGCGTGTTCTATACCGCCGATGTACTGGTCGACCGGTAGCCAGTAGTTGGCGCGTTCGTCCACCATCGTCGCCGCGCCGGGACTGGTATATCGCGCGTAGTACCAGCTCGATTCCATGAATGTGTCGAACGTGTCCGTCTCGCGCTCGGCGGGGCCGCCGCATTGGGGGCACGTCGTCTGGCGCCATTCCGGATCGGCCTTGATCGGCGATTGCACGCCCATGAAGCGCACGTTTTCCGGCAATATCACGGGCAGTTGGTCTTCCGGCACAGGCACAACGTCGCACGTGGCGCAGTGGATCATCGGGATCGGGCAACCCCAATAACGCTGACGCGAAAGGCCCCAGTCGCGCAGCCGGTAATTCACGCGCCGTGAACCTGTGCCTTCCATATCCAGACGTTTGGCGATGGCATCGAACGCACCGCGATAATCCAGCCCGTCGTATTCGCCGGAATTGACCAGCGCGCCGTACTCGACATACGCGCCTTTCGTGATGATGGCCTGTTCGAATTCGCCGACGATAGCGAGCGCACCGGGCGCTTCGACGACATCGAGCGCGCGGCCCTCGCCCAAGGCCGCCGTCATCGGGTCCGGATTTCCGCGCGCCTCGCGCGCGAGCTCTGTGATGGCATCGCGCACGGCGTCGCTCACGATCACCATCTTGATGAGCAGATCGTATTTCGTCGCGAATTCCCAATCGCGCTGATCGTGTGCCGGCACGCCCATCACGGCGCCGGTGCCGTAGCCCATCAGAACGAAATTGGCGATCCACACCGGAATCGTTTCGCCACTGATCGGATGGATCGCGACGAAACCGGTATCGATGCCTTTCTTTTCCTGCGTCTCGACGTCGGCTTCGGCCGTGCCGCCGTGACGGCAGTCGTCGATGAAGTTCTGGATTTGTGGATTTGTGGACGCCGCCTTCAGCGCCAGCGGATGTTCCGCGGCGATGGAGAGGAACGTCACGCCCATCAATGTGTCGGGCCGTGTCGTGAAAACGGTAATGGGATCGTTGCCATCCAGCATGAACTGGATTTCCAAACCTTCCGAGCGGCCGATCCAGTTGCGCTGCATCGTCTTCACCGGATCGGGCCATCCGGGCAGATTGTCGAGTTCGCTCAACAACTCGTCGGCATACGCGGTGATCTTGAAGAACCATTGCGGAATTTCGCGCTTCTCGACCAATGCACCCGTGCGCCAGCCGCGGCCGTCGATCACTTGTTCGTTGGCAAGAACCGTCTGATCGACCGGATCCCAGTTCACGACGGCTTTTTTGCGATACGCCATGCCTTGCTTGAACAACCGCACGAACATGCGCTGCTCGTGCACGTAATATTCCGGACGGCACGTGGCGAATTCGCGCGACCAGTCGATTGCATAGCCGAGCGACTTCAACTGCTCGCGCATGTGATCGATGTTGGCGTATGTCCACTTCGCCGGCGCCGTGTTGTTCTTGATCGCCGCGTTTTCCGCGGGCAAGCCGAACGCATCCCACGCCATCGGCTGCAGCACGTTGAAGCCGCACATGCGCCGGTAGCGGCTGATCGTGTCGCCGATGGTGTAATTGCGCACGTGGCCCATGTGCAGCGCACCGCTGGGATACGGCAGCATGGACATGCAGAAATACTTCGGCTTGGAGGTGTCTTCCGTCACCTCGAAAGCCTTCGATTCGTTCCACAAGCGTTGCGCGGCGGCCTCGACCGCGGCGAAGTCGTAATTTTCCTGCATGGGGTTTTGCAATGGCAGTCGTCTGCCGCCGTTCTAGTAGGTTTGAGCGTATTGTAACGCAGCCGCCATGCACACTCCGACTTTGACCCGCCACAACGAGCCCGCGAATGAAAGTGCGTTGGGCGTGCTCGCCGATCTCACGGCCGAAATCGCCAAGGAACATCCGCTGGCGGTGAAGGTCGATCGCATCCTCACGGCAGCACGCCGACTCACGCAAGCCGATATCGGCATCGTCGGTTTGGTCGATATCGAATGGGATTCGATGCGCACCTTCGCGCATCAGCCAGCGCCGTTGAATGTCGGCGCTTCTTACCCGCGTGGCGACAGCGTCGGCGGCTACATTCTCGAAACCGGTCAGCGCTATCGCGGACGCTACGATGCCCTGCCAGCACCGAAGCTCGGCATTGGCGATCACGATGTCGCCGCTTTTCCGATTTCATGGGACGGCGAACTGCTCGGCTATATTGCCGTGACGCTGGCGACGCCGAAACGATTTTCCGATGCGCACATCGAAGCCATCGAACTGCTGGCCGGCATCGCGGCAACGGCGCTCGAGCATGCGCGGCGTACCGACTATCAGCACCGCAGCCGCCTGCGTTTCGAATTGATCGCGCGCATCGCCGCCGACATTCACCGCGAGCGCGACCGCGACGCGATCCTGCAGCGCGCCGCCGATGCGATCCAGGAAACGCTGCGTTTCATGACGGTCGATATTCCGGCTGTCGATCTTGCCGATCCGACGATTCTGGTTCTGCGCGCACGCGGCGGCGCGACCGTCAACGCATCGCGCGACGATCGATTGTCGATCGACAACGGCATCATGGGCGCGGCGGCGCGCGAACTGCGCACGCAGCTCGTGAACGACGTGCGCCGCGACGCGCGCTATATCTGCCCGCCCGGCCTCGCGCCCGCGCGCGCGGAGCTGGCCGTGCCGATTCAATCGGCGAACCGCGTGCATGGCGTTTTGAACGTGGAAAGCGATCGCGCGTTCGACGATCTCGACCGGCGCAGCATGGAAGTGATCGCGGATTATCTCGCCGTCGCTATCGACAATGCCGCGCTGTTCGAGCAAGCCGCGCACGTCGCCGTGATGGCTGAGCGTCAGCGCCTCGCGCGCGAGCTGCACGACAACGTGACGCAGATTTTGTCGTCGATGAGTTTGCTCAGCCAGACATTGGCGACGGCGTGGCAACGCAGTCCAGCCGAAGGCGAACGGCGCGCGGCGCGATTGCAGCAATTGGCGCAGACCGCATTCGCCGAGATGCGCATGTTGCTGCATCAACTGGCGCCGTCGCAATTGGGATCGATCACGCAGGTATCGCGCCGCAGCCGCGCGTTGGTGGGCGTGGAAAATCTGCGCGAACACGCCCTGCCCTCCGCATTGACGAAACTGCTCGCGTCGGCCGTGCCCGAAACGATCGCGGTGAAATCGAATTTTTCCGGCTACGTGCCGCAACGGCTCGATCTTGAGGAAGCGCTGTACCGCGTCTGTCAGGAAGCCATTTCGAACACCGTGCGGCATGCCGGCGCGAAACGCATCCGCATCGAAGCGGCCGTCACCGCCACGCATTCGGTGTTGCGCGTCGCCGACGACGGGCGCGGACTCGACACTGTGTTCCGTCCCGGTGTGGGACTCGGCAGCATGCGCACGCGCATCGAGAATCTGCACGGGCAATTCCGCATCGCGCAGAACACGCCGAACGGCACGCTGGTCGAAGCGCGCCTGCCGCGCGGCGACCGCAACACGGGCGGCACGTGAATCAGGCGCCTTTTCGCGCGACCAACGGAAAACGCTCGGGATTGCGAATCGACTCTATGGTCAGATCGACGTCAAGGTCTGGCCAATACAAATGCCCAGGCGATGGCTGTTCGACATGCAGCACAGCGCCGATAGAAGCATCCTTGAACCACGGGAACTGCGTGAACGGCAGGAATAGTTCTTCCTGTCCGAGAAGCAACCAGACGCCATGCCCGGACACATTCGTGATCTCAGGTTCCGAAGTGCTCATGCCAAGCGCGGCGGATTTCATCGACGTGGCCCTCGACCAATGCTTGCGCCGTTTTCAAACGGCGTTCACTCATGCCGGTATTCTGCGCCGCTTCGATGCGGCTCAATCCAGAACTTTGCTTCGCCGTCGGCGCAGTGCACGTGGACATGCATGCGCGGCTCCTCGCGGGAGAAGAAGTAAAAACGATAACCACCTTCGCGAAATATGGTCGGACTCATGACAATCCGATTATGCACGCGACCCTAACCAAAGTTAGGTCCCGACACCGACCAAGGCGTCTATTGTCCGCAAGATGTCCGGTGCAGATTGCGTATCATGAACGCACTTCTCGCCGAAACCGCCGCCGCACCGTCTTCCGCCATGAGCCCGTCTGCAATGCGACTCATTCTTGTCGATGACCACGCCGTCGTACGCGAGGGCGTGCGCGCTATCCTCGAAATGTACGACGACGTTCAAGTCGTCGGCGAATTCGCGAACGGATCCGACGCACTCAACGCCGCCGCTTCGCTCGCGCCTGACGTGGCGCTGGTCGATCTGAAGATGCCGGGAATTTCCGCCGTCGAAACGATTCGCGGATTGCGCGAGCGCGTGCCGACGATCAAAGTCATGGTGTTCACGAGCTTCGGCGAGGACGCCCTGATTCGCGCGACGCTCGATGCGGGCGCCACCGGATTCCTGATCAAGGATGCGATGCAGGACGATCTCATTCGCGCGATTCGCAGCGTCGCCAACGGGCAGCCGTATCTCGCGCCCGCCGCGCAGCGTCAATTGATGGACCTGTTGCGCAAACCCGGCGACGCGCACGAATCGCTCACCGCGCGCGAACACGATGTGGTGCGGCTCGTTGCGGAAGGCATGTCGAACAAGCAGATCGCGCGCAAGCTCAATCTCACCGAAGGCACGGTGAAAGGTTACGTGAGCCAGGTGTTGGCGAAATTGCGATTACAGGATCGCACGCAGATCGCGCTGTACGCCGTGCGTCAGGGCTGGCTCAACGACAGCGTGGGCTGACGTCGTTCCTTCGTCGAACACCCGGACTTCCGGCATAGGCATCGTCTCGCGTTCCACGTAACATGCGGCGATCCATAAGCCGGAGAAAACCATGCTTGCGTCCTTGATCGCCGCCGCTCTCGCTACCTCGCCGTACAACGTAACGATCAATGCGGACGGGCTGCCAATCTCCACGATTCATTGCGGCCACTTGATCGACACAGATGCAGGGAAAATGCTCGGCGAAACGACGATCACGATCCAAAACGGACGTATCAAAGAAGTGCGCGCCGGAAATGCGCCAAGCGGCGGACCCGTCGTCGAGCTCGGCAATCAAACCTGCATGCCCGGACTCATCGACAGCCACACGCATCTCACCGATCAAACCAGTCCGACGGCCTATAACGATCAGTTCCGCTGGAATCCGGCGGATTACGCCATTCGCAGTACGGTGTATGCGAAGCGCACGCTCGAAGCCGGCTTTACCACGGTGCGCAACGTGGGCGACAGCGACTACGACTCCGTGTCGCTGCGCAATGCGATCAACCAGGGCATCGTCGAAGGCCCGCGCATCTTCACGGCGGGCACGGCGATCGGCTCGTCGGGCGGGCATGCCGATGGTACCAATGGTTATCGACGCGATCTGGCCGGCGATCCAGGTCCGAAAGACGGCATCATCAATTCGCCCGAAGACGCATGGAAAGCCGTACGCCTGCATTACAAGAACGGCGCGGACCTGATCAAGATCATGCCGTCCGGCGGCGTGCTCGATGAAAGCTCCAGCGTCGACAACGCGCAGCTCACGATTCCGGAAATCCAGGCCATCGTCGCTGCCGCGCACGATTACGGTTTCACCGTGGCCGCGCATGCGCATGGCGCCGAAGGCATTCGCCGCGCGGTGATCGGCGGCGTCGATTCCATCGAACACGGCACGTTCATGGACGACGCCGACATGAAACTGATGAAGGAGCACGGCACGTGGTATGTGCCCACCATCATCGCGGGCAAGTTCGTCGAGGAGAAGGCGAATATTCCCGGCTACTATCCCGCGCAAGTGGCCGTGAAGGCGAAGATGGTCGGACCGATCATCCAGGCGACGGCCGGCAAAGCGTACAAAGCCGGCGTGAAGATCGCGTTCGGCACCGACGCGGCGGTTTATCCGCATGGGCAGAACGCAAGAGAATTTCAGTACATGGTCGAAGCCGGCATGCCGCCGATGTTCACCATTCAAGCGGCGACGACGCATGCCGCGCAATTGCTCAAGCACGAAAAAGATCTCGGCAGCATCGCGCCCGGAAAATATGCGGACGTGGTCGCGGTAAACGGCAATCCGCTGGACGACATCACGCTGATGCAGCATGTGCAATTCGTGATGAAGGAAGGAAAAGTATACAAATTGAACGGTCAGGAGCAGACGCCGGTCGCCGACATTGCGCCTGCGCCGTCGACCGCGCAAGGCGAGGCACTGATCGGATATTGATAATTGCAGTTCCGTTCACCGCTTTATGTCAGTAGCGCGCTTCAAATGAAGTAACGGCTGTCATCGCCACTGCGAGACAGGAGTTGCCATGCGCCGCGCAGCCTTCGTTTCGCTCGTTATCGCGGCCCTCGCCGCGCGTCCGATCACGTCATTCGCGAACTGCTTGACGGTCAATGCACCAGCAACGCCGCGTCGCCGAACGTGTCGATGAAGATGCGGTCCGAAACACCCTGCATCTCGTACGCGCCGAGGTCGCGATCGCCGTACATCGGATTGTAGATGGCCTGGTCGCGCGGCAGCCCGCGAATATCACGGTCGTCGCCCGTTACCGGCGGTGCGTAGTCGATGCCGAGCGACTTGATGAGTTGTCCGCCTTGCAAGCCGAAGAACAAGCGGTAGTCGCCGTGCGCCACGTCGACGAACGTGGGCCGGCCCGACATGTTGGTCAGCCCTGCCGGGAAACCGGTCGTGTCGCCGGCAATGTTGTACTGGACAGTCAGGTTGCTGGCGTTGCCGCTGAATGCCAGCGCGTCGATCTGCGATCCTTCGTCGATGATGCTGTCGGTGAACGCCAGCGTGTCGTTCGCGGCAATCACGCGGCTGGCACCGATCGCGTCGTGTGCGAACGTGCAGTTGTCCAGGTTCAAATGAGAGGTGCCGCTGCCGCTGGCCAGCAGCAATTCCGCGCTTGCAGTGTTATCGGCAAACAGGCAGTTGACGAGGTGCACGTTCGTGTAGGCCGCCGGAAACGTCGTGTTGCCGAGTTCGCGCAATGCATAGCCGCCGGTATTGCTGCGAACGTCAAGGTTCCTTGCACTCAGCAGCGTGCCGTAATTGATCAGCAGCGCAGCGCCATTGGTCGGTGCATTGCCGTTGCGCACGTCCATCGCGACGTTGCCGTGCACGACACTGCATTGCTGCGAGGCGCCGCATGCAACGCTGCCATGATCGGCGAAGTTGCAATTGTCGGGGTCGGTATTCAGGCCAATGATCGTGCCTTCACCATCGGCATCGTCGTCGGTAAACAGGCCGGTGCCTTCTTTGGCGATATTGTTGGTGATGCGGAAATCCGCAGCGCAGAATTGCGCGTAGAAACTGTGAGTACTCAGAAGAAAGATGCCGCCGCCGTCGTTATAGGCGGTATTGTTGTCCACGGCGATCGGATGCAGAGGATCGGTGGTGTACAGCCTCACGTTCCCGCCGCTGTTGGCGATGCCTCCACCATTCAAGGCCGCGTTTTCATAGATGGCGGCGCCGAAGAGGTAACCAGGCGAACCGATGTTTGCGGTTGCTCCATTGGTGACGGAAATGCCGCCGCCTGATCCGTTCGTTGCCTGGTTGAGCGCGATCCAGGTACTCGGGGCGTCCATGGTCATCGTCGCGCTGTCTTCGAGGCTGATGCCGCCGCCGGAACCGGTCGCGGTGTTGTAGTTGATCAACGTGTTCGCATTCAGGACCATCATGGCCGCGCCGCCATTGCCCTGGAAGCGGATGCCGCCGCCGTTGACGGCGTTGTTGTCGGAGATGTTCGAGTTGTCGATGGTCAACGTTCCGGTGCCGGCGTAGTCGATGCCGCCGCCGCTGCTGCCGTGTCCGCCGCTGAGGGTAAGGTGCGAGAGCGTGGCACTCATCGCGCCGCGGATCGTGATCACGCTGGCGCTGGCGCCGCCGTTGAGCGTGGTCGAGCCGGCAGGTGTCAGGTTATTGCAGTCGGGTACGCCTCCGACAAGAACGATGCTGTTTGTCAGGCCGGCAATGGGGCTGATCGAGATCGCCTGATTCGCGTAAGTCTGGTTCGTGGCGATGTAGATCGTCGAAGCACCGACGCGGTGCACCGCGGCGTCGACGGCTTCGGCGACCGTGCCGAAACTGCATTGCGTACCGGCGCCGACCTTGTAGGTGTTCGCATGTGCCGACCACGCGCCGCACAGCAGTGCGGCGGCAAGGTGCATTCGCAATGCGTTCAAGCGGCGCAAGCATGTGGATAGGGCAAGCATGACAGCATCCTCGTTGGCGCCCGCCGTGCGGGCTTGTTGCGAGGAACGCTGTTCGATCGTCGATCACATCATTCGCGAGGTCGCCACGCGGCGAGGGAAAACACTCACGACCCCGTCTGCTGCAGCGTGGCTTCGGCGAGCCTGATGGAATTGGAATCCGGCGCATCGTAGTTGCGGCTGGCGTCGAGCGCACGCTGCGCCCACTCGTGTGCTTGGCGGGCATCGCCGGAGCGACGCAGGGCTTGCGCGTGGATCAGCCACAGATACGGTCCCACGCGCACATCGCGGCGCCCGGTGACTTGCGCGAAACTCTCGACCGCGCTGCGGCTTTCGCTCAAGGCGTTGCCGGTATCGCCGCGCGCGAGGTAAACGTCAGCCATATCGCCGTGCGCCAGCGCAAACGTCGCGAACTTGCGTCCTTGTTCCTGCGCGATCACCAGCCGGAATTGTTCCTCGGCACCGGCAACGTCGCCGTGCGAAAACAGGAAGCGTCCCCAGCGTTCGCGCGCCGCACGCACCGTGCCGCCATCGGGCGGATCTTTCGCGATACGTTCGTCGAGCGATGATTTAAGCATCGCTCGAGCCTCATCGGTGCGGCCGACTTGATCGTAAGCGTCGCCGAGCGTCAGGCGGATACGGCGCAACTCATACTCGACGCTGGGCTTCGCAACGTAGGTCTGTTGCGACGCTTCCAGCAACGGGATCGCATCGTGCGGCCGTCCCTCGGCGACCAGACAATTGGCGTAGAACTCACGCGCGTAGTCGTCGTAGGAATCCGCGTCCCACCGATTCGGGATCACCTTGAAAAGTTCATCGAACAACGCATGCGCGCGTTCGCGCTCGCCCTGCCGGTGCACCAGCGAGGCGAACTCGGCGGCAGGCACCCAGTATGTGCTGTGCGCTTCGCCATAGGTCTTGCGCGCCAGTTCGACCGAGCGTTGATACGCGACTTCGGCTTCGTCGAACTTGCCTTGAAACTCCAGCGCCGCAGCGAGCCCCGGATAAGTGAGTTGCTGCAATTTTGCATCGTCGCGATCGCTGCTGGTTTCGGCCGCGGCGATCGCGCGCCGAAACCAGGGCTCGGCCGCCGCACCACCGTCGTCATGCTGGTTGCGGTAACCCATGCTGGTCAGCGCGCTGACATAGCCCGCATCGTGTGGTGCGACATCGGCGTACAGCTGCACGGCGCTGTCGAGCGCGGCGCCGCTGGCTTTTGCCGATGCATCGTCCGTCGCCAGCACATGGCTGCGCAACAGGAACCAGCGCGCGCGCACCGCCGAGTGATCGAGCGCTGCGCGGCGGATCAGGGGATCGGCTTGTTCGAGCAATTTCAGCGCCTCAGGATAATCATTGCGATTGTTGGCGTGATCCGCATCGTCGAGCAGTCCTTGGATGATGGCCGGATGCAGTTCGCCGTAGTGTTTTCGCGCGAGTTCGATCTGCTGCTGGTGCAGGTTCC
Organism: Rudaea sp.; assembly: GCA_036267795.1. Lineage (GTDB taxonomy): Bacteria > Pseudomonadota > Gammaproteobacteria > Xanthomonadales > Rhodanobacteraceae > Rudaea. The sequence goes on from DATAVJ010000016.1 coordinate 23,168, forward strand.
GGTAGCGCGGCTGGTCGTCGAGTTCGCGATAAATCGACGCGGCGACGCCGAGCAGGTCGATTTCGGTGTCGGGGTCGTCGGCGAAGTCGCGTTCGATCGCGGGGGCATTGAGGTCGAGCAGTTCCTTGGCGGTGACCTGTCCGCGCGGTTTGTCCTGCGCCACGCGCGGGTCGCTGGCGCGAAAAACGCGGATCAGAAAATCCCTGGTGACATTCGCGCGCGCGGCTTCGCGTCTGGCATCGCCTGCCGCCTGTCGCGCAACATTCGCTTGCCACAGCGCAATGCCAAGCGCGGCCAGGATCGCGAGCAGAAAAACGGCGGCGGTCGCGACACTGCCGCGATGACGCGCGACAAATTTCTGCGTGCGATACCAGGCCGATGGCGGATGCGCCATCACCGGACGGCCATTGATCAGGCGATCGATGTCGTCGGCCAGTGCGCCAGCCGAAACATAACGGCGTTCCGGTTCGACATCGATGGCCTTAAGCACGATATTGTCCAGATCGCCACGTAAAGAACGACGTGTAATCCGCGGCGCTGCCGGCAGCACACCGGGCTCGACGTTTTCCTGCACTCGAGACGAAGGCGTTTGCCCGCTGGTGCCGGTCAGGCGTTCGCCGGTGATCAATTCGCCGAGCAGAACACCGAGTGCATAGACGTCGGTCGCCGTCGTGATCGGCGCGCCGCTGCGCTGTTCGGGCGCCGCGTAAGCAGGCGTGAATGCGTGCAGGTGCGTTTGCATTTCCTCGCCGCTGTCGAGCAACTTGGCGATGCCGAAATCCAGCAGCTTGACCTGGCCGTCATCGGTGACCAGCACATTGGAAGGTTTCAGATCGCGATGCACGATCAAGGCGCGGTGCGCCGACTCGACGGCGCGGCAAATCTGCTGGAACAGAGCCAGGCGCTGGCGCAAGTCCAGTCGCCGATCGCGCGAATAATCGGTCAGCGACGTTCCTTCGACAAGTTCCAGCGCGATGTAGGCCAATCCGTTGTCGGTGACGCCGCCCTCGATGAGCCGGGCGATGCCGGCATGCCGCAGTTGCGCCAAGGCCTGGCGTTCGCGGCGAAATTGTTTTTGCGCATCCGGCGAATACAAGCCGCGCCGCAGCAGTTTCAGCGCGACATCCTGGCGCACGCCTTCGATCTCGCGGCAAGCGCGAAAAACCGTCGATGAGCCGCCTTCGCCGAGTACGGCCAGAAGTTCGAAGGGCCCGATGCGGCTGCCCGCCGGCAACGTCTGCGCGACATCGGCCTCACCGATCGCACAAGCTGCCGCTTCGGCACCGCCGGAGAACAATGCTTCGTCTTCCGCCGCGTCGGCGACAAGCAGGCGTTCGACCGACACGCACAATGCCGGATCGCGGCAGCGCTCGGCGAGAAAAGCCGCACGCCGTTCCGGTGGCAGCAACACCGCCTGATCGAACAGCTCACGCAACGATGGCGTAGGTTGCATGCTTCGCCCTTGCTGAGGATAGACAATGCGTGGAACGCCATCGCGCGGCCGAACGCGTCACCGGCCGATCTCATTCTTGAGAAAGGCGCGCGCGAAGCGCCAGTCGCGATCGACCGTGCTGCGTGCCACATCGAGCGTCACCGCGATTTGATCGATCGTCAGGCCGGCAAAATAGTGCAATTCCAGAACGTTTGCTGCGCGCGCGTCGATGTCTTGCAGGCGCTGCAAAGCGGCGTCGAGCGCAAGCGCCTGTTCGGCGCTTTCGATTGCAAACTGCTGGCTTCCACCTGTCAGTGTGATGCGCATCCACTCGCCGCCGGCACGATGGCGCAGCCGGTCGCGCGCGCGATCTGCCAGCAAGTGGCGCATGGCGCGTGCGGCATACGCGAAGAATTGCGCCTGATGATCGAATAGCAGTTCGCGGCCCGTTGACATGCGCAGATACAACTCATGCACCAGCGCCGTGGTTTCCAGCGTTGCGCCGGACGCACCGCGCGCCCGCTGCCGTGCGGCCATAGCCTTGAGGCGCGCGTAGACCTCTGCAAACAGCGCATCGGCCGCGTGTACGGGAGACGCGGCGGCTGATCCTGTCGATGGTCCTTCGTGCATCGCACCTGCCTCACGCCGATTCTGTTAGTGCTTCATTCTGTCCGGGAACCTGTCCGGCGATTGTCGCGAACTAGCGGCGGCATAATCAGTTCCGCAATTACGAAGCACTGCACTAGTTGCGCTTAGTGATCGCCGTGCCGGCATCCGTTCGAAGAATGGCAGCCATCGTCGGATAGAGATCGTCCTGCACGCCGGGCACGGCCGCAAGGCTTTGCCGCGCGTCGGCGCGAATTTTCGCGGCCTCCGCGCGATCGGCCAAGCATGCGGCGCGCAGCAACTGTGCGGATGGTCGCACTTCCGGAGCGACGCCTTCGGTCCTGTCGATCTGCTCGATCGACGCATCGAGCAACGGCATGGCTTCTGCGCAGCGGTGTCGCCCGACCAGCAGGTCGGCCAGCGGAATCCGCCATTCGTACATGACGCTGGAATTCTTTTTCGTCATGGCTTCGCCGATCGTCAATGCGGCGCGGAACGATTTCTCGGCATTCGCGAATTCGCCGTTCAGCGTTTGCATCTGCCCAAGTACGCGCAAAGCTACGGCGACGTTCGAGGAGACATCGCCTTCTTCCTCGCGAATCTGCGCAACCGCGGCTTCGGCGAACGCTACGGCTTCGGCCGTTTTGTTTTGCATCGCAAGCGCCGAGGCAAGATTTTCGCGTCCCGTCACGAGCAACAACTGACCGTTGTCCTTGCGTGCGTTGTCGATGGCGTTGCGCAACATCGTTTCCGCTTCGGACGGCATGCCCGCATGCAGCATTGCGTAAGCGAGATTGTTCTCCGCGGTGAGCGTATCGGGATGATTGTCGCCGAGCGTGCGCCGGAAGCGCTCGGCCACTTCGCGCATCAAAGGCACGGCACCGCTGAAATCGCGGCGCGCGACGCGCAATACTCCGATCATGTTGAGCGCCTCGCTGATCTTCGGATGATCCGCCGGCAGACCGTGCCGGAAAATCGCGAGCGAATCCTGAGCGAGCTTTTCCGCTTCGTCGAGCTGGCCCTGTGAATCGTCGTCGGACGACAACGCAAGCTCGGCGAAACCGACGAGCGGGTGCGCCGGACCGTACACTTGCCGGCGAATCTTCAGCGCGCGTTCGAGCATCACGCGCGCGTCCGCATAGTGGCCCGACTCGTCGAGATGCGTACCGAGATTGATGAGCGTGGTGGCGACTTCGGCATCGTCCGGTCCGAGATTTTTTTCGCGGATGTCCAACGCGCGTCGATACAAAGCCAATGCATCCTGGCGCTTGCCGAGGTCATCGATGTCGGCGGCGTAGTCGTCGACGTAGCGCGCGGTTTCCGTCGCATCTTTTCCGAAATGCGTCTCGGCCCGATTCAGCGCGTCGAGAAAATTTCCCGCCGCTGCCTGAAAATCGCCGCGGCTGCGTTGCAACGTCGCAAGCTGGTCCAGACTTTCGATCAGTTCGGGATCGTCGTGCGTCAATATCGACCGGCGAATGTCGAGCGCCTCCCGCAACATCGGCTCGGCGTGCGCGTAGTCGCCCTTCAACCGATAAATGCGGCCGGCATCGTCGAGGCTTTCGGCGATGTCCTTGTCGACGCGCGGCGATCGTGCGCGGCGCAACACGAGCGATTCTTCCGCCAACGGCAGCGCGCGATCGTACAGGCCGAGACCGGTGTAGGTCGACGCGATGGTGTGCAGCAGACGCGCGCGCACGTCCGGTTCGACAAATGCGTCCGAATGCAGGCGGTGGGTGCCTTGGTCCAGCAAATCCTGCGCGGTGATGTTCGCGCCGCGCGATATCGCGGGATCTGCGCCGCGAAATATTCCCTCGAGAAACGTTGTCACTTGCTGCGAGACCAGCGCTTGCCGCGATTTCTCGTGCGCTTGCCACACCGCGAAAACGAGGGCGGCGATCAGGACGATGATGCCGAGCATCGCGCTCACCACGCCGACGCGGTGTCGATCGACGAACTTGCCCAGGCGATAACCGACGCTGTCGCGCCGCGCGGAAATCGGTTGCCCGGCGAGAAAGCGCTGCAAATCTTTCGCGAGCGCATCGGCCGTGGCGTAGCGCCGCTGCGGATCGCGCCGCATCGCGGTGAGGATGATCGTGTCGAGGTCGCCGCGCAGGCGCCGTGTCATCGACGGCGCGGTGTCGTCGGCGGCGTCGCTCGCCAAGGGCGCGGTCGTGGTCGAATCCATCGCGCGGCGAACTTCGTCGACATTGGATTCATCGCGAAGATCGAACGGTCGCTTGCCGGCCAAAAGCTCGAACAGAACGACGCCGAGCGAATAGATATCGGTTGCCGTGCTGACGGGTTGCCCGCGAATCTGCTCCGGCGCGGCGTACGCGGGTGTGAGCGGGCGGTGTTGCGTATCGATTGTCTGCGTCATGCCGCCGTGCGAATCGTCGAGGAGTTTGGCGATGCCGAAATCGAGCAGCTTCGCCTCGCCGTTCGCCGTGACGAGAATGTTCGACGGCTTGATGTCGCGATGCACGACGAGTTGTCCGTGCGCGAACTGCACCGCGGCGCAGACGTCGCAAAACAGTTTGATGCGCGCTTCGAGCCCGAGCTCGCATTGCGCGCAGTAGCGCAATACCGGTTCGCCGTCGACGTATTCCATGGCGAAATACGGACGCCCGTCTTGCGCAATGCCGCCGTCGAGCAAACGCGCGATGTGCGGATGTTCCAGCCGCGCGAGAATTTGCCGTTCGCGCAGAAAGCGCGCCTGCACGGCGTCGCTATCCATGCCGCGCTTGACGAGCTTGATCGCCGCGCGTTGCTCGAATTGTCCGTCGGCGCGCTCGGCCAGCAGCACGATGCCCATGCCGCCGCGGCCGAGTTCGCTCAGCACGCGCCACGGACCGATGCGCTCGTGAGATTGCCACGTCTTTTCGTCGGCGCCGCTCGCCCATTCCGCCGCCGCGACGCCGCGCGCGGAATCCACGACGCTGTCGAAAGAATGAGCGCTCACGTCGGCCGCGATCAGTTGCTCGACATCGCGGCGCAACAACACGTCGCCTGCGCATAGTTCATCGAGCAGCGCCGCACGATCCTCCGGCGCTGCGTCGACGACGCGATCGAAGATGTCGCCGACGAGTCGCCAACGCTCGGCGTCCATCACGTTTCGCCGACCGCTTCAAGACCGAGTTCGCGCACGAGAAATGCGCGCGCGCGCCGCCAGTCGCGGAACACGGTGCGCTCGGTCAGATTTTGCATGCGCGCGACATCGGCGATATCCAGACCGCCGAACACTTTCCATTCGACGAGTTGCCCGGCGCGCGGGTCGAGGTCGCTGAGCCGGTTCAACGCATCATCGAGCGCGACGAGATCGATCATCTCTTCGGGCGTGACACCGACGTTTTCGGACAGACCAGTGATGGAGATCGCGCCGCCGCGCTTCAGGCGCGAGCGTCCGCGCGCGTGGTCGACGAGAATCTGCCGCATCGCGCGCGCGGCGAGCGAGAGGAAATGCACGCGGTCAATGGAACGTGCCTCCGCGGTCGCGTGCAACTTTATATACACCTCGTGCACGAGCGCGGTGGTGTCGAGCGTGGCGGGGCTGCCGGCCGCGCGCCGCTGACTGCGCGCGATGCGGCGCAATTCCTGATACACGCGCGCAAACACTACTTGCGACAATTCGGCCGGCAAATCGTTATGCAGCGTCATCGCGCATCGACACCGTTGAGCGTGAAACTGCCCCGCAGCTTATCGCGTTGCGGCAATCGACGACAGCGCATTCTTGATATTCTCGCGCGCATCCCGAAATATGAATGATGCATTTCAAGGAAGCGACCGTGTCCGATTTATCCGTGTTCGACGCCACCGAAGCCAATTTCGAAAGCGACGTCATTCAGGCCTCGCTGACGACGCCCGTGCTCGTGGATTTCTGGGCGGCGTGGTGCGGTCCCTGCAAAACGCTCGGACCGATTCTCGAAAAAGTCGTCGCCAGCTACGACGGCGCCGTGAAACTGGCGAAAGTCGATACCGACGCGCAGATGCAACTTGCCGCGGCGTTCGGTATCCGCAGTTTGCCGACCGTGGTTCTCGTGAAAGACGGACAGATGGTCGACGGCTTCATGGGTGCCGTGCCGGAATCGGCCGTGCGCGAATTTTTACAGCGGCACGTCAAACCGCTCGACGCGAACGCAATGGAAGACATCGCTGCGGAGACCGATGACGTCGAAACCCCGGAGCAAGCCATTGCACGGCTGCAACAGCAACTCGCAACCACGCCCGACAAACCCGAGATCAAACTCGATCTCGCGCTCGCCTACATGCGCGCTGGGTTGGCCGATTCCGCGCAGACGGAATTGGAATCGCTGCCGGCGAATCTGGCCGAAGACGCGCGCGCCAAACGTCTGCGCAATCAGCTCGAATTTTCGCGCACATTGAAAGATGCGCCGGACGAGGCCGCGTTGCGCGCGCGCATCGAAAAAAATCCCGCCGATCACGAAGCACGCGATCTCCTCGGCGCGCGGCTGCTCGCGCAAGGCGAGACGGCGGCGGGACTGGACGAATTCCTTACCATCCTGCGCGCGCAGCGCGGATGGAACGATGGTCAGGCCAAGAAGCGGCTCATCGCGGCGTTCGGGATCATCGACGACGAGGAGCTGGTCGGGACGTATCGGCGCAGGATGGCATCGCTGCTGTTCTAGGTTCGTGCGGCGGCGTGAAAAGTATGTCGCACCAATGCTCTCTTCGGCGTTATCGTAGACACCCGACCGGAGAACGCCATGCGGAACTTGTCCCGACACCGCAACTGCACGACAACCTTGGCGCGCCAGCGTGCCAAGGACATCGACGTTGACCGGTCGCATCTTTCCCGGCGGCCACTTGCGGCAGCATGTTTCCTGCTTTTCGCCGCATCCGCCGAGATGGCGCTCGCCGCGCCGCTGCCGATAAACAACTGCGGCGACACAGGTTCCGGCAGTTTGCGTGCTTCGGTTGCCAGTGCCGCCACCGGCGAAACGGTCACCATTCCGTCCAACCTGGGGTGCAACACGATCGTGTTGGCCACCGCGATTCCCATTCCAGTGACGAGTTTGACGATTGCAGGCCCCGGCGCAGATGCCATGTCGGTCGTGCATTCGGGCGTCACCGCCGACCGCGTGTTCTATCATCAAGGGACTGGCACATTCACCATCCAGTCGTTGAGCGTCATGCTCGGCAATCCCACCGCCACCAGCGGGAATGTACAGGGCGGCTGCATTCTGTCGAATGGACAAGTGACGCTAAAGAGTTCCGTCGTTTCGCAATGCATCGCGCGCGGAACGGTCGACGCATCCGCGATGGGCGGCGGCGTTTTTGCCCATAGCGTAACCGTCAAGTACAGCACGCTGTCCGAGAACGAGGCCAGGGCGCCGGTGTTCGCGCGCGGAGGTGCGATTTACACGCAGACGCTGACCGCCAAATACGACAATATCGTCAGGAACGGCGCCTACTCGTCGGGAGCGTCGTTTGAGGGCGCAGGCGGCGGCCTCTACCTGGCGGACACGTCGACGATTCTCAGTTCGAACATCAGTTTCAACCGGACGTCGGGAGACGCAGGCGGCATCAGCGAATTCGCGCGAGACGCCACGACGAGTCTGACCATCAAGAACTCGACCATCAGCAACAATTACGCCGGGCACACCGTCGGCGGCGTGTATTCCGGTGCCTCCCTGACGTTGCATAACAGCACCATCGCTTTCAACAGAGCCGCGCAGGACTACACCGGGACGTATCACCACGCTCCGGGATTGTCCATTGAAGTGGGTGGCTACGCGATCACCGCCGATTTGAAGAGTTCGATTCTCTCCAATAATACCTACGGTCTCATCGACGACGACTTCAGCACGATCTCGTTCGCAGACGAAACAATCACGGTAAGCGGCGACCACAATCTGATTTACGCCAATTTCAGCACCACACCGTTGCCCTCGGGAACGGTTCATCTCAAGTGTCCGTTGCTCGGCTCGCTGCGCGACAACGGCGGTCCTACGCAGACGCTGGCGCTGTTGTCGCGAAGTCCGGCCATCGACGCCGGAAGCAACCCCGACGTTCAAACGTACGACCAGCGGCAAAGTCCGTTCGCGCGCATGAGCGGCACTCTGCCCGACATAGGTGCATACGAGGTGCAGCAGGACGACATCGTGTTCAACAGCAATCTCGAAGGGTGTCCTGTCTTGTTTTGATAGCGGCGACGAAGGACTCGTTCGGCATTGCAGAATGCGTCGCCGGACACGACTATGCTAGGCTGAAAACCGGCCACGCTCAGTGGATCGGTGTGTCAGGGGAGGGTTCGCCGATGACAACGTCATCGCTTCACGCCAAGCTGTCCCGGAACAAAAATGTCCTGGCCGCGGCGATCATCGTCGCCGGCGGATTCGCGGCATCTAACGTGTATGCCGCCAACACATGGACGGTAAACAGTTGCAGTGACGCGAACAGCGGTTCGGGTTTCACCGGAACGCTGCGTTATGCCGTGGCGAACGCCGCCACCGGCGACACGGTGGACATGACGACACTGGGCTGCAGCTTGATCACGCTCAAATCGGGCGCGGTCGCGGTGACGCAAGCGGACCTCACCATCAATGGCGTCGGTTCCTCGAACCTGTTCATTTCCGGCAAGTACAACGGCGTCGCGACCGACCGCATTTTCAAGCACACCGGCACCGGCACGCTGAACCTCAAAGGAATGACCGTATACGAGGGGTACATGAAGAGTGGCAGCGCGGCCGGCGGATGCATTTATTCGGCGGGCTCGGTGAATCTCAACGACGTCTATGTGGCTGTGTGCGAGGCCAAGGGAACGGCATCGTCTTTCGGCGGTGGCATCTACGCCAAAGGCCAACTGAAAATGAAATACAGCACTATTTCGTTTTCCGAAACGAACGGCGGCAATTCGTTTGGCGGCGGCTTTCTCGCCGGATCGTTGTATATGAAGTACAGCACGGTCAGCGGCAATGAGGCGGCAGACAGCGCTGGCGGTTGGAGCGAAGGCAGCACCACCATCAAGAGTTCGACGTTTTCCGGGAATTCCGCCAGTGTCAATGTCGGCGGCCTGCGAATCATCACCTCGTCGCCCGTATTGATTTCCAACAGCACGATCTCGGGCAATTCGGCCGCCTATCTCATCGGCGGTGTTTACGCGAACGCGCCGACCGTCACGGTGCAGAATTCGACCATCGTTTTCAATACCGCGGCCAAGGATCGCGCAGGCGCGACGCCGCCATTCAGATATTACGCGCCCGGCGTTTCGTTTGTCGCGCGTAGCGCCTCGCAGTCCGTCACATTGCAAAGCAACCTGATCTCCAACAACACCGCGAGCAGCGGCGGCGAATACGACCTGAGCACATTCGCGGCGACCGGATTCTCCGTGACGTTCAACGCCGCGCCCGCCAACAATCTCATCCGCTCGACGTTTTCCGCGGTGCCGTCGGACACGATCAAGTTGTCCTGTCCGAGACTGGGGCCGCTGCGCAACAACGGCGGCGCGACCGAAACGCATGCGCTACAGCGCGGCAGTCCAGGCATCGATCAGGGCAACAATGCGGCGAATCTCGCCTACGACCAGCGCGGGATAATTTTCCCGACCACGCCCGCATACCCGCGCGTGGACAACGGCGTCGCGGACATCGGCGCTTACGAACGCAATCAAGAAGACATGATCTTCGACAACGGTTTCGAGGGGTGTCCGCTCCTGTTCTGACGCTATCCAGCATGGCGGCATTGCGCGACAATGCCGCCATGTCTGAAGAACCGATTGCGAACGCCGGCTACTCGCCACAAGCCGCGGACGCTCCGCAGTCCGTCGAGCAAGTGCTCGGCAGCGTACATACGTCGAACTATCCCGCACTGCTGCGCGAACTCGGCGGATGCCTGCTCGTCAGCACGTATCAGGCCGGCAAGCTCGTCATCCTGCGTCCGGACGGGGAATCAATAAATACGCATTTCCGCTCGTTCAACCGTCCGATGGGCATGGCGGCCGATCAGCAGCGCATGATGCTGGGCGCGATGATGGAGATCGTCGAATTCCGCAACATGCCGGACGTGGCCAAGCGGTTGCAGAATCCGCCGCGGCACGACGCCGTGTACATGGCGCGCCGTGCGCATATCACCGGCCACATCGACATCCACGAAATGGCGTGGGATGCCGATGGCGCGATCTGGTTCGTCAACACGATGTTCTCGTGCCTGTGCACGCTGGATACGAAATCGAGTTTCGTGCCGCGCTGGCGTCCGAAATTCGTCAGCCATTACGCGCCGGAAGATCGCTGCCATTTGAACGGTCTGGCGATGCGCAACGGCATTCCGCGCTATGTCACGTCGCTCGGCGAGACGAACGTGCGCGAAGGCTGGCGCGCCAACAAGCGCGACGGCGGAGTCATTATCGACGTGACGACGAACCGTGTCGTCACGCGCGGATTGTCGATGCCGCACTCGCCGCGCTGGTACGACAACCGCTTGTGGGTACTCGAATCCGGACGCGGCGCGTTGTGCACCGTCGATCTGAAAACGGGCGAACGGACCGATGTCGGGCGCGTGCCAGGCTTTTGCCGCGGTCTCGACTTCCTCGGGCCGATCGCATTCATCGGATTATCGCAGTTGCGCGGCACCACGCCGTTTACCGACATCCCGATCACCGACGACAACACCGAAAGGCTGAGCGGCGTGTGGGCAGTGCACATTCATACCGGCAAGACCGTGGCCTTTCTCAAATTCACCGGCGGCGTGCAGGAAATTTTCGCCGTGCAGGCCGTGCGCGGCGTGTTGTTTCCGGAGATCGTCCACGAAGGCGAACTGCTCGGAAATTCTTACGCGCTGCCCGACAAGGCGCTCAAGGAAGTGGCGTTCTCGCCCGCTCCCACTGAACCGCCGGCACCGCAGACCGGCTATGCCAACAGCGACGAATCCGTCTCAACCAGCGAAGCGACATGACCGAGAAAAACGCACCGCCATTCACCTTCGTCACGCACTGGAAGCAGGAATCCGAAAGCGACGACAACGCCGTCACCGAGTTCTGGAAAGCGGAAGGTGCATTATCGAACGACGTGAAAACGGCGGAGCGATTGCGTCAAGTCGTCCTGCGCGCGCAGACCGCCGACGGTAAAGTAGCCGCCGTCTGCACGGCGATTCCGATGACGCTGCCGCGTCTGGCGCAGCCGATGTACTACTACCGATGTTTCGTCGGCAAGGAATTCCGCAAGACGCGACTCGTCTTCAAGATTCTCGTGCGTGCGTTCGATGCGCTGGAAGAATATGCTCGCGCCAACGAGTATCCGTGCATCGGCTTGTTGTTGGAACTGGAGAATTCCCGTTTCAGCGATCGGCTGCGCGCGCCGGTCTGGCCGACCACGAAATTCGTGTACGTCGGCAAGAGTCAACGCAATCTCGATCTGCGCGTCCGCTATTTTCGAGGTGCGCGATTGAAGAAAGCCGCGAAGACGTCCTGATACGGCCAAGGCTTCAGGACTTCGGCATTTCGCGCACGCTCGCGCGAACATCCGCGACGGCCTGCACAACGAGCCGGCATAAATTCGCGGCGGAAATGTCGGAGTTGATGACGAGCGCATTCGGCGGCGGCGTATCGAACCGCATCATCACTTCGCTGACGATCGCCGGTGTGCGGTCGCGAGCGAGATGGCGATTGTGCGCGACATCGTCCGCGATGCGCGCTCGCGCAACATCCGGCGGACAATCCAGGTAAATCGGCACCGGCAGAAAATGGTAGCGGCGAATGGCGGCATCGACGCGCTGCAGATCGCGCCGGCGCGAGAACGTGACGCCGTCGATCACGCTGGATTGCCCGAGCATGCAATTGATTTCCACCGCGAGCAGCATCGCGCGAAACGCCGCGCGTTTTTCGGCGAAGCTGTACGAGCATTTCGGAAACATCGCGTGACGGATGGTGTCGCGGCAGACGCGCCGCAAACCGAGTTGATCCTGCAAGGCGCGCGCGGCGATGCTTTTGCCGGAACCCGGCAGACCGATAAGAGCAACGACGACTGGCAGGGCATCGTCGGCAGTATTCCCGCTTCGCTGCGCATCGACGCCCGCTTTCTCCGCCGAACTTTCCGACCGCATCGACCTCACCGCAAACCGTGCGCGCACGTTATGATGACACACTTTTCCGCTTCGCCGATGCGTATGCGATCCCTCTACGTCAAGCGTTATCTGATCACCGGCTTGTTCACGATCGTGCCGTTATGGCTCACGTGGCTGGTATTCAAATTCATCTTCACGCTGCTCTCGCATGTCGGCGCGCCGGTCGTCGCGGGATTGTTCGTGGCGATCAGCGCGGTGTTCCCGAGCGCGGCGACGTGGCTCGGCGCCGAGTGGCTGCAGTCGATCATCGCGTTCGTCGGCACGATCGTTTTTCTGTACGTCGTTGGATTCGCGACGAATCGCGTGTTCGGGCAGCGCCTGCTGACCGGTTTCGAAAATCTCATCACGCGCATTCCCCTCGTGCAGACGATCTACGGCGGCGCGAAAAAACTGATGACGATGCTGTCGACGAAACCCGCCGGCACGCAGCGCGTGGTGCTGATCGATTTTCCGTCGCCGGAACTGAAAAGCATCGGCTTCGTCACGCGCCTGTTCGTCGACACCCATGGCCGGGAATTGGCGGCCGTGTATGTGCCGACCACGCCGAATCCCACGGGCGGCTATCTGGAAATCGTGCCGGTCGAGAAACTCGTTACAACCGACTGGAGCATGGATCAGGCGATGGCGTTCATTCTCTCCGGCGGCGCGGTCGGCCCGGACAAACTGCCCGATGGCGCGCATCCGGACTTTTTGTCGCCGCCGTCGGCGGCGGTTGGGCAAAAGTGAAAAAGTATAGTTTTCACATGATGTCCGGCGCACGCTGATGCGCGCAGCCGCCATTCTCGTCTTTTATTTTCTATCGACGGTAGCCATGAGCCAAGACAAAAGCTGGATCACCCCCGCGGAAACAGCGCATTTCAAGACAACGCCGAGCTACGCCGACACGCACGCGTATCTCGAGCGGCTCGCGGCCGCGGCGCCGGATACGATCAAGCTCACGCGCTTCGGCGTATCGCCCGAGGGCCGCGACTTGATGCTGGTGATCGCCGCCAGCGGCGGTGAATTCACGCCGGAAGCGGCGCGCAAATCGGGCAAGCAAATTTTGCTGGTGCAGGCCGGTATCCACGCCGGCGAAATCGAAGGCAAAGACGCGGGATTGATGTTGCTGCGCGATCTCACCGTCGGCAAGAAACTGCCGCATCTGCTCGATCACGCGATTCTGGTGTACGAGCCGATCTTCAACGTGGACGGCCACGAAAATTCCTCGCCGTACAACCGCATCAATCAGAATGGTCCGGATTCGATGGGGTTCCGCGCGACGGCGCAGAATCTCAATCTCAACCGCGATTACATGAAGGCCGATGCGCCGGAAATGCGCGACTGGCTCGCGATGTTCCGCACCTGGCTGCCGGATTTCTTCATCGACGTGCACACCACCGACGGTGCGGATTTTCAATACGACCTGACCTGGTACACCGAGGACTGGGGTTCGCTCGATCCCGCCGTACTCGCGTGGCAAAACACGGCATTGAAGAAGCGCATTTTTCCGCAAACGGAAAAGCGCGGTCATCTGCTGTCGCCGTATCTCGAACTGGAAGATCATCGCGATATCACGAAGGGTATCGTCAATTTCGGCTCCGGCACGCGTTTCTCGACCGGATACGTGGCGCTGCAAAACCGCGCGGCGCTGCTCGTCGAAACGCACATGCTGAAATCGTACGAAACACGCGTGCATGCCACGTATGACTTGATCGTCGAAGTGCTGGATGAATTCCGCACGCATCCCGGCGAATTGCGCAAAGCCGTCGAGACGGCCGACCGCGACACGATCGCGCGCGCGGCGAAAACGGGCGTCGAATTGCCTGTCGCGTTCAAGACGACGGACAGGCCGGAGACGTTCGAACTGAAAGGAGTCGAATCGACTCAGACACACAGCGACATATCGAACGACATCTGGACGCAATACGATCCGGGCAAACCGAAAACGATGAAGGTGCCGTTCTGGCGCGATCTCGTCGCGACACAGACGGTGACGCTGCCCGCCGCGTACATCGTGCCCGTCGCCTGGACGCAGGTGCTCGAAAAACTCGCCGAACACGGGGTGGATGTCGAACGGCTGAAAAAACCGGTGACGCTCGATGTGCAACGCTATCGCCTGGACGATCCGCAGTGGGGAACGGCGCCGTTCGAAGGACGACTCATGCTGAAATCGTTCCAGGCGAATACCGAATCGGCGAACGTGGAATTCCCGGCGGGCTCGATCATCGTGCGCATGGATCAGCGCGCGGCGAATGTCGCCGTGAATCTGCTCGAACCCGAAGCGCCGGATTCGATGCTGCGCTGGGGATTCCTCAACACGATGTTCGAACAGAAGGAATACGGCGATGCGCGCGTGCTGGAAAAACTCGCGCGCGATTTGATCGCGAAAGATCCCGCGCTCAAAGCCGAGTTCGAGAAGAAACTTGCCGACGACAAAGCATTCGCCGCCGATCCGCAGAGGCGGCTCGAATTTTTCTATCGCCGTTCGCCGTGGTACACAGACCAGAACGTCGGCGTTTATCCCGTCGCGCGGCTCGACGTGAACGCGTTGGCCGCCGCACGCGCCGCGGAATGATCTCGACACTATGATCTCGCCACGCGCTGTACTGGCGTTCCTCCACTTTTCCGGAGTCTATCGATGAACTCACGATTTTTCCGCCCGCTGACGCTATGCCTCGGTCTCGCACTTTGCGCTTTGGCGTCGGCCGACGACACCGGTTCGCCGCTGAACGCGTCGCAGTTCGACAAGGACATCGGCCCGTGCCAGAACCTGTTCGACTTCGTCAACGCGAATTGGCTCAAGGCTCATCCGATTCCGGCCGACCGCACGACGTGGGGCGCATCGGCTCTGCTCGACGAACGTTCGTTGAACGCGCAGCACACGATCGCCGAAAACCTGGCGAAGACGCCCGGCTCACCCGGCTCCGTCGAACAGAAGATCGGCGATTTCTACGCATCGGGCATGAACGAGGCCGCGATCGAAAAAAGCGGGCTCGATCCGATCAAGGACGATCTCAAACGCATCGACGGCCTGAGCACGCCGGACGATTTCGTCAATTTCATCCGCGACTATGCCGCGCAAGGCATGCCGTTCGTGTTCGGTTTTTCCGGGCAGGCGGATTTCCACGATTCGCGCCGAACGATCGGCTACGCGCGCCAGGCCGGACTGGGCCTTCCGGAGCGCGACTACTATTTCAAGACCGACGCGAACTCGAAAAAGATTCGCGATGAATATGTCGGTTATGTCGCGAAATCGCTGGAACTCGTCGGCGTCAAAAAAGCGGACGCCGCGAAGCAAGCGCAATCCGTGATGGATCTCGAAACCAAACTGGCGGACGCATCGCTGCCCATCGTCGAACTGCGCAATCCCGACAATCAATATCACTATCTCGAAATGCCGGACGCCGACAAAACGACGCCGCATTTTTCGTGGGAGAAATTCTTCGCGTCGCAAAACGTGACCGGCGAAAAGGGATTCTCGCTGTCGCAGCCCAAGTTCTTCGCCGCGATGGACAAACTGCTCGCCGATACACCGCCGGAAACGTGGCGCGCCTATTTCCGCTTTCACCTTTCCCGCCTGTCGCAACCGTACTTGAGCAAGCGCTTCGTCGACACCGAATTCGATTTTTATTCGAACAAACTGCGCGGGCAGAAAGAACAGAAACCGCGCTGGAAACGCGTACTCGCCACGGTCGATCGGCAAATGGGCATGGCGCTAGGCCAGCTTTACGTCGCGCAGAATTTCCCGCCGGAAGCGAAAGCGCGCGCACAGGAACTCGTCAACAATCTGCGCACCGCGCTCAAGGCGCGCATCCAGAAACTGGATTGGATGAGCGATGCGACAAAAACCAAAGCCGTCGAAAAATGGGATACGTTCATGCCGAAGATCGGCTATCCCGACAAATGGCGCGACTGGACCGGCCTCGCCGTCCATCGCGACAGCTATTTCGGCAATGTCCGCGCATCGCTCAAGTTCGATCACGATTGGCGCATGGCGAAAATCGGCAAGCCCGTCGACCGCACCGAATGGAACATGACGCCGCAGACGGTGAATGCGTACTACAACCCGCTGCAGACCGAAATCGTGTTCCCCGCCGCAATCCTGCAACCGCCCTTCTTCGATCCGCATGCCGACGACGCATTGAACTACGGCGGCATCGGTTCCGTGATCGGCCACGAAATGACGCACGGCTACGACGACCGCGGTTCGCAATTCGATGCGCAAGGCAACTACAACAACTGGTGGACGGCGGACGACCGCAAAAAATTCGAAGCGCGCACGGACAAACTCGTCGCGCAGTTCGACGGCTACGTCGCTATCGACGATCTGCACGTGAAAGGCAAGCAGACACTCGGCGAGAACATCGCCGATCTGGCCGGCCTGAACGTGAGCTACGACGCATTGCAGACCGCACTGGCGAAAAATCCCGGCGAAGCGAACAAGAAAATCGACGGCTATACCGAAGATCAACGGTTCTTTCTGAATTTCGCGCGCAGCTGGGCCGAATCGTTCAAGCCGGAAGAACTGAAACTGCGCGTCAACACCGACGTGCACGCACCCGCGCCATTGCGCGCCATCGCCGCGCCGTCCGACATGGACGTCTTCGCCCAGGCGTTCTCGTGCAAGGCGGGCGACCCGATGGTGCGCGCGCCGGATGTGCAAGTGAAAATCTGGTAGCGCCGTATGAAACCCCCTCTCCCCCGACTGCGTCGGGGGGTGAGGGGGCAACGCTTCAGCAACTCGGTACGCCGCCACAGCACTCCGCGCTTCCTCTCACCCTACGCACATTTTACACTTGTATACAAACGCCGCATTAATGCGGCGTTTTCATTTTCAGGGACCGAAACGATCTACAATTGACTCATGCACTACGTTCCCGGCCAACGCTGGATCTCCAACGCCGAACCCGAACTCGGGCTCGGCACCGTGTTGCGCGTGGAAGGGCGCACCGTGCAACTGGCCTTCCCCGCCACCGGCGTCGTGCGTCAATACTCGATGCAGACGGCGCCGCTCACGCGCTCGGAATTTCGCCCCGGCGAACGTGTGAGCGCGAATGGCGATTCGCTCGTCATCGAGAAAATCGAGTCGCACAACGGACTGCTGCACTACATCGTCAACGGCCGGACCATCGCGGAAGGCGAACTCGACGACGTGCAGAACGTCTCGAAAGCCGACGCGCGTCTCATCGCAGGACGCGTCGATTCCGCCGAACAATTCGAGTTCAGGCTTGAAACCCTGTCGCGCCGCGCCGACGCGCGCAAGTCGAACGCGTTCGGCCTCATGTCGTCGCGTATCGATCTGATTCCACATCAACTCCGCGTGGCGGAGATCGCCGCGTCGCGCAGGCCGCCGCGCGTGCTGTTGGCCGACGAGGTGGGCCTGGGCAAAACCATCGAAGCCGGCATGATCCTCGCGCGGCTGCTCGCGAGCGGCCGCGTTTCGCGCGCGCTGATCCTTTTGCCGGAAACGCTCGTCTATCAATGGTTCGTCGAGCTGCTGCGCCGCTTCAATCTGTCGTTCGCGATCTTCGACGAGGAACGCTGCGAGTCGATCGAAACACCCGGCGACGGACGCAATCCCTTCGACGACGAGCAACTCGTCATCTGCGACCTCGCCTTCTTGCGCGATTCGGCGAGGCGCCGCGATCTGGCACTCGCGACGAACTGGGATTTGCTCATCGTCGACGAAGCGCACCATCTGGCGTGGTCGCCGGAAACGGCGAGTCCGGAATATTCGCTCGTCGAGACGCTTGGCGCGAAAACGCCCGGTTTGATCCTGCTCACCGCAACACCCGAACAACTCGGCCGCAGCGGGCATTTCGCGCGCTTGCGGCTGCTCGACCCGACGCGCTATAGCGATCTGTCGCAATTCCAGATCGAATCGGACGGCTACGCAAAACTTTCCGCCATTGTCGAAAAACTGCAAGACGCACAACCGCTCGATGACGCGGACCGTGCGGAGCTGGCCGCGCGCATCGGCGACGATGACGAATTACGCAACGCGCTGAAAGAAACCGCGCCGAACGAAACGCATCGCAATGCGATTCTCGATGCACTCATCGACCGACATGGGACCGGACGCGTCATGTTCCGCAATCGGCGCGCGAGCGTCGGCGGATTCCCGAAGCGCATGCCGCTGTTGTCAGAGCTCGACGGCTCGCAGTTGAACGACGGTCAGCGCCAACGCCTGCTTGCGGAATTCCTTTCGGACGTCCAAACGCCCAGCGCGCCGCTGCAGCTCGATTATGCGGACGATCCACGTTTGCCGTGGCTGATCGATCTGGTCGAATCCAATGCGACGGAAAAATTCTTTCTCACGTGCCGCAGCAAGGAAAAAGTACTCGCGCTGGAAGAAGCATTGCGCACCCGCAGCGGCGTGAAGATTGCGCGTTTCCACGAAGCGATGACGCTCGTGCAGCGCGACCGCAATGCCGCTTTTTTTGCAGAGCCGGACGGCGCACGCCTGTTGCTGTGCGCGGAAATCGGTTCGGAAGGCCGCAATTTCCAATTTGCGCACAATGTGATTTTGTGGGATTTGCCGCTCGATCCGGATTTGCTCGAACAACGCATCGGCCGCCTCGACCGCATCGGACAGCGCCACGACATCGCCGTCCGCGCCGCCGCGTTCACCGGCACGGCGCAGCACATGCTCATGCATTGGTACCGCGACGGTCTGGATGCTTTCCGCAGCAGTCCCGCCGACGGCCGCGAGTTGTTCAAGCGCTTCGGCGCGCGCTTGGTCGAAATGGCCGTGCAGCATGCGCAGGGCGGCGAAGATCCCGATGTGGAAATCGATGCGCTGGTCGCCGAAACGCGTGCGGCGCACGAAGAGTTGTCCGCGCTGATCCGCAAAGGCCGCGATCGGCTATTGGAACTTGCCAATCAACGCGCAGCGGACGCCGGCCGGCTGCGTGCATCCATCGGCGACATCGACGCCGATGAGTCCAGCGACGATTTCACGCTGAAACTGTTCGAGCAATTCGGCGTGCACAGCGAGGAGTCCGGAACGCGCACCTTCATTCTCGATCCGGAATATCTGAGCACCGAGGGATTTCCGGGACTCAAGGACGGTCCGCAGCAGATCACGTTCGATCGCGCCACCGCGCTCGTGCGCGAGGAATTTCCGCTGCTGCGTCTGGATCATCCGATGGTCGCGGGCGCGATGGATTTGCTGCTCGGCTCCGAGCAAGGCAACGCGGCGTTCGTCATCGACGACGCGCTGCCGCTGAAAAGCGCGCTGCTCGAAGCGCTGTTCGTGCTCGAGCCGGTCGCGAATCCGACGCTGCACGCCGACCGCTTTCTGCCGCCGTCGCCGTTGCGCGTCATCGTCGATACGCGACTTGTCGATCGCGGGGAGTGGCGTCCGAGCGGCGTCGCGATCGCGCGTGCGCAAAGCCATGTCATCGACGTCACGCGCTATCGAAAAATCCTCACCGCGCTCGTGCCGCCGATGTTGAAACGCTGCGAAGAACTTGCGCGCGGCCACGCCGATGCGGCCATCGCGGCGGCGGCACAGGCGGCTGAACGCGAGCTCGGTGCGGAGCTTTCGCGGCTCACGGGATTGCGCCGCATCAATCCGGCGGTGAGCGCCATTGAAATCGCCGCGATCGAAACCGAGCGCAATGCGTTGCTGTTGGCGTTGCCGCGCTCGCTGATGCGGCTCGACGCCGTGCGTTTGGTGTGCAGCGCGGATTTCGTCCGTTTGCGCTGAACGATTGACGGCGGCCCGCGAGACCGTATGCTCGTTGTGTTGCCGAGGGAGCCCATTATGCGTTCGATCTCGCTTTTCGCTTTATTGTCGTTGGCATACACAGTTGCGCATGCGGACACGACTGTTCTCCACGCCGCACGCCTGCTCGATGTCGACAGCGGAAAAATCCTGACGCCGGGCGAAGTGATGGTCAGCGGCGAACGTATCATCGCGGTCGGCAGTCATGTCGATCATCCGAACGATGCGACGGTGATCGATCTCGGCGATCGCACGCTGATGCCCGGACTGATCGACGCGCATGTGCATTTGTTTCTGCATCCCGGCGCGGAAGATGCGCAGACGTTCAATGAGTCCGTTCCCGAACGCACGATCCGTGCGACGCTCGCCGCGCGCGACGATCTGATGGCCGGCTTTACAGCCGAACGCGACATGGGAACCGAAGGCGCCGGCGCGGCGGATACGGCGGTGCGCAATGCCATCGATCGCGGCGCAATTCCGGGGCCGCGCATGCGCATCAGCGGCAATGCGATCGATATTCTCGGCGGTCACGAGGACGCGACCGGATTGAATCCGGAAGAACACGCGCTGCCGAACGCGACGTATGCGAACAGCGCGGATGAGCTGGTCGCGGTGATCCGCGCGCAGGCAAAACTCGGCAGCGATTTCGTGAAGATCTACGAGACCGGAAAAGATCGCATCGCCGGCGACGATTTCTCGACGCCCTATCAATTCAACGAAGACGAATTGCGCGCGGCGGTTCGCGAAGCGGCGCGGCTGCATCGCGGCGTCGCCGTGCACGCAACCGGCGAACCGGGCACCGGCATGGCGGCGCGTGCGGGCGTCGCATCCGTCGACCATGCATATCAACTCAGCGCCGACACGATGAAGCTGATGCGCGAACGCGGAATTTTCGCGGTTCCGACGTTCGCCGTGCTCGATTACTTTGCAGCACACGCATCCACGCCGGAAGCAGCGCAACGGTATCGTGCGATTCAGGCGTATCACGTCGCGCAGTTCAAGCTGCAACTCGCGGCGCACGTGCCGATGGCAGTCGGATCGGATGTCGGTCCGTTTCCGCACGGCACGCAGGCGCACGAATTCGTGCTGCTAGTACAGAACGGAATGACTCCGCTGGCGGCGATTCAAGCGAGTACAATCAACGGCGCGAAATTGCTCGGTTGGGAAAACGATATCGGACGGCTGGCGGCAAATCGCTACGCCGACGTTATCGCGGTGCCTGGCAATCCGTTGGATGACATCGGCGTTCTCGAGCGTGTCGAATTCGTCATGAAGAACGGCGTCGTCTACAAACACTAGCCGTTCAGAAGCGGCGTTGCCGCGAACGCCAGAACAGAATCAACACGAAGCCGATCAGCGCGCCGCCGAGATGCGCGAAGTGCGCAACATCGGCTTGCCGGCCGGTGACGCCGAAGAACAATTCCAGAATCAGATAGCCGACCACGGCGATGCGCGCCGGAACCGGCACCGGAATGAAAAAAAGAAACACGCGCGCCTGCGGATATAAGATCGCGAAGGCGAGCAGTACGCCGAAAACACCGCCGGAGGCGCCGAGCGTCGGGTAAAAAGCATGCGGCTGCATCAGCGCAACCGTCGCAAGTTGCGCCACTGCCGCGCCGAGCACGCAGACGAAATAGTACAAAGTATACCGGCGCGGTCCGAGCGCTTCTTCCACGGGGCCGCCGAACATCCACAGCGCCAGCATGTTGAAGGCGATGTGCGTCACGCCGCCGTGCAAAAAACTGTACGTGATGAGCTGCCAGGGTTGAAAGCCGAGCGAAACGACGGTGCCGTCGTCGAGCTGCGTCATTTTGTGCACGCCGAACGGCCACAGGGCAAAGTGCGCCAGCATGAAATCGGCGGCCACTTGCTGCAGCAAAAAGACGAGCACGTTCGCGATAAGCAGAACGGCGGTGACGCGGGGAATTCTTGGCATCGGCATCGGAGATTTGGGTTACGCTCGCATGATGCGGGCCGACTCCACTTCTAGCAAGTCCATTCCGGATGCGATCGAGCAATCGGGTTACGCGCTGGTTCAGTCGTTTCTCGATCCAGCCGTCGTCGCAGCGCTGGCACAGGCGTGCCGCGACGACAACGCAACCGGAAAACTTTCGTCAGCCGCCATTGGTCACGGCGATGCGCGCAGGCTGCGAAGCGACATCCGCGGCGATCGCACGCGTTGGTTCGACGAAGCTGAGTCGACGCTCGCGCAATCAAGTTATTGGACCGCGATGCATTCTCTGCGCGTTCGACTCAACCGACGCTTGATGCTCGGACTCGACGAACTCGAAGCGCATTACGCGCTATACGCACCGGGTGCGCGGTACGCGAGGCATCGCGACGCGTTTTGCGACGACGATGCGCGTGTTCTGTCGAGCGTGTTGTATCTGAATTCGGAATGGCGCACTGACGATGGCGGCGCGCTTCGTCTTTATCTGACCGATTCTGTCGAAAAATATTTAGACATCTATCCCGAGGCCGGCACGCTCGTGCTGTTCCTCAGCGCGGATTTCGAACACGAAGTGTTACCGGCGACGCGCGATCGCCTTAGCATTGCGGGATGGTTTCGCCGTCGTGCGTGATTTTTTCGTCGCGGCTGCGCGCGGCGGACCCCACAATTCGACATCGAGATTGCGCTCCCATCCGAATCGTTCCAGATCGACGCGGCCATTGACGATAATCACGCCTTCGGTGCGCAATCGTTGCGACTGCTCGCGAAAACCGCGGCTGCCCGGCGCGAATGCGGTTTGTCCGCTGGAGCGCAGCACGCGATGCCACGGCAGTTTCAGCGCTTTGTCGCTTTCCCCGAGCACGCGGCCGACGAGGCGCGCTCGGCCCGGCAATCCGGCGCGCGTGGCAATCTCGCCGTAGCTTGCCACGCGCCCGGCAGGTATCGCCGCGATCGCGCGCTGGATGGCCGCATGCTCCGGTTTCACGACGTGACCTGACTTCATGAGCGCGGCACGTTAGCATACGTACAGTCAAAGGGAGTGGCCTGTGCAATCGTTCGAAGACGTTCGTTCCCATGTGCACGCGCGGCACCAGTTGCGCATCAATGATCCGTACCTGCTCAGCTTCGACCTGACGACGGAAAACGGTGCGCGCCATCAGGGCCTGTATCTTGCCGAACTCGACAGCGAGGAGGGGCGGAAATATTTGCGCATCTCGACGCCGATCGGTCCGCTCACCGGCATGGATGCGAAACGCTGCCTGCGCTTCAATTGGGAGCAGCGCGTGGGATATCTCGCGGTGAGCGATCTGGACGGATCGCCGTATCTGCACCTGTGCGAAAACCGGCCGTACGAATTGCTCACCGAAAACGAACTCGACCGGCTGATCGACGAGATCGGTCCGCTCGGCGATCGTCTGGAGAAAGCGATTTCCGCCGGCGGCGACGCGTTTTGATAACGATTTGATTAGAACAATCGTGAACGATCAGCCCGTCCAGCCGAGCAGTTTCATTCCGAAGACGAGCGCGTACGCCAACACGCCGGCGATCGGGATCGTCAGGATCCACGCCCACACCATGCGCTCGACAATGGTCCAGCGGATCGCGTTTGCGCGTTTGGCGAAGCCGACGCCCATGATCGACGCCGAAACGTTGTGGGTCGTCGACACGGGTATTCCGAGCACCGACGCCGTGATGATCACGGTGGACGACGCCGTGTCCGCCGCGACGCCGTTGATCGGATGCAGCTTCACCATCTTGTGGCCGAGCGTGTGAATGATGCGCCAGCCGCCGGCCATCGTGCCCGCCGCCATGACGATGGCGCACGTCGCCTTGATCCAGACCGCGATGCCGAATCCGCCTGACGGATCGGATTCCACACGCAGAAATCCGAGCCACGCGGGGAGATTGTCGAGCGAATGCGCGGACGTCGCCGCGGCCAATGCGAGCGCGATGATGCCCATGGTTTTCTGCGCGTCGTTCAGACCGTGCGAAAGGCCCATGAATCCCGACGAGACGATTTGCACTTTCGCGAACACGCTGTTCACCACGCGCGGACGCGCGGCACGTCCGATGCGCCCGCCGCGGCTGCCGAGAAACGACAGCAGCGCGAGCAGAAATCCCATCACGACGAAGCCGATCGTGAAACCTGCCGCCGGCGAAACGACCATCGGCAAAATCACCTTGTTGAGCAGGCCCTTGCCTTCCCACCAATGGCCGGCGGGAATCGACCAGATGATCGAGTTCCAGTTGGTACCGGTGGCCGCGAGCGCGGCGCCGCATAGTCCACCGATGAGCGCGTGCGATGAACTCGACGGCAATCCCCACCACCACGTGATCAAATCCCAGATCGTGGCGCCGAGCAGCGCGCAGATGATGAGTTCGGGCGTGACGTTGACGATGCCGGAATCGATCAACCCCGATGAAATGGTTTTGGCGACGGCCGTGCCCCACATCGCGCCGAGAAAATTCGTGCATGCGGCGAGCAATACGGCCTGACCGGGCCGCAGCACTTTCGTCGCGACGACGGTGGCAATGGAATTGGCGGTGTCGTGAAAGCCGTTGATGTACTCGAAGACGAGCGCAACGATCAGTACGGCGAAGACGAGGCCGAGGCTCACGAGTTCGTCCTCAGGAATTCTTCAGCACGATCGCATAAATCACGTTGCCCGCGTCGCGGCAACGATCGATCGCTTTCTCGATCAATTCAAACAGGTCTTTGCGCAAGATCAGACGCGACACTTCGCCGGTGTTCTTGAACAGGTCTTCGTATAAACCAAGAATCAGGCGGTCGGCTTCGCTTTCGATCGCTTGCATGCGGTCGTTGAGCGCTTTCATTTCTTCGAGTTTCATGCCGCGACGCAACTGGCTGACCATCTCGACGATCACCGCCGTCGCTTTTTCCAGCAATGCAGCGCGCGACGCGTAATCGACATCCATCAATTGTTCCGCGAACAGCGCATAGCGTTCGGCGAATTTTTCGATGGTCTTCGGAATTTTGTACAAGGCGGCCGACAACGCTTCGATGTCTTCGCGGTCGAGCGCGGTAACGAACGTGTTGACCAGCGTCTGGCTGATCTGTCCCATCACTTCTTTTTCGCGGCGGCGCGCGAGACGGAATTCATCGAGCGAAGGTTCCGACGATTTCTGGTTCAGCATCGTGATGAGCGCGCGGGTGCTTTGGCGCGCCGCGTCGGCGCTCGCTTCGAGCAATCCGTAAATGCGGTCGCCTTTGCCGAAGATGGTTTGCAGCGAAAACATAATCGAATTCCCGATGAGTTGGTCCGTTCGCGACGCGGGCAAGTTTACCGTTTTGTTATAACGATGCCCAAGTAATTGATCGACGAAGGTTTAAGTCGCGAAAGCCGAGACGGCGAACGCGCGCCAAACGGTGCGTGACGGGCACTGTCATAAAAGTTTCAAACTCGCCGCGTAGGCTGCGCCGTGCACAAGAAGGCCGCCGCTGGGGCGCGGTCTTCACTCAATCCCTCATGGAGATCGCTCAATGTTTCCGAGACTGCGCACCACGCTCGTCGCTCTCTCAATTTCCGCCGCATTCGGACTGGCCAGCACGGCCGCCATCGCCACCGACGTCACCGGCGCGGGTTCTTCGTTCGTGTATCCGGTGCTGTCCAAATGGTCGGCGGAATTCACCACGAAAACCGGTTCGAAGGTGAACTACCAGTCCATCGGTTCTGGCGGCGGCATCGCGCAGATCAAAGCGGCGACCGTCGATTTCGGCGCGTCCGATAAACCGCTCGACGCGAAAGATTTGACGGATACGGGACTGGGTCAATTCCCGGTCGTCATCGGCGGCATCGTGCCGGTAATCAACATCGATGGCGTGAATTCCGGATCGCTCAAACTCACCGGCCCGCTTCTCGCCGACATTTTCTCCGGCAAAGTACAGAAGTGGAACGACAAGGCCATCGCCGATCTGAATGCCGGCGCGAAACTGCCGGACACGCTGATCACCGTCGTGCATCGTTCGGACGGTTCGGGCACGTCGTTCAACGTGACGAACTATTTGTCGAAGGTCAGCCCGGAATGGAAGGAAAAAGTCGGCGAAGGCACGACGGTTTCCTGGCCGACGGGCGTCGGCGGCAAGGGTAACGAAGGCGTGGCCGCGTACGTCAAGCAGATCAAGGATTCGATCGGCTACGTCGAATACGCGTATGCGCTGCAGAACAAATTGAACTACGTGCAGATGCAGAACCACGCCGGCAAGTGGATCAAGCCGGACAAGGCGAGCTTCTCTGCCGCCGCCGCGACGGCCGATTGGAAAAACGCCAAGGATTTCAATTTGATCATGACCGATGCGCCGGGCGACACCGCATGGCCGATCACCGCGACGACGTGGGCGATCATGTACAAAACGCCGAAAGACGCATCGCACACCAAGACCGCGTTCGACTTCTTCAAATGGTCGTTCGAGTCTGGCCAGAAAGATGCCGACGCGCTCGACTACGTGCCGCTGCCCGAGACGCTGGTGAAGCAGATCGAAGCGTATTGGAAATCCGATTTCAAATCCTGATCGTGTAAGAAAACGTCGCAAACCGAATCTCTCCTCGGTTTCGCTTTTCGCGCGCATCGCCTCCCCGATGCGCGCGATCTTTTAAATAGTTGGACGATCGATGAACTCCGGAATCCAAAGCACGCGCATCGGCGAACCGGTTTTTCCGCAACGCGTGGATTTGGCCGCGGTGGGCGCGCGCGACGCGGTCACCGATCGCGTGTTCAAGGGAATATTCGCTGCAGCGGCCTGGTTCGTCCTTATCGTACTGATCGCCGTTGCCGTTTCGATGTTGTGGGGCGGCCGCGAAGCGTTCTCCAAATTCGGCTGGCATTTCCTGATCAGCGCCGACTGGGATGCCGTCAATCAGAAATTCGGCGCGCTGGTTCCGATCTACGGCACCGTCGTCACCGCGTTGATCGCCATGCTGATCGCCGTGCCGGTCAGTTTCGGCATCGCGCTGTTTCTCACCGAGGTTGCGCCCGCCTGGTTGCGCAGCCCGATTGCGTCGGCGGTCGAATTGCTCGCCGGCATTCCCAGCATTATCTACGGCATGTGGGGATTGTTCGTGTTCGTGCCTTTCATGGCCGCGCATGTGATTCCGTTTCTCAATGCGCATCTCGGGCAATGGCCGGTCATCGGTCCGCTGTTCCGCGGCCCGCCGCTCGGCATCGGCATGCTCACAGCCGGCATCGTGCTCGCGGTGATGGTGATTCCGTTCATCAGCGCCGTGATGCGCGATGTTTTCCTGAGTGTGCCGACGCGCCTGAAAGAGTCCGCGTACGCCCTCGGTTCCACGACGTGGGAAGTAGCGTGGGACGTCGTGCTTCCCTACACACGCACGGCCGTCATCGGCGGCATCTTCCTCGGACTCGGCCGCGCGCTCGGCGAAACGATGGCGGTGACGTTCGTGCTCGGCAACGCGCATCAACTGACGGCGTCGCTACTCATGCCGGGAAATTCCATCGCCGCCACGCTCGCCAATGAATTCACCGAGGCCGATTCGGATCTATATCGGTCGTCGCTGATCGCGCTCGGATTCCTGCTCTTCGTCGTCACCTTCATCGTGCTCGCCATCGCGAAATGGATGCTGATGCGTCTGGCGAAGAAGGAGGGCAACTGACATGGCGCAGATGGAACGTCTGTATGCGCGACGCAGGTTGACGAACGTCATTGCGCTGTCGCTTGCGCTCGCCGCGACGGTATTCGGCTTGTTCTGGCTGGTGTGGATTCTGTGGACGGCGCTGATCAACGGCCTCGCCGCGATGAAGCCGGCGCTGTTCACCGAAATGACGCCGCCGCCCGGCTCAGACGGCGGATTGCTCAATGCATTTTTCGGCAGCGCGGTGATGTCGCTGCTTGCCATCCTGATCGGCACACCGATCGGCGTGGCAGCCGGAACCTATCTCGCCGAATACGCGCGCAAAACCGCCATCGGGGAAATCATCCGCTTCGTCAACGATATTCTGTTGTCCGCGCCATCGATCGTGCTCGGACTTTTCATCTACACCGTCGTCGTCCATTCCATCGGTCACTTTTCCGGCCTCGCCGGATCGCTTGCGTTGGCGCTGATCGTGATTCCCGTCGTCGTCCGCACCACCGACGAAATGCTGAAGCTCGTGCCGAGCGCGATGCGCGAAGCGGCGCTGTCGCTGGGCGTTCCGCAGTGGAAGATGACGCTGCAGGTGTTATATCGCGCTGCGCTGCCCGGCATTCTCACCGGCATTTTGCTGGCGCTCGCGCGCATCAGCGGCGAAACCGCACCGCTGCTGTTCACCGCGCTGAACAATCAATACTGGAGCAACGATCTCACGCAGCCGCTCGCCAGCGTGCCGGTGGTGATCTTCCAATTCGCGATGAGTCCGTACGATTCTTGGCACGCGCTCGCGTGGGCCGGCGCGTTCATCGTCACCGTTTTCGTTTTGTTGCTCTCACTGTTTTCACGCGCGGTACTGCTGCGCAAGAGAATCGCCAATGACTAATATGCAGACCGTTGCGGCAACGACGCCCGCCGCGCACGTGGTCGTCGAAAAACCGGCGAAGCTCGCCGCGCGCAATCTCGATTTTTTCTACGGCGATTATCGCGCATTGAAAAGCATCAACATGGACGTCGCCGAGAAACACGTCACCGCGATCATCGGTCCGTCGGGATGCGGCAAGTCGACGCTGCTGCGCATCTTCAACCGCATCTATTCCATTTATCCGAAATTGCGCGCAGAAGGCGAAGTGATTCTCGACGGTGAAAACGTACTCGATGCGCGCTATCCGCTGAATCGTCTGCGCAGCAAGATCGGCATGGTGTTCCAGAAACCCGTGCCCTTTCCGATGTCGATCTACGACAACATCGCGTATGGCATCAGGCATTACGAAAAACTGTCGCGCAGCGAAATGGATGTGCGCGTGGAACAGGCGCTCGGCCAGGCCGCGCTGTGGGATGAAGCGAAAGACAAGCTCAAGCAAAGCGCGCTGGGATTATCGGGCGGTCAGCAACAGCGCCTCTGCATCGCACGCGCCGTGGCGCTGCGGCCGGAAGTGATCCTGTTCGACGAGCCGACCTCCGCGCTCGATCCCATCGCCACCGGCAAGATCGAACAGCTCGTCGAAGAACTGAAAGAGCAGTACACGATCGCCATCGTCACACACAACATGCAGCAGGCGTCGCGCATCTCCGACTACACCGCATTCATGTATCTGGG
This sequence comes from Rudaea sp., assembly GCA_036267795.1. Classification (GTDB taxonomy): domain Bacteria; phylum Pseudomonadota; class Gammaproteobacteria; order Xanthomonadales; family Rhodanobacteraceae; genus Rudaea. Next base: position 52,148 of record DATAVJ010000016.1, read on the forward strand.
CGAACTCATCGAGTTCGGCGATACCAAAATGATTTTCGAAAACCCGAAGAAGAAAATGACTGAAGACTACATCACCGGCCGGTACGGTTAAGCCATGTCAGAACATATCCTGAAAAGTTTCGACGACGAGCTGACGCAGCTCAACACCTCGATCGCGCGGATGGGTCAGCTTTCGCAAACCCAACTCGCCGGCGCCATCGATTCGCTGTTGCTGCGCGATTCGACAGTGGCCGCACACGTGGTCAAGAGCGATTTCGAAGTCGACGAGTTGGAACGCGACGTCGACGCCCGCGCCATTCGCGTGCTCGCGCTGCGCCAGCCCATCGCGCGCGATCTGCGCCAGGTGCTCGCCTCGCTGCGCATCGCCATCGAGTTCGAACGCATCTGCGATTTTGCCGCGAACATCGCCAAACGGGCCATCGCGCTCGATGCGCACTCGCCTGACGAATGGATCAACGAATTGGCGGAACTCGGCCAGCTCGCGCTGAAATTGCTCGCCGATGTCGTCATCGCCTTCCGCGAACGCGATTCGGAAAAGGCGCTCGACGTGTGGGCGCACGACGAACAACTCGACGATGTTTACACCGGTATCTATCGCCGCCTGATCGATTTCATGAAAGCCGAACCGCAACGTGTGCCGATCGGTGCGCACCTGCTCTTCATCGCGAAGAATATCGAGCGCATCGGCGATCACGCGACCAACATAGCCGAGTCGGTGTATTACCTCGTCACCGGCGAGACACTGGCGGGACCGCGGCCGAAAGGCGACAAATCGAGTTTCGACCGCATCGAAGCGGCATCGTGACGCGCAGTCCGGCGACGCGCCGCCGGGCTCTGTTACACTCGCTCGAATGGAATCGGCCACGCAGACTCCGCCGCGAGACGGATGGCAATAGAACTCACACTCGTTCTGTTCCTGGCGCTGCTGAACGGCTTCTTCGCGCTCAGCGAGATGGCGCTGATGACGTCTCGCAAGAGCCGTCTCAAACATATGGCGGCGACGAGCCGCCGCGCGCAGATCGCGTTCAAACTCACTGAAACGCCCGAACACCTGCTTGCGACCGTGCAGGTGTTCATCACGTTGATCGGCATCGGCACCGGCACGGCCATCGGTGCGTCGCTCGGCGAAGATATCGCGGGACTGCTCGATCGCATGAAGATCACGTGGCTGTCGCCGTACGCAACCGGCGTCGGCATCACGGTGAGCGTGGCCGGCATCACGTTCGTCAACATGCTGCTGGGCGAACTGCTGCCGAAACGCATCGCGTTGATGAATCCCGAACGCTACGCCGTGGCCGTGGCGATTCCGATGCGCATCCTTACGCTGATCGCGCGGCCGTTCGGATTCGTATTGATCGGAATCACGCGCTGGCTACTGAAATTGCTGCGACAGAACCGCGTGTCCGGCGCACGCGTAAGCGAAGAGGAAATCCGCCTGCTGGTTTCGGAAAGCGCCGAACAGGGCGTGATCGATGCCGATGAACGCAACATGGTCAATCGCGTTTTGCGTCTGGGCGACCGCAGCGTCGACAGCATGATGACGCCGCGGACGCGCATCGCATGGCTCGATGCGACGGCGCCGCTGGATGAGAATTTATCGGTGATGCGCAATACGCCGTATTCGCGCTATCCGGTTTATCGGCACACCGACAAGGATGTACTTGGGATTCTTACGTTGAAACGATTGCCAGAATTGATCGGCGCGGCGAAGGTGGATTTGTTTGTGAATCTTGCCAAGCCGCTCTACGTTCCCGGCACAGCGCGCGCGCTGGACTTGCTCGAGGAATTTCGCGACGCGGAGACACGGTTGGCACTCGTCGTCGACGAGTATGGCGATATCGAGGGATTGGTGACGCTCAACGATTTGTTATCCGCCGTGGTGGGTAAAAGTTCGACGCCGACGCAAGCGGCGCATTCGACGTCCGTCGTCCGTCGCGATGATGGGAGTTGGCTTGTCGATGGCTCCGTCGGCACGGACGATTTACGTGAGCTGCTGGCGACGACGGCGTTGCCGCATGAAGAGGATCACGATTTCCATACGGCGGCGGGGATGGTGGTCGCGCATTTTGGGCGCATCCCGCAAGTGGGGGAGCATTTCGACTGGCGCGGGATTCGGTTCGAGGTCGTGGATTTGGATGGGGCGCGGATTGACAAGCTTTTGATCAGGCGCAATTCGAATAATGACGTGATGGTTGATGAGACGGGTTGACGTATGACGCTCGCCGCTTTTTTCTCTGCTCGTCATCCGACGGGAGCCGAATCCAGCCCTTGCCCCCTCTCCCCCGCTGGCGGGGGAGAGGGTTGGGGTGAGGGGGAAGCGCGCAGGTCTTTAGCAAGGTAAAACCGTAATACGCGCTCGCTTTCTATGTTTTCTTGAAGTGCCAAAGCTTTCACTCGCTCCGCAAGCGAGTCACTTTCTTTACTGCGTGCAAAGAAAGTAACCAAAGAAAGCACGTTCGTTCTTCACGTACAGTGTGTTCGCCGAAGCCACATCCCTGTGCCTGCGGCGAACGGCGCACTTCCTGTGCGCCGTACACGCCATCGCGCCTTTACGTGAAGTAATTTGGGAAATGCGAATCCCACGAAATTATTTTTTTTCTTTCGCGAGTCTCGCCATGCGTTGCGCGTCGTCGAAGATTCCGCGCAAGATTCTGATTTCGCGCTGTTCGAGATTCGTGCGCAGAAAAAGCCGGCGCAGACGCTTCATGATCGTCACCGGCGAGCGGCCTTTGTGGAAGTCGATGTCGTCGAGGGTTTCACCGAGATGCTTGAAAAAATATTCGAGCTGATCGACGGTCGCAATGGCTTCGGTCCGTTGTTCGTCGGATGTGCTCGGCGCCGTTGCTTCGAGAATGCCCATGCGTATTTCGTAAGCCAATACTTGTACGGCTTGCGCGAGGTTCAGCGACGAGAATGTAGCGTCGCTGGGAATATGCACGGCGGCGTGGCATGACATCAATTCGTCGTTTTCCAGACCGGTCCGTTCATTGCCGAAAACGATGGCGACTTCACCGGTCCCGCTCGTTTCAAGTGTGCGCTGCGCCGCTTCGCGCGGTGAAAGTTCCGGCAGCGGAACGCCGCGCTGCCGAGCCGTACAACCGAGCGCAAGCGTGCAGTCGGCGATCGCGTCGACCAGCGTCGGCACGACGATGGCTTCTTCGAGCACGTCCAGCGCGCCGGATGCCATCGCGACGGCATCGGGATGCGGAAACTTGTGCGGCGCCACGAGATACAGCCGCTTCAAGCCCATGGTGCGGATGGCGCGCGCCGCCGCGCCGATGTTGCCGGGATGCGATGGGCGGACGAGAATGAAACGAATGCGCGCGCCGAAATCCGGCGTTTTCGCCGACTTGCCGTTTGCTTCGTCTTCACTCGTCATGCGCAAATTATCCGCAATGCGCTGCGGTTTGGCGAACGCTTTGAGGCGCCGGTGCAACGCGTTCTGCTAAACTTGGCATCGCGCAAACACTCGCGCTCGTTCTTTTTCAGCCAGCAGCTTCGATTTCGCCATGCCCAGACCCGCCGTCACTATCGCGGTGCGCGCCGCACGCGCCGCCGGAAACATCATCCTTCGCTACATGAATCGCGTCGAAGGACTTGCCGTCGAAGAGAAAGCCCGTCACGACTACGTGACCGAGGTCGACAAGATGGCCGAGGCCGAGATCGTCAAGGAGCTGCGGCGCGCCTATCCCGATCATGCCTTTCTCGGCGAAGAAACCGGTTCGACCGGCAAATCCGACAAAGTGTGGGTCATCGATCCGCTCGACGGCACGCACAACTATCTGCGCGGCTTTCCCCATTTCTGCGTTTCGATCGGATTTCTCGACCACGGCGATCCGGTACACGCCGTGATCTACGATCCCTTGCGCGACGAACTGTTCACCGCCAGCAAAGGCGACGGCGCTTTTATGAACGATAGGCGCCTGCGCGTGACCAAACGCGAAAATCTGACCGGCGCTCTCCTCTGCACCGGCTTTCCCTATCGGCAACGCAAACATCTCGACGCGCAACTCAACATGACACGCGCACTGCTGAACGAAGCGGAAGACATCCGCCGCACCGGATCGGCGGCACTCGACCTGGCCTACGTTGCAGCCGGACGTCTAGACGGCTATTTCGAAATCGGCCTGAAACCGTGGGACATGACCGCCGGCTGCCTGCTCGTGCGCGAGGCCGGCGGAACGTTCTGCGACTTTTCCGGCCGCGAAGGCATTCCCGGCAGCGGAAACCTCATCGCGGGAAATCACTACGTCACCGGCGCAACCGTGAAAGCGATTGCAGCACATGCAGGCGCAGATTTACTGAAAGCCTAGCTCTTGGTCTGGTCCACAACTTGCGAAGACGCAAATGGCGCGCAGGAAGTGCGCCGTTCGCCGCAGGTACAGGGATGTAGCTTCGGCGAACACGGCCTACGCGAAGAACAAACGTGCTTTCTTTGGTTACTTTCTTTGCACGGGCAAAGAAAGTGACTCGCTCGCCGCAGGCGAGTGAAAGCTTTTGCACTTCAAGATACATAGAACAGCAAACGCGCACTACGGATACGTTGCGAAAGACCTTCGCGCTACCCCCTCACCCCAACCCTCTCCCCGCTGGCGGCGGAGAGGGGGCAAGAGCGCTGGATTCCGGCTTTCGCCGGAATGACAAGCTCAAGGGCAAGGAGCTGGATTCCGCCTTTCGCCGAAATGACGAGCCTCAGGACGCATGCACCCGCGCCCGCGCAACCCGCGAAGAAGAAACCTTTCCACCCCAAACCTTCATCCCCACCGCAATCGCCACCGCCGTCACGGCATAAAACAGCAACTGCATCCCCGCCGGCTGCGCGTCATATCCGATCAACGTGTGCAGCGTTTTCCCGATCAATGATCCATTCGACAACAGCGCCGACGAATCCCACACGCGATTCCCGAACGCCGGCAACACATCGGCCTGAATCAGGAACCCGGCCGCTTGCGACGCCAACCCCGCTGCCAGCAGCAACATCAACCAATTCGTCGCCGAAAAGAAATAGCGCATCGGAATGCCGAGCAATCCAAAATACAACAGGAATCCGACCAGAACGCCGCACAACACTCCGATGCCGATGCCGCCGGCGATGGCCAACGGACCCGCACCGCTCGCCGCTTGTCCGTACAGGAACAGCACGATCTCCGATCCCTCGCGCAGCACCGCGATCGCGACGACGATCAACAACGCCGACAACGGCCGCTTGCCCGATTGCACATCGCCGCCGACGCTTTTCATCTGCGTCGCCAGTTCCCTGCCGTGACTCGACATCCAGATCGCATGCCACGCGATCATCACCACGGCGGCGAGCAACACCGTCGCATTGAACAGTTCCTGGCCGATGCCGCTCACCGCTTGCGAAATCGCGTCGGCGAAAAACGCGACGAGGATTGCCCCGATCACGCCTGCCGCGATGCCGAAGCTCACCCAGCGCCCGCGATAAGGCACGCCGCGCGTCGCCGCGCATACGATGCTGACGATCAGCGCCGCTTCGAGCACTTCGCGGAAAACCAAGAGGCCGGTTCCTAGCATTTGTATACTTTTCTACTTGACGACCAGATCGCCTTGCGCGGTTTCCTGGTGGAAATCGCCGAAGAAATGATATTTGCCCGCGTCGAGCGGACCGAGCAGCACCGTGATCGTGCCCTTGCCGACCACGATTTTTTCGCGATTCAGATCGCTGCTTTCGAACTCTTCGGGAGTGCCGTCCTGGTTTTCGACCAGCAACTTGATTTTGGTGTTGGCGGGCACGCTCAGAACGGCCGGATCGAACTTGTGATCGCGAATGGCCAGCTTGGCTTCGTATTCGAGCGCCTGCGCGGCGGCTGCGAACGACATCAGTGCAATTAGAAGAATCCAGCGCAACATGACGTTTTTCATGCCTTTATAGACAACAGGAATGATAATAGTTCTCATTCGCTAGCGCAACCGGAATCTGCGGCCGCACTCGCGCTTCGCAACTTCTCGTTGCGCGCGGCGAACCGCTATCATCGGAAAATTCGACTCGTCAGACGATCATGCCGCCATCGCTCGACATCACCATCGACAGCCGCGTCGCGCGCATCGCGTTGAACCGACCGGAGGTTCACAACGCGTTCGACGACGGATTGATCCTGGAGTTGACCGAAGCCCTGCTCAAATTCGATGCGGATAGCGCCGTTCGGGCGGTGATTCTCACCGGCAATGGCTCATCGTTTTCGGCGGGCGCGGATCTCAACTGGATGCGGCGCATGGCGAGCGCATCCGAAGCGGACAATCGCGCCGATTCGGAACGCCTCGGCGCGTTGATGCGCACGCTCAATTTTCTGTCGAAACCGACGATCGCACGCGTGAACGGTGCCGCTTACGGAGGCGGTGTCGGCCTGATCGCGTGCTGCGATATCGCCATCGCGATCGATTCGGCGAAATTCGCGCTGACCGAAGTCAAACTCGGACTGGTACCCGCCGTCATCTCGCCATACGTCATCGCCGCGGTCGGTGCGCGTGAAGCGCGCCGTCTGTTCGTCACCGGAGAACCGTTCGACGCCATCAAAGCGCAGCGTATCGGTTTGCTTCACGACGTCGTGGCAAGCAGCGAATTCGAGGCACACGTGGCAATCGCGCTATCGCATCTCGCCAAGGGCGGTCCTTTCGCGCAAACCGAAGCAAAACGGCTCGTGCTGCGCATGTCCGGCGCGACGCTGCATTCTGCGCAAAGTATCGATGTGGAAAATGCCGCATCGATCGCCAAGCTGCGTGTTTCGGCAGAAGGCCAGGAAGGCATTGGCGCATTTCTCGGCAAACGCAAGCCGAACTGGAATTGACGTATCGTCATCGACCAAAAGGAGATTGTTTGTGATCGACCACATTGGATTTGCCGTCAAGAATTTCGCGGCCAGTAAATCGTTTTACCAGCATGCGCTGATGCCGCTGGGCGTCGTGCTGATGATGGAAGTGACGCCGGAGCAAAGCGGCGGCGGTTCGCACGCCGGTTTCGGCAAAGCCGGCAAGGCGTATTTCTGGATCGGCACGGGCGAGCCGACCGAAGGAAGAATGCACATCGCGTTCAATGCGCCCACGCGCGCTTCCGTTCGCGAGTTCTACAAACATGCGCTGGCCGCCGGCGCGAAGGATAACGGACCGCCCGGATTGCGCCCGCATTATCACGACGATTATTACGGCGCGTTCGTGATCGATCCGAACGGACATAATCTGGAAGCCGTGTGCCATCAACCGGAAAACGATCTCGGATGAGCACCAAAAGCGTCATCGATATTGGCGACAGAGCCGATTACCGGGCAAGCCAATGATGTTTTCGCGCGTGCTCATCGCCAACCGCGGCGAAATCGCCTGCCGGATCATCCGGACGTGCAGACGTCTAGGCATCCATACCATAGCCGTCTATTCCGATGCGGATGCGACCGCGCAGCATGTGCGTCTCGCCGACGAAGCGTGGCCCATCGGCGGACCGCGCCCGATCGAATCCTATCTTCGCGGCGACGCTGTCATCGACGTGGCAAAAAAGTCCGGCGCACAGGCGATCCATCCGGGCTACGGATTTCTTTCCGAGAATGCCGAGTTCGTCGAAGCCGTGGAGCGTGCGCGCATCGTTTTCATCGGCCCGTCTGCCGAATCCATGAACAAAATGGGATCGAAGGCCGGCGCGAAAGAACTGATGGCATCGCATGGCGTGCCCGTCGTGCCGGGCTACACCGGCGAGGATCAGGATCCGAAGGTGCTCGCGCGCGAAGCGTCGCGCATCGGATTTCCGCTGATGATCAAAGCTGCGCACGGCGGCGGCGGCAAAGGCATGCGCATCGTGCGTGCCGCGGAAGAATTCGGCGCGTCGCTCGAATCGTGCCAGCGCGAAGCGAAGAATGCCTTCGGGCGCGATCGCGTGCTGCTCGAACGCTATATCGAAACGCCACGGCATATCGAGTTTCAGATCTTCGGCGACAAGCACGGCAAAATCGTGCATCTCAACGAACGCGAATGTTCCGCACAGCGGCGCTATCAGAAAGTGCTCGAAGAAACGCCGTCGCCGTTTCTCACGCCGGAACTGCGCGCGAAGATGGGCGATGCCGCCATTGCAGCGGGCCGCGCGCTGGGTTATGTGAATGCGGGCACGGTCGAGTTCATCGTCGCGCCGACCGGCGATTTTTACTTCATGGAAATCAACACGCGATTGCAAGTCGAACATCCCGTCACCGAAATGACGCTGCATATCGATCTCGTCGAATTGCAGTTGCGCGTTGCGGCGGGCGACGCGTTGCCGGGTTCGTTGATCCGGAACAAGTCGGTTCCCGCAGACGGCCACGCCATCGAACTGCGGTTGTATGCCGAGGATCCGCAAAAAGGATTTCTGCCCGATTCCGGAAAACTGCGTTCGCTGCGGCTGCCGAAGCCGAGTCATCACGTGCGCATCGATGCCGGCGTGACCGAAGGCGACACCGTTTCGATTTTCTACGATCCGATGATCGCGAAACTGATCGTATGGAACAGCACACGCGCCGATGCGCTGCAAAGCATGCGCGAAGCGCTGGCCGAATGCGACATCGCAGGATTGAAGTCGAACATCGAATTTCTGGAGCGGTTGGTCCGACATCCATCCGTGGTTGAAGGCCGCATCGACACGGGCTATCTCGACCGGCATCTCGATGAGTTTCTGCCGGCATCGCCGCAGGCCAATCCCCCATTGCTGTTTTCAGCGGCGACGGCGGCGCTCTTGCACGATGAACAAACGATCATGGCCGATCCGGCCGATCCGCATTCGCCCTGGGCAAGCAGCGATGCGTGGCGCATGGGTCATCCGGGCAAGCGCATCGTCGGTTTCGAGAACGGCGAACGACGCGTCGACATTGTCGCGAAAGGCAGCGGCGGAAACTACGAGCTCGCCATCGGCGATTCGCACTGCAACGTTTCGCATGCGCGGTTGAGCGAAGGCGTGCTGAGCGCCGCATTCGATGGCGTCGTGCGCCGTTGCCGCGCACGTGTCGGCCGTGACCGCGTTTTCCTGCACGACGATTCGCAGCGCACGGCGTTGCGGCGCGTCGACGCTTTTGCATTCGTCAAATCCACCCAGCGTGCGGACGATCGCGTTGCCGCGCCAATGCCGGGGCGCATCGTCGTCGTCAGGACGAAAGCCGGCGACACCGTCGAAGCAGGCCAGGAGTTGCTCGTGATGGAAGCGATGAAAATGGAGATCGCGCTCAAGGCGCCGCACGCGGGGAAAATCGACGCCGTTTCGGCGGCCGTCGGCGATTTCGTGGAGGCGGACGCGATATTGGTGCGGTTCGCAAAACCATGATCAAAATTGTCGCGCTAGTTCTTGTCCTCGGATTGTCCGGCTGCATCGAAACGCGCTTCGAGTCGCCGCTCGGCGACAACATCGAAACCTGCGACGCGCACTGGAAAGGTTTGTGGAGCGGCGACAAACCGGAATCGAATACGCCGGGCGCATTCTGGATCGACGACGATTGCCGTTTCACGGTGCTCGATCAGCCCGAAAAAGGCGGGCCGTTCAAGCAGATTCACGTGCCCGTCAATTATGTGCACGACGGCGGCAAGGATTATCTCGTCATCGCCGACAACGTGCTGAAAGGACTGGTCGAGGTGAAACCGCCGTTCGGCATCGATCCGGTTCCCGCGAAATCGTATTTCTTTGCGCGTTATCGCGCGCACGGCGATCGCATCGACGTCGATACCGTCGACGACGCGAACGTGGCAAAACTCATCATCGACGGAAAATTGCAGGGTACCGTGAGCAAGACTGCGAACGAATTGCACGTATATGTGCGCGGCGATCGTTCGCAGATGCTGGAAATGGTGCGGCACGACTCCATATTTATCGCAAAGGCCGACACCGTTCTTTATCGCATCAAGCAGACGCCGGCCGACTACGAAAGATCCGTGATCAAATCCCAACAAGGCGCCAAGAAACCATGAGCGGCATGCCGGCCAAGGTTCGCATCGTCGAAGTCGGTCCGCGCGACGGGCTGCAAAACGAAAAGACGATCGTTCCGACGGCGGCAAAGATCGAATTGATTGACCGTTTGTCCGCGACCGGCCTGCAGACGATCGAGGCGACCAGTTTCGTGAGTCCGAAATGGGTTCCGCAGCTCGCGGATGCGACGGACGTCTATACGGCTATTCGCAAAAAAGCCGGGGTGCGCTATCCGGTTCTCGTTCCCAATCTGCAAGGTTATGAACGCGCACGCGCCGTCGGCGTCACGGAAATCGCGGTGTTCACCGCAGCGAGCGAAGCGTTCAACCTCAAGAACATCAACGCATCGATCGACGAATCGATCGAGCGCTTCACGCCCGTGATGGAACGGGCGAAAACCGACGGCGTCGCCGTTCGCGGCTATGTCTCCACCGTACTTGGCTGTCCGTATCAAGGCGACGTGCCGGTGGCCGACGTGGTGCGCGTCGCCAAGCGCCTGCACGATCTGGGCTGCTACGAAATCTCCCTGGGCGACACCATCGGCATCGGCACGCCGATGAAAGCGAAGACGATGCTCGACGCCGTCATGAGACAAGTCCCGATCGACGCGCTCGCCGTGCATTTCCACGATACGCGCGGACAGGCATTGGCCAACATCCTCGCGTGTCTGGAGCTCGGCGTCGCCGTTGTCGATTCGTCGGTGTCGGGCACCGGCGGATGTCCGTATGCGAACGGCGCGAGCGGGAATGTCGCTACGGAAGACGTCGCGTACATGCTGCACGGCATGGGCATCGAAACGGGCATCGATCTGGACAAGCTCGTCGACACCGGCCGCTGGCTCAGTGCGATCCTCGCGCGCGAAAACGGCAGCAAGGTCGGCAAAGCCGCTTAGGAATTTCATGCCCGCCCGCCTCGCTCCCGATCAATCTCGCGGTTACCTCGTCGCCATAGGCACAACCGTGCGCGACGCGGGCGAAACGGGAATCTTCAAACGCATCATCGGCGTGATCGGCGATCGCGCGAACATTGTGCTGATCATCGCCACCTCGCCCGACGATCCGGCGGCGGACGATGTCGACACGCGGTTGATGGGCCACGGCGCAAGTCGAATTCACCGCATCCATCTCAACAAACGGGCCGATTGCGATCAGCCGTCCGTCGCCGCCGTCATCGAGCAAGCCGACCTCGCGCTGCTGTGCGCGGATCAGCCGTTGCGGTTATCGACGGTTCTCGGCGGAACATCGCTGGCGCGGCTGCTGCGCCGGCGCAATGCGGAAGGCATGGCGGTCGGCGGCGTGGGGGCGGCGGCGCCGATACTTGCCGAGCACATGCTCGCCGGCGGCGCGCACGGACCGACACCGCGCATGGGCAACGTCACGCTCGCACCGGGACTGGGACTTTCGAATCGGCTCGTGATCGATCAAGGCGGCGCGAGTGCGGATCGACTCGGCCGCCTGCTTGGCGCGCTGGCGTTGAATCCATTTGCGCTCGGCATCGGCATCGACGCGGACACCGCAGCGCTGATCGGGCCGGACAACGTGATGGATGTCATCGGACACGGCGGCATCACGGTCGTCGATCCGACCGACGTGGGACATTCCAACGTCGCCGATGCCGATCCGAGCGGACCGATCAGCATCACCAATCTTCGCGTGCACGTGCTCGTGCACGGCTCGCGCTACGATCTGGATTTCCGCAGGCCGCTCTGATGTTCAACATTCGACCGATCACGGCATCCGACAACGCGGCCGTTGCCGCGATCATCCGCAGCGTGATGACGGAGTTCGGCGCGTCCGGTCCCGGCTTCGCCATTCACGACACAGAAGTCGATTGCATGTTCGAGACCTACGCCGATGCGGGTTCCGCGTATTTCGTGATCGAACAGGACGGACGCGTATGCGGCGGCGGAGGAATTGCGCCATTAGTGGAAAAAGATAAAATTTGCGAATTGCGCAAAATGTACTTTTTGCCGCAACTTCGAGGCGTGGGCGCGGGCGGTGCGCTCATTTCGAAATGCTTGAATGCCGCACGCGGCCTCGGCTATCGGCAGTGCTATCTGGAAACACTCACGGGCATGGACGCCGCGCAGCATTTGTATACAACGCATGGATTCGCGCCTGTCGCCGCCCCGCTCGGCAACACGGGCCACTTCGGCTGCAACCGGTTCTATCTGCGCGATCTTTGAATCGCGTTTCGCTGTGTCAACCTGGTTGCGCGTCGCGCGTTATTAGCGCTCCGAGCAGTTAGGAAGGCCGGTCTCCCAACGCTGCAACGTGCACGGACAGTTCGGTGCACAAAGCTCACCACGTTTGGGAGGTGCCATGTATACCCATTGCTTCCGCCGTTGCGGCGGACTGCTGATGCTCGCCGGTCTGACCGCATTCAGTCTGCCCGCGTCTGCCTACGATCTCGTTTTCCGCGGCGGATTCCAGCCCGTCACCGACGCGCCGCCCAGCGATGCCGCGGCCGCGCGATTCCTCACCATGGCGACATTCGGCCCCACGCAGGCAGACATCACGCATCTGCGCGCCGTCGGCACCGCTCAATGGATCGAGCAGCAGCTTTCGATGCCGACGACATTGGAGCGTCCGTACGTCGAAAATCTGGATTCCCACGTAGACAAGCCCGGACAAAAAGACCGCGTCGAAATCTGGTTCAAGAATGCGATCACGGCGCCGGATCAGTTGCGTCAGCGCGCGGCGTGGGCGCTAAGTCAGATCATGGTTGCGTCGGATCAGGGCAACAAGCTCGGCCAGGATCCGGTGTCGCTGGCGGAGTTCTACGACGTTCTTGCACGCGACGCGTTCGGCTATTACGACGGCGGCAACGTCTATCACGCCGGCACGGTCAACACGTTGCTCACGGACGTTACGTACAGCCCGGCGATGGGCAAGATGCTCACGTACATGAAGAACGAAGGTCAGTTTCCGATCGGCTCGGGATTGTCGCCGGACGAAAACTACGCGCGCGAAGTGATGCAGCTTTTTACCGTGGGGCTGATCGAGCGCAATCAGGATTTCTCGCCCGTCATGATCGACGGCAACACGGTCCCGACCTACAGCCCGGACGTGATCACGGCGAATGCCCGCGTGTTCACGGGGCTCAGCTACAACACGATTTTTCCGAATGGCTGGCGCGGCTATGTGAAGGACGGTCCGGACTATTCGCCGGCGCAGTGGATGCCGATGTCGTGCTACGAGAATCACCACGACGAAGGCGGCAAGCTCGTCATCGACGGCATTCTGATCGAGAATCCGACGCCGAATTGCGATCAGCTCGATACGCAGCCGAACGGCGACATCGAGCAACTCGTGAACATCCTCGCGAACCATCACAACACGGCGCCGTTTATTTCGCGTCAGCTCATCCAGCGGTTGACGTCGAGCAATCCGACACCGCAATACATCCAGCGCGTCGTCAATGTGTTCAACAACAACGGGCATGGCGTGTATGGCGATCTGGGTGCTGTCGTTGCCGCGATCCTCATCGATCCGGAAGCAACCTCCGGCGCAACGGGCAACAGCGCATACGTCTTCGGAAAATTGCGCGAGCCGTTGCTCAAGCTCACGGCGTTGTGGCGCTACTACGGCGCCGCTGCGCAGGACGATCTGTACGTCATTGCGAATCCGTCGCAAAAATATGGCCAGGCGCCGCTGGATTCGCCGTCGGTATTCAACTTCTATCTGCCCGATTATCTGCCGCCGGGCGAGATGGCCGACGCGACATTGTACGGTCCGGAATTCCAGATATCGGGCGAGAGCAGCGTCTTCGGCGTCGCCAACGATCTGACGACGCGCGCCAATCAATACGTCGGCGCGAGCGGTAATACGGAAAGCACGGTGGCGATCGATATTTCGCGACTCGTCGCCGACGCGGGAACGCCGAGCACGCTCGTCAGCGATCTCAATCACGATCTGATGTACGGCAGCATGAGCAGCACCATGCAGACAACCTTGACGAACATGGTGCAAACGGTATCCGACGATCCGACCGTGCGAACGACCAGCGCATTGCAGGTTCTGCTCGCGTCTCCCGAATTTTCGATTCAGAAGTGAGGCAGCCATGAAACGTCGCGAATTTCTGCACAACACGATCTGCTCGACGCTGGCGTGCGCAAGCAGCAGCGCATTGTCCACGCAATTCGGCATGGTCAATGCCGCGCTCGCGTCAACCTGCCCGAGCTATCCGCCCGTCACCGACTACAAGGCGCTGGTCTGCATCTTCCTGCTGGGCGGCAATGATTCGTTCAATCTGCTCATTCCCAGCGACAGCGCGCGCTTCAACACGTACATCGCATCGCGCGGACATCAGGCCGACGGCGGTGTGGGCATCGAGAAAAGCGATCTTATCTCGATCACCGAAAAACATCCGCTCGTCGCCGGACAAACGTACGGCGTGCATCCGAATCTCCCGGAAGTGGCGGATCTGTTCAATGCCGGCAATCTCGCTTTCGTCGTCAACGCCGGCACGCTCGTGCAGCCGACCACGAAATCTCAATACAACACCAGCGGCTATCCGCTGCCGCCGCAATTGTTCTCGCACGCCGATCAGCAAGGGCAGTGGCAATACGGCCAACCGACGGAAAACGGCATCGTTGGCTGGGGCGGACTCGTCGCGGATCGACTGAGCGTGCTCAATCCAGGCATGAAGATTCCGATGTCGCTGTCGCTCGGTGGACAGAACCGTTTCCAGGCGGGCCAGACAGTGCAGCCGTACACATTGACGAGCAACGGCCCGGCGCAGTTGCAGAACTACAACGGCAAAGCCGGCACGACGCGCATGAGCGCGCTGACAGATTTGTTGAATCAAACCTACGCCGATCCATTGTCGCGAACCTATGCGGCGACGATGCGCAACTCCATGGACTGGTACGACAACCTGAGCACCGCACTCACCGGCGCGACCGACGTATCGAGTTATTTCCCCGCGCCCGGGACGAATCCGATGGCGGATTCGCTGCAGGAAATCGCAAAGATCATTTCGGTGCAAAGCACGCTCGGCGCGAAGCGGCAGATTTTTTTCCTGAGTTTCGGCAGCTTCGATACCCACGACGGCCAGCTCGATGTCGATACCGGACAGCCGCATCTGTTCGGCACGATTTCGCAAGCGGTCAACTCCTTCTACAACGCGACGAAGTTCCTCGGTCAGGACAAGGCCGTGACGACATTCACGTTGAGCGAATTCGCACGCACGCTCAACTCCAATGGCGACGGCACCGATCACGCCTGGGGCGGGATTCAGTTCGCCGTCGGCGGCGCCGTCACAGGACAAGCCATTTACGGCGCTCCCGGCGTGAGCGGCGGCGTATTTCCCGATCAAACGCTGGACGGTCCGGATTGTCTGGCGCGCGGCCAGATGATTCCGACGGTGTCGTCCGATCAATACGCGGCGACGTTGGCCAAGTGGCTCGGCGTCAATAGTTGCGACATCGCGACGATCTTTCCCTACGTACAAAACTTCTCGACGGCGGATTTGGGTTTTCTGACCTGAGCCACCCGCTCCGCGACAAAATCGAGGGCGCGCACTACAATGCGCGCCCTCGCAACGCGGAGCGCGCATGCAACTCAATCACGTCAAAGCGGCGATCACCGGCGGCGTTTCCGGTCTCGGCCACGCGGTCGCCAAACATCTCGTAGCGCATGGCGCGAAAGTCGCCCTGCTCGATATCAACGACGAAAAAGGAAAGTCGACCGCTGCCGAATTGGGCAGCGAAGCGCATTATTTCCGCACCGACGTGACCAGCGAAGATGGCGTCGCCGATACGCTGAAACAGGCGGCGGAAAAGATGGGTGGGCTCAACGTGGCCATCAGTTGCGCGGGAATCCTCGGCGCCGGCCGCGTGCTCGGCAAGGAAGGCCCGATGCCGCTGAAGAATTTCCAGACGACGGTGATGGTGAACCTCATCGGCAGCTTCAACGTCGCCAAGGCGGCGGCGAATTTGATGCAGAACAATACGCCCGGCGAAGACGGCGAGCGCGGCGTGATCGTCAACACCGCATCGATAGCCGCTTACGAAGGACAGATCGGCCAAGCCGCTTACTCGGCGTCGAAAGGCGGCGTCGTCGGCATGACGCTGCCGATGGCGCGCGAATTCGCCCGCATCGGCGTGCGCGTGATGACGGTGGCGCCCGGCGTTTTCCACACGCCGATGGTCGAGGGCATGCCGCAAAATGTATACGATTCCCTTTGTGCACAAGTTCCCTATCCGTCGCGCCTCGGCACGTCGGAAGAATTCGCCGATACGGTCGCCTTCATATTGAAGAACCGCTACATGAACGGCAGCGTGATCCGCGTCGACGGCGCGATACGGTTGGCACCGAAATGAAGGCATCCGACATCAAGCGCGGCAACGTCGTCGAACACAACGGCAAGGTTTGGCAGATCCGTAACGTCGAGCGCAGCTCACCGACGGCGCGCGGAGGTAATGTCACGTTCCGTTTCACCTTGTATAGCGTGCCGGAAGGACAGAAACTCGATCTGTCGCTGCGCGGCGAAGACGAGCTCAAGGAAACCGAACTGACGCGACGCTCGGCGAGTTATTCGTACCCCGACGGCGACGCGTTCGTGTTCATGGACGTCGAGGATTACACGCAATACACGCTCGGTCCGGAAATCGTCGGCGATAACGCCGGCTATATCATCGAAGGTCTGGAAGGCTGCTTCGTGCAACTGATCGATGGCGTGCCGGTCGCGTTGCAGTTGCCGGCGGCGGTAACCTTGCAAGTCGTCGAAACCGCGCCGGAATTGAAAGGCGCGACCGCCACGAAACGACCGAAACCGGCGAAGCTGAACACCGGCATCGAAATTCTGGTTCCGGAATACATCACCAACGGCGAGAAGATTCTCGTGAGCACCGTAACCGGCGAATTTTCGGGCCGCGCATAAGCCGTGTCGCCCTCGCGGGCGAAACGGGCTTTCTCCCGCAGTTGATCCACATTGATGCGTCGCGTATGTTACCGAGGCCGCGCTGCCGCATTGGCGTCGTGAGCTATCGTCATAGTCGTTCGATGGATCGACATCAATCGGGGAGAGTCACGTAATGATTTTCTGGCGCGTAAAGCCGCTCGACCAAATTCTTCTAACCGCAGAAAGGAAATCGCTGAAGCGGCAGCTCGGCCCGATTCAGCTCACGATGCTCGGCATCGGCGCCGTCATCGGAACCGGTATTTTCGTGTTGACGGCCGAAGCGGGTCAGAAAGCCGGGCCGGGAATGATGCTCGCCTTCGTGATCGCCGCCATCGTCTGCGGACTGGCCGCCCTCGCCTATGCCGAACTGGCCGCGATGATCCCCGTCTCAGGGTCCGCATACACTTATACCTACGGCGTGCTCGGCGAATTCGTCGCGTGGATCGTCGGCTGGGCGCTCGGACTGGAATACGGCATCGGCGCGGCCGTCGTTTGCGTCGGCTGGTCCGGCTACATGAATGGTCTGCTGTCGCAGCCGACCTTCCTGGGCGGCGCTTTGGCGCTGCCGGATTCTCTGCGCATGGGTTTCTTCGCCGGCGGAACGTTCAATCTGCTCGCCTTCCTGATCGGACTCGCCGTCACCGTACTTCTTGTGATCGGAACGTCGAAGAGCGCGCGCGTCAATTCGGTCCTCGTCGCCATCAAGATCGTCGCCCTGACCGTCTTCATCGTCTACGCCTTCCCCGCGGTGAAGACGAGCAACTTCGAACCGTTCCTTCCCGGCGGCTGGGGCAGTCCGCTCGGCGGCGTCGGTGTGCTCGGCGCGGCGGCGTCGATCTTCTTCGCGTACGTCGGTTTCGACGCCGTCTCGACGGCCGCGGAGGAAACGAAAAATCCAAACCGCAACATCCCGATCGGCCTGATCGCTTCGCTGACGATCTGCACGATCTTCTACTTGCTCGTCGGCTACTCCGCGGCGGGTTCGGTCGGCGCGCAACCGATGCTCGGTGCCGACGGCATGCCGCTCGATCCGGGCACTCCCGCCATGGTCGCCGCGTGCGTCGGGTCGGACGCGCTCGTTTGCAGCAAGGAACCGCTCGCGCACGTACTGCGGCTGCTCGGCCACAATGGACTGGGCGACTGGATCGGCATCGCCGCCATTCTCGCGCTGCCGTCGGTCATCCTGATGATGATGTTCGGACAGACGCGCATCTTTTTCACGATGTCGCGCGACGGACTGCTGCCGGATGTGTTGTCGAAAGTTCATACACGCTTCTTCACGCCGCACGTCATCACGCTCATCACCGGCGTCGTCGTTTCGTTCTGCGCGGCGCTGTTTCCGGTCGGGAAATTGGCCGATACGTCGAACTCCGGCACGCTGCTCGCGTTTGCGATGGTCTCGCTCGGCGTCTTGATCCTGCGCAAGCAGCAGCCGAACCGCCCGCGGCCGTTCCGCACGCCGCTCGCTTGGATCGTCTGCCCGCTCGCGGTGATCGGATGTCTGCTGTTATTCGTGAACCTGAGCATGACCGCGAAAATCGTGTTCGTCATCTGGGCCGCGATCGGTCTGGTGCTGTACTCGCTGTATGGATACAGACGCAGCCATCTCGCGAACGGAACGATGAGCAGCAACTGATCGGATGCCGTCGTGACAGTGCATTCAGGCCGGCGCACAAACGCCGGCCTTGTTTTTAACGACTACGCGTCCCAACACGAATCTTCGCCATGAATCTCAGTCAACTGCTCGCCAAGAAAACCGATTTCGCCAACGACGCCGATTCCGGGGACGGTCCGCGCCTGAAGCGAACGCTGGGTCCGATCGGTCTCACCGCGATCGGCATCGGTGCCGTAATCGGCGGCGGAATCTTTGTGATCACCGGACAAGCCGCGGCCGAGCATGCCGGGCCTGCCGTGCTGCTCGCCTTCATCCTCGCGGCGGTCGGATGCAGTTTCACCGCATTGTGCTACGCGGAATTCGCGACGCTGATCCCGATGTCCGGCAGTTCGTACTCGTATGCGTATGCAACGCTCGGCGAACTGGCGGCGTGGTTCATCGGCTGGAACATGGTGCTCGAATACGGCGTGTCCGCGTCGGCCGTGGCCGTGAGCTGGACCGGCTACTTCACCAGCCTGCTCGACGATTTCGGTCTGCACCTGCCGCACGCGTTGACCAACGCGCCGTTCGCCTACACCGACAACGCGCTCGTCGCCACCGGTGACTTTATCAATTTGCCCGCCGTGGTGATCGTGCTGCTGCTGACGTGGTTGTGCTACGTCGGCATTCGCGAATCCGCGAACACCAACACGGCGATGGTCATTCTCAAAGTCGCGCTCATCCTGCTGGTGATCGGCGTCGGCTGGCACTACGTGAATCCGCAGCTATGGCATCCGTTCATTCCGGAAAACGCGGGTCCGGGCAAATTCGGATGGTCCGGCGTGCTGCGCGGCGCATCGATGGTGTTCTTCGCCTACATCGGCTTCGAAACCACGTCGACCCTTGCGCAAGAATCGAAAAATCCGCAGCGCGATTTGCCGATCGGCACATTGGCATCGCTCGCCATTTGTACCGTTTTATACATCGGCATGGCCGCAGTTCTCACGGGACTGTTGCCGTTCGATCAGCTCGGCACGTCGGAGCCCGTCGTCACCGCCGTCAAGGCGCATCCGGAACTCGGCTGGCTGCGGCTCGTGGTCGAGATCGGCGCGCTGATCGGATTATCGTCCGTCATCCTGTGCATGGTCATCGCGCAGCCGCGCATCTTCATGATCATGGGCCGCGACGGCATGCTGCCGCCGCTGTTCGCCAAAATCCATCCGCGCTATCACACACCGCACATCAACACCGTGATCACCGGCGTCGGCATCGCCGCGCTGGCGGCGATCTTCCCGCTCGACCTGCTGGGCGATCTGGTTTCCACCGGCACGCTGATCGCGTTTGCGGCGGTGTGCATCGGCGTGATGATCCTGCGCCGCACGAAGCCCGACGCGCCGCGCACGTTTCGCGTGCCGTGGGCACCCGTCGTCTGTACGCTCGGCGTGGCGAGCTGCGTGATCCTGCTCGCGCCGATCCTGGTCAACTGGCTGAATCTGACCCTGATGCTGGCATGGACGCTGATCGGGTTAGTGATCTATTTCGGATATGGGTATCGGCACAGCAAGCTGCGCTCGGCTTAGCTCACTCACCGCTTTCGATCGAACCGGAAATCCCGGGGCGGCGGCGGCCTTTTGTTGTCGCGTTTTTGTCCGCTTGACGCTTGAAGAAGTTTCCCTTTCGTTAAAATGCGCGTCGCATCAGGTCACAACTGGCAATCGCGTCACGTTTTGAAGCTGGAACGTCAAAACGCTCACGCAATGCTCGTCTCTTTCTTATCCAGCTTCTGTCCCGCAACGCTTCGGTCATCCCGCTAGCCTTCACATCCTCGTTGCGAAGTTTTTCTTGCCATCGAGTGCACCACGCAGCCATGCGTGATGCATAACTTTTTCGTGCGAGATGACGATTACTAACAGGATAAGAAATGAATTTGAAAAAGCTTCATTTAAAAATGGCTGACGTTTGCCGTGGCTGCGACTTCATGGTCGTTGGCAGCGAACGCGGAAATGCGTTTGTATTGGCGCTGGGACGATAGCGTGGGTGGGGTGGGCGGAGGAGACACCACCGTTATCTATTCTCATATCGTGATTGACGGTTGGCATGACGATGGCACTGGTTCTGGAGATTTGGCAAAGCGCTTTCCCGATGCCGGTGTTCGTGGGTTAAAGACAAACGTGACTAACAACCGTCAAATTGAATATCCGAAATTTCCGGGCCAAGGTTGCACCGTTCCCAACAATATGTCTGGCGTGAAGGGCCTGGCAAAAGGTAAAAAGACATGGAACATCTATATCGGCTCGTCGGTGCCAGCCGATATTCAGAATGACGTGGCCAATCTGATTAATTCAGTGAACATCGATCAGCGCAACCGAAAGAGCGGCTTTCAAATAAAAATTGTCTCGTGGGGAATTCAGGCTGACTCTTATATCACCACACCCGGAATTTTTTCCAAAGATTTGGCGCCGGGCCAGCTTCTTCGCGCAAATGTAACTACCGACCGCTCCGGCACGATCAAAAGTTCACGTGTCGAGGTTACGCCCGATGCGGTGCCCGCCGATGTTGCGGCATCCATTGCGAATCGCGCCCTCGGAAATCTTGCCGGACTTGTGAGCGAAACCGAACCCTCAGACAGCAACTACCCAAGCGCGATGGACCAGAACGCGACGCCCTCGTCTTGGATATTGAATCCGTGCATGGGTGCTGCATTGAACGCAAACTTCAATCAAGGAACAAAGTAATGAAACTCAACCGAACTTCTGCTTTTCGCAACTCGGCGTTTGCCTTGGCGACGCTTATTAGCGCCGCTGCGTCGGCGTCTCCAGCCATGCTACCCACGGGTCCCTTCATCGACACAACGCTGCACGACGGTTCGCGCAATGGCGCGGTAGGAACACTCAGCGCCGATGGTCGCTATGCGGTCTACGACATCGACAATTCCTATTTCGCAGCGGACGGCAACAACGTCGCCGTGCGCGACGTTGTGGTTTATGACAAAACACTTGGCACGGTCACGCAAATAACGTTTGGCGATGCCGACAGCTACGGCGCCACCATCAGCGGCGATGGCCGCTATGTTGCATTCACGTCGACAGCGATGGATTTTTCTGCGCGGAATAAATCGATTCATGTGCCGGACGTCGGCTTCATCACGAATCCCGGCCCTCACATTTATATTGCCGACTTGCGGACGGATTTGGGCCGTGTGACGACCCCTGCGACTTACACAATGGTCGATACTTCAACACTCGATGCCCTTGCGGACTGCCGCGCTCCGTTTCCAGCCAATCCGGCGTGTTCAGGTGGAGACGGACCGGCAAGCGGGCCATTCATCAGCCAGGACGGTTCTTACGTGGCGTACGCGTCCGCCGCACTGAATGTCGATGGGAATCTGCACGCGAGCGATGCATTCAATCGCGTATTTGTCTGGGACCGCGCCTCGAAGATCAACACGGATATTACGCCGTGGTTCAACGGTCCATCAGACTCGCCGACTTTGAGCGCAGACGGTTCGCAACTCGCTTTTGTATCGGCTGCCACGGACCTCGCCACATCACCACGGCCCGCCGACGTACCTGGCGGCAACATCTTTGTTTGGCATCGCGCAACCGGACTGTTCGATCTCGTCTCGGCCAACGGCGCCGTTGCGGCGAATGGACCGAGTTGGTCACCCGCGATCAGTGCGAACGGTCAGTGGGTTGCCTATACGACGCTGTCGAACAATTTGGATCCGAACGACACCAATGCTCAGCCCGACGTCTACACGTATGACGTTGCATCCGGCAAAAGCTACGGTGTCAGCGTTACTCGCCTGCTCGGCGACTGCAAAGATGGTTCCGATCAATTGGGAGGATGGAAACCGATTTGTCTCGACGCCGCGTATCCGCCCACGGGTGGATCGGAACCTTCGATCAGTGCCGACGGGCGTTACATTGCCTTTATGTCCGCCTCTCCGCTGATCAACCAGGTCGGTGACAGGGCCGCCTGTGACCAGGTAGATCGCAACGATCGGCTGGACATTTACGTTGCCGACATGGCCAACGGCGGCGAAGTGACGTTGCAGACGATGTTACGCGACAGCATCGGAAAACTGTGGGCAACGCCGAACGGGGAGAGCCGATTCCCTTCGATCAGTTCCGACGGAAACGTGATTTCCTTCGAGACGAGCAACTCCGCCTTCTACCTCAAGGATTTCGAGAAAATCGCCGATCCTCTGTATACCGGCGAAGGCGCTCCGAAAGTGCTTTTGATCGAGGGACTGCAACGCCGTCCTTGCCCGTAATCCGACGAGCGGCGCCGCGATGATTTTGCGGCGCCGTTCTTTCCCGACGAAACTCACGAATACCGTCTCCGGATGCATTCCGAGACGCCAAAATCTTTGAATCAGGATACGTAATGACACTCAAGAAAACGAAACACCGTCTGTCGATTTTTTTGTTGACAGCATTCGCGTGGCCCTTTTGTGCGCAAGCAGAAATGCATTTGTATTGGCATTGGGAAGGCGGTGGCGGAGGGAGTTGTGGTGCTTTTTGTACCGACGTCGTTGCCGCGCACATCGTCATCGATGGCTGGCGCGATGATGGCACAGGCGGCAACGCATCCGACCGATTCCCACAAGCCGGTCACGGCGGCGGTGGCGGCTACGCAACCGGCATCCGTGTTTACAACCCGGCCGCTCCGAAACTGCAATGCACATTGACGACCAATCTCCCCGGTGTCGCAGGACTACCTTCCGGAACTGTCAATTGGCTGTTTTTTATCGATCCGAAACTCGACCTTGTCAACCAGGCCGCTTTTCGCGAGGCGGCCAACGCGATCAACAAGGATCAGGAAAGTCGGCACAGGGCGTTTCGTCTGATCGAAACGTTCAGTTCCACCGACGGTCGCTATTCCGTCTTGCGTCCAGCGGCCGACGGCCCAACCGCTATTCCGCCCGGTGCTGACGCCAGCACGCGTGTCGTGGCGGGCAGAGACGGTTCTATCAGTTTCGCGGTAACAGCCGTTCAATCGACAACCGACGCCGACTACGCGAATGCGCGCGCAGTACATGAGCTTGGCCGCAGTTTGGGACTGGCGGATATCTCGGCCGACTACGATGCGAATTATCCGAGCGCGATGTATACAAGTGCGACCAGGGATCCTAAACAGGGGCTGGATCCCTGCACTGCAGGGCAAATCGATGCCAGCGTCAATCGCTGGGCAAAATAACCGCGCAATTCATGACCAAAACGAAGCGCAACGGTTGCATGGCCAGACCGGAATCGATCACGGTGATGTCTTGACCATCTCCTGCGCATCGTCATCGCCCGCCTCGTCGAGTAGCGCCTGAGAGATCGCTTTCCCAGGCGCCGCTCCAAGTTGCCGCAACTCATCAGCTTTGCGCACCAGGTTTCCGCGACCGCGCACCAGCTTATTCATTGCCGACTGCTGTGCCTTCTGCGCGCGATCAATCGCGCTGCCGACGTTTTCGATATCTTCGACGAAACCCACAAATTTGTCGTACATCGCAGCGGCGCGTTTGAATACCAATTCGGCGTTTCGCGTCTGCTGATCGGTGCGCCACAAATGTGCGATGAGGCGTAGCGACGCCAGCAAGTTGCTCGGCCCGACCATCACGATCTTGCGCGCGAATGCATCTTCATAAAGCGACGGATCGTGGCGCAGCGCTTCGAGAAAAGCCGCTTCGACCGGCACGAACATCAACACGAGATCAGGCGCTTGCACACCTGGCAACGATGAATAGTTTTTTTCGCCGAGTGAACGAACGTGATTACGCATCGCCGCAACGTGCTTTTCAAGCGCCAGCTCGCGGATTGCGCCTTCGGCCGCATCACAACTCTCGCGATACGCAATCAGCGCAACCTTCGCATCGATGATGATGTCCTTGCCCTCGGGCAAACGGACGATTGCATCCGGACGATAACGGTCGCCATCACCATCGACAAAGCTCTCTTGAGTCGTGTACTCGCGTCCCTTCTCCAGGCCCGAAGCCTCAAGCAAGCGCTCGAGTCGAAGTTCACCCCAATAACCTTGTGTGCGATTTTCCGTGGTGAGCGCGCGCGCGAGGCTATTGGCTTCGTCGCTCAATCGATTATTCAGATCGAACAGCTGCTTGAGTTCGGACTTGAGTTCCGTCTGCAACGCAACACGCGCAATATTTTCCTTTTCATACGATTCGCTGACCAGTTTGCGGAAATCGCCCAGTTGGTCGCGTAATGGGTTGAGCAATGTTCCCAGGTTGTTCTGATTTTGCTCCGTGAATTTCTGGCTCTGCTGATCGAGTACTTCGCCGGACAGCGTCTTGAACCGGTCGGCGAAATCCTCGCGCACCTGCTTCAGCAACAGTTCGCGATCGGAGGCTTCCTGCAAGCGCGTCAGTGCCTCCGTCAAACGCTGCTCGGCGCGCTGGCAGGCTTCGTTCCAGTGCGACACTTGACCACGGGCGGCGGCGAGTTCGGATTCAACCATCGACAATCGTTCCAACCGTCCTTCGAGCGCGGCACGCTGCTCGGAAATCTCCACGATGCGGTGACGGCTCTCCGTGAGTTCGCGCGTCGCAAATTCCTGCTCCTGCTGAAGACGCCGCCGCGTTTCGAGATTCGCATCGCGTTCGCCGGCGAGTTGCGAAACTTCCACGTCGCGGCTCGCGCGTCCGGCCCGGTGCGCGGCACGCCGCCCAATCAGCCACGCGATCAACGCACCGACAAGAAACGAAATAGCCGCCGCGATGGCGACAACACCGTATTGATCCGGATTCAACGACATGCCCTAACCTTCAATATTCTTCCGCGCATTGTGACAAAACCACGTCGCAGATGGCGAGACATGACGACGCATTGAATTCGTC
>DATAVJ010000017.1:0-17039 GCA_036267795.1 Rudaea sp.
CCGAAACTGCGGAGCGCCTCAAGCAGCGCAGATTTCCCTAATAATAACCGTAGCATAAGAGCCAGAACTCAAGTCGAATCTAAGCTCCAAATCGTGCTCTGTTAGCCAGATGGCTGCGAAATTTCCGGGTCGCAGGACGATCGATCGGCGTTCTTGCTTCAGGCCTTGCGTCGCCAAGCCCCGCGCCAGGACCGGATGTTCCTCCGCGATGCGACGCTCCAGCGTTTCCGTCGACGCCATGCTTCGCAGTTCGCCCGCACCCCACAATGGACCCGTGGGATCGATGTCGCCGCCGCTACATCGCGCTGCCAACTCGTCCGCGATCGGTTCAGGTCCGAAGATGCTGTGAGTGCCTGCGAGCATCCACACATCGCCATCGAGCGGACGGTTCCAACTCCCGCCGCGCACGCGCTCGGCCACAACGGCATTGAACAGATGCGATCGCGCCGCCGACAAAAACAGCGATCGTTCGTGGCGCCGCACACGTTTGCCCGAAAACATGTCGATGGCACGACCGACGTTCGCCGATTCGCGCCCGAATCGCTGCTCGCCGAAATAATTGGGGACGCCGTCTTTCGTTATCGCGGCAACGATCTCGTTCGCGCGTGCCGCGTCGCCGCTCACGTCGCGAAGTATAATTTTAAACACATTGCGTTTATGCGTTCCCCGCTTGAGTTTTCGGCTATGCCGCGCGACGGACAGGATTCGGAAATCGTCACTTAGAACCGCACTCCAGTCCGGATCGGTTTTCCCCGGCATGTGCAAGGAAAACGTCTGCCGCGTGACAGCATGACGATCCTTCATGCCGGAATAACTTACGGCGTCGGGCCGTAAACCGGCGAATTTCGCCAGTTCGCCCGCCACCCAGTCGGTGTTGGCGCCGCGCTTCTCGACGCGCACGAAAACGTGCTCGCCCGTTCCATCCGGTTCGAAACCCAGATCTTCGTCGACGAAAAAATCTTCAGGCGTTGCGCGCAGCACGCCGCGCAACGGCGGACCGCCGTGGGCGTACGGCAAGCCATCGGCGTTCGTCATGCGTCAGCGGTCCGATTCGAGCAGAACGACGGCAAGCGCGGCGATTCCCTCGCCGCGGCCGGTAAATCCGAGTTTCTCGCTGGTCGTCGCCTTGATGCTGATGCGATCGATCGCGCATCCGATATCCGCCGCGAGGTTGGCAAGTATGGCATCGGAATGCGGCGCGATTTTCGGCGACTCGCATACGATCGTAACGTCGGCGTTGCCGAGCGTGAAATTGTGTTCGCGCATCAGCTCCGCGCAGTGGCGCAGAAAAATGCGGCTGTCCGCACCGCGCCAGCGTTCGTCCGATGGCGAAAAATGCTTGCCGATATCGCCCAGCGACAACGCGCCCAGCACCGCATCGCACAACGCATGGATGACGACATCGCCGTCCGAATGCGCCACGATGCCGCGCGAATGCGCGATCCGAACGCCGCCGATGACGGCATGATCGCCGTCGCCGAAGGCGTGCACGTCATAGCCCTGTCCGATGCGCATCATTCGATTTTCCCGAGCAGGAATTCGGCCAGCGCGAAATCCGGCGCGGTGGTCACTTTGATATTGTCCTCGCTGCCTTCCACGAGCAAGGGCCGGTGTCCGCTGCGTTCCATCGCCATCGCCTCATCCGTTGCCGAAACTCCTGCCGACCGCGCCGATTCGAGCGCCGCAGTCAGTTCGTCACGGCGGAACAGTTGCGGCGTCAATGCACGCCAGCGCGATTCGCGCGGTTCGGTAACCACAACGCGCTGATCGCCGCCGGCACGTTTCAATGTATCGCGCACTGGCGCGGCGAGAATCGCACCGCCGGCGGGAACGCCGAATTCCAGCAGCCGCGAAATGTCGTGCGCGCGCACGCACGGGCGCGCTGCGTCGTGCACGAGTATAAATTGGGATTTATCCACATTGTCCGGAACTGCCCGCAACCCCGCGAGCACGGAATCGGCACGCTCGTCGCCGCCGATAGCGGTCCGCACCGGTTTTCCGCGCAGACGGTCCATGCCCGCCCAATAGCTGTCGCCATCGGCCAGCACGACAACGACGCCAGCGACGAGCGGATGCGTCGCCAACCGTGTCAGCGTGTGCATCAACATGGGCTTGCCGCCGATGGGCAAATATTGCTTCGGGATATCGCCCCCCATGCGCGTGCTGCGTCCGGCGGCGGGCACGACGCACCAAACAGGCTCAGGGATTGCCATTGTCGGCCTTCTTGCCGTTGGGAGGTTCGACGACTTGATAGAAAACTTCGCCCGGTTTGATCAGCCCCTGTTCCGACCGCGCGCGTTCTTCGATGGCCGCCTTGCCGGATTTCAGATCCTGCACTTCCGCCGCCAGCGCTTCGTTGCGCTGTCGCAGTTTTTGATTCTCCGCTTTTTGATCGTCGAGATTTTTCTCCAGCTGCCATACCGCGCGCATGCCGCCTTCGCCGGCCCAGAGCTTTACTTCCAGTGCGATCAGCAGGGCCAGCAGAATCAACGCAGCGTAGCGCAGCACCGGATCGACCGTATCAGCCGACGAGTCCCGGAACATTCGCGAAAGCGACGCGACCCGCGTATGTCGCCGCGCTGCCCAACGCTTCTTCGATACGCAACAGCTGGTTGTATTTCGCGACGCGATCGCTGCGGCACAGCGAACCGGTCTTGATCTGCGTTGCCGTCGTCGCGACCGAAATGTCGGCGATCGTCGTGTCTTCGGTTTCGCCGGAACGATGCGACACGATCGACGCGTAGTTCGCTTTGTCGGCCATCGCGATGGCGTCCAGCGTTTCCGTCAACGTGCCGATCTGATTCACTTTGATCAAAATGGCGTTGGCGATATGTTTTTCGATGCCCTGCTTGAAGATCGCGGTGTTGGTGACGAACAAATCATCGCCGACGAGCTGCACTTTCTTGCCGAGTTTTTCCGTCAAAGCCTTCCAGCCATCCCAATCGCCTTCGGCCATGCCGTCCTCGATGGTGATGATCGGATATTTCGCGCACCAGTTCGCGTAGAACTCGATCAGTTCGTGTGAGGAAAGTTTTTTGCCTTCGCCGTCGAGATGATAGACGCCGTCTTTGTAGAACTCGGAACTGGCGACGTCGAGGCCGAGATAAACATCCTTGCCTGCGTGATAGCCCGCTTTGCCGATCGCTTCGAGAATCGTTTCGACGGCCTGCTCGTTCGATTTCAAATCCGGCGCGAAGCCGCCCTCGTCGCCCACGGCGGTGTTCAATCCTTTCGCCTTCAGTACACTTTTCAGCGAATGGAAAATTTCCACACCGGCCCGCAGCGCTTCGGAAAAATTCGGAAGGCCGACCGGCAGCACCATGAATTCCTGCATGTCGACGTTGTTGTCGGCGTGTGCGCCGCCGTTGACGATATTCATCATCGGCACAGGCAGCGCCGCCTGGCGCGAACCTGCCAGGTATTTCCACAACGGCACTTTCTTCGATGCAGCAACCGCATGCGCGTTCGCGAGCGAAACGCCAAGCAATGCGTTCGCGCCGAGTTTGCTTTTGTTCGGCGAGCCGTCCAGCGCGATCAATTTTCTATCGAGCCCGGATTGATCCGTTGCATCGAAACCTTTCAGCGCCTGCGCAATCACGCCATTGACGTTGGCCACGGCGTTCTTGACGCCCTTGCCTTGATAGCGGGATTTATCGCCATCGCGCAGTTCGACGGCTTCGCGCGAGCCGGTCGATGCGCCGCTGGGCACTGCCGCGCGACCTAGAGAACCGTCGCTCAGCGTGACTTCCGCTTCGAGCGTCGGATTGCCGCGCGAGTCGAGGATTTCGCGGGCATGAATGCGAGATATGTGCGTCACGTGCGTGCGTCCGGTGCAATGAGTTGTACGGATGAGAAATATGTACGGTATCTTCGTGTGTCACGCGTAAGAATCGGGCACTGCCGAACTGCGGCGTGAGCACCGATCAAGAAATCAGGCAGGACATTGCTTTTCGGACCGCCGCGGCGGCGATAGCCCACAAATTTGCGACCTGCAAGAAATAAAGCCTCCCTGGGCGCCGCGACTAAATCGATCTGCAACTCTGAAAGCATGGCATCTAATTCCACGACCGATGCGAAGCAGACCGAAAGTTCAGCATAGACGATCGGATCGATCGACAACTGCAGTAATTGCGCGAATCCACGCACTTTTGCGAGCGACCAATCGACCCATTGCTTATCGTTTTCGAAAATATCCAACAGGACATTGGTATCGACTAATAGCATCAATCGTCAGGCCGCAAAATAGCCATTATTTCAGCGGTGCTCTTCCACTTGACGGTGGCAGCGCCTACCGCCTTGTCAAATCGATCCGGACGACCTTGTTTCGCTCTCGACTTACGAATCACTACTTCACCGGCATTGTTGATGTCGAATTCGACAGGACGGCCCGGTTTCAGTCCAAGCTCGTCACGAACGCGCTTGGGAATCGTCACCTGCCCTTTCGTGGTCATCATCGTCTGCATGAAGTATTACTCCAATCTCTTTGGTAATACTTTATCACACTTTCAATCCGCGGATTCGGCAAGGCCGTCCTTCTTCACCGTGCTATCCAGCACGACAAGCGTTTCCAGCAACACCTTCATCTTGCCCAATGGCCACGCATTCGGACCGTCCGACAACGCCTTCTCCGGATCGGGATGCGTCTCCATGAAAATCCCGGCGATACCCACCGCCACTGCCGCGCGCGACAGCACCGGCACGAATTCGCGCTGGCCACCGGACTTGCCGCCCGCGCCGCCGGGAAGCTGCACGGAGTGAGTCGCGTCGAACACGACGGGACATCCGGTGTCGCGCATCACCGCGAGACTGCGCATGTCCGACACGAGATTGTTGTAGCCGAAACTCGCGCCGCGTTCGCACACCATGATCTGCGTGTTGCCGGTCGCGAGCGCTTTCTCGGATACGTGCTTCATTTCCCACGGCGACAGGAACTGGCCTTTCTTGATGTTGACGGGCTTGCCGGCGCTGGCGACTTTCTGGATGAAGTCGGTCTGGCGGCATAGCATGGCGGGCGTCTGCAATACGTCGACGACAGCCGCGACTTCGTCCATCGGCGTGTATTCGTGCACGTCGGTGAGAACGGGAACGCCGACCTGCTTTTTCACTTCGGAAAGAATGCGCAAACCTTCCGCCATGCCCAGACCGCGGAAGCTCGACGCGGATGTGCGGTTCGCCTTATCGAAACTCGACTTGAAGATGAAAGGAATGCCGAGTTTGCCGGTTATTTCCTTGAGCGTGCCCGCGGTGTCGATTTGCAATTGCTGCGATTCGACGACACAGGGGCCGGCGATCAGAAACAACGGTTTGTCGAGTCCGACTTCAAACCCGCAAAGATTCATCGGACGACACTCAAAGAATCGTCATTCCCGCGAAAGCGGGAATCCAACGCTTTTGTTCGTCCACAAAGTACGCGAGAAAGAGCAAGGAACTGGATTCCCACTTTCGCGGGAATGACGAGCAACAAAGAATTCATGCCGCCACTTCCTTCGCGAATCTCGGCGCGTCGCGAACGATCTTGTACTCGCGCGCCGCGCGCACGAAACCGTTGAACAGCGGATGGCCGTCGCGCGGCGTCGACGTGAATTCCGGATGGAACTGGCATGCGACGAACCACGGATGTTGCTGCGCGGAGAATTCGACGATTTCCACGAGCAGATCATCCATCGCTTTTCCGGCGATGACGAGACCGAGATCTTCGAACTGCTGACGGTAACGGTTGTTGAATTCGTAGCGGTGGCGATGACGTTCGCGAATCACGTCTTGGCCGTAGGCCGCACGCGAAATCGATCCGGCGCGCAGACGGCATTCCTGCGCGCCGAGACGCATCGTACCGCCGAGGTCGGAAGCTTCGTCGCGGCGTTCGACGTCGCCTGCAGAGGTCGTCCATTCGGTGATGAGCGCGATCACGGGATGCGCGCAATGCCGATCGTTTTCCGTCGAATTGGCGCCATCGAGACCAGCGATGTTGCGCGCGAAATCGATCACCGCCGCATGCATGCCATAGCAGATGCCGAAATACGGAATCTTGTTCTCGCGTGCGAAACGCGCGGCCGCGATCTTGCCTTCGAAGCCGCGTTTTCCGAACCCGCCGGGAACAAGAATGCCGTCGACGTCGCGCAGCGATTCCGGTCCGCGCGCTTCGATGTCTTCGGATTCGAGCCAGCGCAAATTCACGCGGGCGGATTGCTTCAATCCACCGTGGCGCAGCGCTTCGCCGAGCGATTTGTACGCGTCTTTGTGTTCGACATATTTGCCGATGATGGCGATGGTTACTTCATCTTTCGGATGCTCGATGGCTTCGACGGTGCGCTCCCACTCGAGCAGATTTACCGGCTTGGTATCCAGACGCAGATGCGAAACGACGATATCGTCCAAACCCTGCTGATGCAGCCACAGCGGGAGTTTGTAGATCGTATCGACGTCGACCGCGCTGATGACCGCTTTCTCCGGCACATTCGTGAACAGCGCGATCTTGCGGCGCTCGGATTGCGGCAGCGGCTGTTCGCAACGGCACAGAAGAATGTCGGCCTGGATGCCGAGCGCGCGCAATTCCTTCACCGAATGCTGGGTCGGTTTCGTTTTTATTTCGCCGGCCGCCTTGATGTACGGCACCAGCGTGAGATGCATGAACAGGCATTTGTCGGCGCCGTGTTCGATGCGCAATTGACGGATCGCTTCGAGGAACGGTTGCGATTCGATGTCGCCGACCGTGCCGCCGATTTCCACCAGCGCCACGTCGTAACCCCGCGTCGCTTCGTAGATGCAATGTTTGATTTCGTCGGTGATGTGTGGAATCACCTGCACCGTCGCGCCGAGATAATCGCCGCGGCGTTCCTTGCGGATCACGGCCTCGTAGATTTTTCCGGTCGTGATGGAATTCTTGCCGGTGAGACGCGTGCGGACGAAACGTTCGTAGTGGCCGAGGTCGAGATCGGTCTCCGCACCGTCATCGGTGACGTATACCTCGCCGTGCTGAAACGGGCTCATCGTGCCCGGATCGACATTGATGTACGGATCGAGCTTCATCATCGTGACGCGCAGACCGCGCGCTTCGAGGATAGCCGCCAGCGACGCCGATGCGATGCCCTTCCCGAGAGAAGACACCACACCGCCGGTGACAAAAATGAGGGGAGTCATGGCCGCAGCATTCCTGATGCTGGTAAAGCGATAGTTTACAGGCAGATGGGGCCTGCCGCGAGTGCTTGCAATTCCGCGGATGAATCCCGACCATGCCCGGCTTTCGCACTACACTGGTCGCATGAACAGCAAATACAACGCCGCCGACATCGAAGTCCTGTCGGGTCTGGAGCCGGTCAAACGCCGGCCCGGGATGTATACCGACACCACGCGGCCGAATCACCTGGTGCAGGAAGTCGTCGACAATTCCGTCGACGAAGCGATCGCCGGTTACGCGAAGACGATCGAGGTGATCGTTTATGCAGACGGATCGGCCGAGGTGAGCGACGACGGACGCGGCATGCCGGTCGACATCCATCCGGAAGAAGGCATTCCGGGCGTCGAATTGATCCTCACGCGCCTGCACGCGGGCGGTAAGTTTTCGAACAAGAACTACACGTATTCCGGCGGCCTGCACGGAGTAGGCGTGTCGGTGGTGAATGCACTCTCGACCAGAGTTGAAGTGACGATACGGCGCGACGGCCAGATTTGGCGCATGGACTTCAAGAACGGCGATCGCGCGACCCATCTGAAAGCGGTCGGCACCGTTGCCAAGAAACAAACCGGAACCACCGTACGTTTCTGGCCGGATCCGAAATACTTCGATACGTCAAAGATATTGCTGCCCAAGTTGAAGCACGTCCTTCGCGCGAAGGCCGTGCTTTGTCCGGGCCTGACGGTGCGCTTGACCGACGAGGCGACCGGCGAGAAAGATGAGTGGTTCTACGAGGAAGGCCTGCGCGATTATCTGCGCTCGATGCTCGGCGCCAACGAATACCTCCCGCGCGACTTGTATCTCGGTTCGCTGGAGCGCGACAGGAACGCCGTCGATTTCGCATTGGCCTGGGTTCCGGACGGCGAACTCGCGCAGGAAAGCTACGTCAATCTGATCCCGACCGCGCAAGGCGGCACGCACGTCAACGGATTGCGCTCCGGATTGACCGAAGCGCTGCGTGAGTTTTGCGACATCCGCAATTTGCTGCCGCGCGGCGTGAAGCTCGCGCCGGAAGACGTATGGGATCGGTTGTCGTTCGTGTTGTCGTTGAAAATGCAGGATCCGCAATTTTCGGGGCAGACGAAAGAACGTCTGTCCTCGCGCGACGCGGCCGGATTCGTCGAGAACGCGACGCACGATGGCTTCTCGCTGTTCCTCAATCAGCATGTCGAACTCGGCGAACGCATCGCGCAGATCGCCATCGAACGCGCGACGCTACGGCTGAAAGCCGAGAAGCAGATCGTCCGCAAGAAAATCACCCAAGGCCCTGCCTTGCCCGGCAAGCTGGCCGATTGCGCATCGAGCGATTTGTCGCGCACCGAACTGTTTCTGGTCGAAGGCGATTCCGCCGGCGGCTCGGCGAAACAGGCGCGCGACAAGGATTATCAGGCGATTCTGCCGCTGCGCGGAAAAATTCTGAATACGTGGGAAGTGGATTCGGGTTCCGTGCTCGCGTCGCAGGAAGTACACGATCTGGCCGTCGCCATCGGCTGCGATCCCGGCCGCGACGACATTTCCGGATTGCGCTACGGCAAAGTAGTGATCCTCGCGGACGCCGACTCCGATGGTTTGCACATTGCCACTCTGCTGTCCGCGTTGTTCCTCAAACATTTCCCGGCGCTCGTACGCGACGGTCATGTCTTCGTCGCGATGCCGCCGCTGTTCCGGGTGGATGTGGGCAAGCAGATTTTCTATTGCCTCGATGAAGCCGAACGCGACGCGATGCTGCAGAAGATCGAGCGCGAAAAAATGAAAGGCGCGGTCAACGTCATGCGCTTCAAGGGGTTGGGCGAAATGAATCCGCCCCAGTTGCGCGAATCGACGATCGATCCGGATACGCGGCGCCTCGTGCAGCTCACGATCGACAACGACGACGGCACCGCAATGCTCATGGACATGTTGTTGGCGAAAAAACGTGCAGCCGACCGAAAGGAATGGCTGGAAACGAAAGGCGACCTCGCCCAGCTCGAAGTTTGATGACGTTTGCATTGATAAACGGCCTTTAACTGGCGTTTCGTCTTTTCGTCTGTTTACGTTTGCGGCGCAAATGCGCAGGCTAGAATCCTGCCGACACTGGGAGGACAGCATGAATGTGCGCGCGCGTTTGAATAGCCGTCTCGCGTCGGCTTCGCTGATGATTTGCGCAATCGCCAGTCACGCGCAATCGCTGACGAGTTCTCCGGTTATCTTCCGCAGCGGCGCGTGGGAAGTACACCGCACCACCGACGGCATGACAGACGCCACGGTTTGCACCGCCATCTACAAAAACAACTTCGGCGTGCAGCTCAGCGACACCATGCTCACGATCGCTGTTCCCGACGGCGTGAAAGACGTACAGCTTCGATTCGACAATGCCGATCCGCAGGCAGTCCGCGCCGCCACGCGCAGCGAATTCCAGAACAATCGCGTCGAGATCACAGGCGGCGATTTTCACCAGGTGATCGATTCGAATCGACTTCGTTATCAAGTGACGACAGCAGCGAATAGCGTCGTGACAGGCGACATCGATCTGGGCGGCGCATTCCAGACGCACGACAACGTCCGCGCCGGCTGCGCGGGAAATGCAATCGCTCCCACCAGCGCACCGACGAGCGACACGTGCACACCCGCGTTGCGCGACCGCATGAGCCACAAAGGCATCGCCGCGCAGGACATCGAAGAAATCTGCAGCACACCGGCACAATAAAAACTGTCATCATTTAGGGATGGCAGTTCCGGATCGACATCTCGATCTGGGTTGCGGCGAAATTCCGCGCAACCCTTATTCGCGCTCGCACGTATGCGGCGTGGATGTGCGTCCGCTCGCGGCGCAGGGTGCGTTCGAATATAAAGTCGCGAATCTTTTTCTCGATCCGATCCCCTACGACGACAATAGTTTCGGATCGGTTTCCGCCTACGATTTCATCGAACACGTGCCGCGAATTCTGCCGACGGCCGACGGCGGCAGCACGACGTTTCCCTTTATCCGGTTGATGAACGAAATCTGGCGCGTGCTCGCGCCGGGCGGACGCTTTTACGCGCTCACGCCGGCCTATCCAAACGCGGAGGCGTTCACCGATCCGACACACGTCAACATCGTCACGGAACAGACGCATACGTATTTTTGCGGCGACCCACCGCTCGGCCGCATGTATGGTTTCAACGGTTCGTTTCGCGCTCTCGACGTTCGCCGTGTTTACCGATCGGACGCCTACAGCGCGATCGCCGGATCGGCCGAAAACAATTCGCACGCTAAACGTTTTTCGAGAAAATTGCGTTCGTTGTCGCGCTGGCTGCGCGGAAAACAGGCGTCACTAAAGCCCGCGTATCTCTTGTGGGAGCTGGAAGCGATTAAACCCGCGCGCTGAACGGCTCAGCCGAGCGCGGCTTCCAGCAACTTCCTGATCACCGATTGCAATTTCGCGGCGCGCGCATCGGCGTATTCGAACGTGTCTTCGTCCATGTAGTTCAGTTGTGCCAGTTCCAATTGGATAGCGTCCACACCGCGCGACGGCTTGCCGAAATGGCGCGTGATGTAGCCGCCCTTGAATCGACCGTTCAATACGTAGGAATAGTCGCGCTGCGCATCGAGCACGTTGACCAGTCGCCGCTGCAATCCGGCCGAACAACTGTCGCCATTGGCCGTGCCGATGTTCAAATCCGGCAGGCGTCCTTCGAACAAAAACGGCACGACGCTGCGAATCGAATGTCCTTCCCACAACACGACGCGGCCATGCGCTTCGCCGATGCGCTCGATTTCTTCCGTCAACGCCGTGTGATGCGGCTGCCAATAAGTTTCGATGCGCGCGGCGATCTCGGTTTTGTCCGGCTCCTGTCCTGGCAAATAAACCGGCTCGCCGGAAAACGTAGTGATTGGACACAATCCCGTCGTGTTCTGCCCGGGATAAAGCGAAGCATCATCGCGCGGACGATTCAGATCGATCACGTAGCGCGAATAATTCGGCACGATCATAGATGCGCCGAGCGCATGCGCGAAGCCGTACAGTTTTTCGACATGCCAGTCGGTATCCGGAACGCGCTGCGCATCCAGCGTCAGCCTCGCGTCTAAATCCCGTGGCAGTTGCGTCCCGTTGTGCGGCAGCGAGATGAGCAACGGCGACGTGCCGTGATGCAGGGTATAGGTGTCGGTCAAGTGTCTGCCTGGATTCGGAACGTACGCGCAGCTTAGCGTCGCTGCCGCAGATTACACAGTGCTTTTGCTTGCGACAAACCCGCAAAGTGCGCGAGCAGCCGATTCCACCAATCGTTTCGCCATTCGTTTGTCGTCAGCGTCAAAGCGCGAATCGGTTCGGATCGAACGGTGCCACATCGAGCGGAAGCTCGGCACCGCAGATGATGTCGCTGACCAATTCCCCCGTCGCGGCGGACATCGTGACGCCCAGCATGCCGTGTCCGGTTGCCGTCACCAGGTTGCGTAGCTTTCCCGGCCGACCGATCAGCGGGAGATCGTCGTATGTCATCGGCCGCCAGCCGAACCATTCTTCGGTGACGGTCTTGCCTTCGGGTTCGCGAAGATATTCCGCCGCACCGCGCTTGAGCGCATCGAGGCGCGTGCGGTTCAGCGAATCGTCGTAACCGGCAAATTCCATCGTGCTGCCAAGCCGGAAACCCGAACTCCACGCGGTGACGCACACGGCGCGCTCTTTCAACGTCATCGGAATCCGGGGTGCGATCGACGGTGTCGTGTACGTGATCGAATATCCTTTGCCAGGCTGGATCGGAATGCGCAAATCGAGCTGGCGCGCCAGCAACGGCGACCACGATCCGAGTGCGAGTACCACCTCGTTTCCGGAAAACTCGCCTTGGTCGGTGGCGATGGCGCCGACGCGATCGCCGTCGACGCGGAAACCGGTGATCGTTGTTGATTCGCAGATCGTGCCGCCTTTTTCTCTGACGACACGCGCGAGTTCCGACATAAAGCGATCGGGCCGCAGATGCGCGTCGCCCGGATGAAAATACGCGCCGGCGACGGAATCGTTCAATGCCGGCTCGCGCGCACGCGTCTGCGCGGCGTCCAGCGTTTCGGTATCGATGCCGTTCTCTTTCAGCAGCGCCGCCAACCAATGCGATTTTTCGAAGGCGGCCGCATCGCGATACACGTTCATGGTGCCGACGGCGCCGAATTCGCAATCGAGTTTTTCTTCGACGATCAATGCTTCCAGCAATCGGCGCGACAGGTGAAGCAATCCGGATTTGATCGTCGTGATTCGCTTCGCGTCATTCCAGTTGCAGCGGTGCGCGAAATTGAGCAGCCATTCGAGCAGGCCGAAATCCAGGCGCGGCGCGATGCGCAGCGGCGCGTCGGGTTTGAGCATCCAGCGCATTGCCTGTCCGATGACGCCCGGCGTGGCCAGCGGCATGGCGTGACTCGGCGTGATCGTCCCGCAATTGCCATGCGAGGCCGCCGAACCGACGCGATTCATCTCCAGAACGGTCACGCTGCGGCCGGCGCGCAACAAATACAGCGCGCACGCTAGACCGATGACGCCGCCGCCTAGAACTACGACGTCGGATTTTCGTGGAGTCATTCGGCGCCAGAGCGCTCCATCGCAACCGCGGTGGCGGCGATGGAGCGACGGTGTTGCGCCGGCGTGCGCCAACCGGTCCAGCCGGGTCCGCGCACGACCTGGCCTGGTTTGGCGCCGGTGTGTTCACCGTCCTTCAATACTTGCACGCCGTTGATGACGACGTCGCGTACGCCAGTCGCGAATTTTTGCGGATCGTTGAACGTCGCGTGGTCGATGATCGTCGCGGGATCGAACACGACGATGTCGGCGTAATCGCCGATCTTGATTTCACCGCGGTCGCGCAATTTCAGATTGTGCGCGGGCAATGCACTCAGCCTGCGGATCGCATCGGTGAGCGTGTCGACTTTTTCGTCGCGCACATACTTGCCGAGGAACCGTGCGACGTTGCCGTAGGCGCGCGGATGAGGCTGGAATTTCAGGAACACGCCTTTCGGCTCGTATGAACCTTCGTCGGAACCGAGCGCGACCCACGGTTGCGACAGGCCGAGTTTCACGTTGTCTTCGGACATCAGGAAGTAAACGGTGCCGATGCGCGTATGGTCTTCGATGACGAGATCGATCGCGGTTTCTTCCGGCGACTTGCCGCGCATGCGCGCGACGTCGGCCAGCGTCTTGCCGGTCAGCGGCTTCAGCGCCTCCTTGTCGAATGCGACGAGCAGCACGTTGTCCGCCGAACCGGCGGCGAGCAGGAGATTCTCCCAATCTTTGCCGGGTTCGCCCATTTCCTTGACGACCCGGGCGCGGATCGCCGGATCCTGCAACCGTTTTATCCACGCATCGACGCCGCCTTCCTGCACCCACGACGGCATCGCTGCATCCAGACCGGTAGCACCCGCGGTATAGCTGTACATGTTCGCGGAAATGTCGATGCCGCTTTTGCGCGCGGCCTCGATCTTCGCGATGGCTTCGCTCATCTTCGGCCAGTTGGATTTGCCGGCGGCCTTGAAGTGATACACCTCGCCGTGCACGTGCGCCTCGCGCGCGATGCGGATCAGTTCGTCGAGCGATTCGATCAAGCGGTCGCCCTCGCTGCGCATGTGCGAGATATAAGCGCCGCCGAATTCGCCTGCCGCTTTCGTGATGGCGATCAGTTCGTCGGTTTTCGCGTACGTGGCGGGCGAATAGATCAGCGCGGAGCCCACGCCGAGCGCACCCTCGCGCATGGCGGCGCGGACGAGGTCCTGCATGCGCTTCAATTCTTCGGCGTTCGGCGCGCGATTGACATAACCCACTTCGTGCTCGCGGATCGTGGTTGCGCCGACGAACGATGCGATGTTCGGCGACACGCCGCGTTTGGCCAGCGTGTCGAGTCCTTCGCCCAGCGTCGTCCATTCGACGGGATGCTTCAAGTCGCCCTGCCCGGCCAACATGGCGGCCCGCGATTCGGGTGTGAGCGGCCCGAGAGAATCGCCTTCGCCGAAAACTTCCAGCGTCACGCCTTGCTTGATGTCCGACAGCGAGCGCCCGTCGATGTAGAGGGAATCCGGCGCCCACGACAGCATGTTCACGAAACCGGGCGAGACGGCCATGCCATGCGCGTCGATCTCCTGCGCGGCATGCGCTTTCGACAGATCGCCGATGGCCGTGATGCGGTCGCCGCGCACACCGACGTCGGTTTGCTTCGGATCGCCGCCGGAACCGTCGTACACGGTGCCGTGGCGGACGATCAGGTCAAAATCTGACGTTTTTTGTTGAACTGCGTCACACAAGCTCGGCAGCAGAAGCAACGCGATCAGCGGTTTGAGCCATTGCATGGTTTTTCTCGCATTCCGGCGGTATGCAAGGGTGCTGGATGGGCCAGGTAAAAGGCAAGAATTCCACGCTCCAGCCTTGGCACCGAATCTGCATTATGACTCCACGTCGGCAAAAGCCGGCCATCGGCGGAAACGGATCATGAAACTTCACACCAACGAAATGCTGCTGGCACTGCGCTCACCGAGCTCCGGTTGGCTGGCCGCGATGGTGTGCGCACTCGAAGAAGCGGTGCGTGATCCGGAATTCACCGATCACCATCGCGAACTGGTCCGCCAGATGCTCGATGTAAATGCGATTCCGGCGCCGATCGCCGCCGCCGCTCAGGAACGTCTGAGCCGTTTCGAAGAAGAAATCACGAATACGCAGGTCGAGCTGTACGACAGCTTGTCCAACTCGGTCGCCGCGCAGCCGTCGCGCCCGAAATTGACGCTGGTCAGCAGCGTCGCCGCTTAAAGATAGTAGTGGGGAGTCCCGAGGGGCCCGGCGCAAGCTGGGCCCTTCGATTTTTTAGCATTGCCACGACGGAACAAAATAACCGCTGTCATTCCCGCGAAAGCGGGAATCCAGCGACTTTCGCTGTTGGGGCGCATCAAGAATCAAAGGCACTGGCTTCCCGCTTTCGCGGGAATGACAAGCTCCAGCTCAATGATGATGCCCGCCTTCCCCGTGCACGTGGCCGTGCGCGTCTTCCTCTTGCGTCGCGTCGCGCACCTGCGTGATCTCGATCGCGAAGTGCAATGTCTTTCCCGCCATCGGATGATTCAGGTCGACATCGACGACGCTCGATCCCACCTTCACGACGACGACCGAACGCGGACCTTGATCCGTCTGCAGCATCGTCGAATCGCCGGGTTTTAGACTGTCGGCGTCCGGTACATATTTCTTGGGGACGCGCTGCGTGAAATTGTCGCGGCGCTCGCCATAGCCTTCGCCGGGCGTCACGATCACGTCGAAACGGTCGCCTTCCGAACGGCCTGCGAGTGCCTTTTCCAGACCCGGAATAATGTTGCCGCGGCCGTACATGATGGCCATCGGCGTACGGCCTTCCGAGCTTTCGATGTCATTGCCGGCATCGTCCTTGAGCCAATAGTGGAAGAAGACGACTTTTCCGTTCTCGATCTGCATTACGCGATCCTGAAGTGGGTGACGAATGGTAGCGTGTTTCGCGGCGGCAGCCGACATTGACAGGGCAATTGCATTGCTCGAACGTACGCGTCGATGGCCGCGTCGACACTCTTCCGCGCAAGTGCAATCGCGACATTCACGATGGCGCTCGTCGCATGCGCGCCGTTCAAGCCGAAACCGACGATTGCGATTTCGCGCGGGCCCAATCCCCTTCATCATCACGGCGAACAGGCCGCGAACGATATTTTGTTCCGCGCCATCGGACTCGTCGGCACTCCCTACCGCCACGGCGGCAACACGCCGGATTCCGGTTTCGATTGCAGCGGACTGGTCGACTACGTTTTCCTCGATGTGGCGGGCGTCGTCCTGCCGCGCACGGCGCAAGACATCGATCACATCCAAG
The DNA here is from genome assembly GCA_036267795.1 of Rudaea sp. Lineage (GTDB taxonomy): Bacteria > Pseudomonadota > Gammaproteobacteria > Xanthomonadales > Rhodanobacteraceae > Rudaea. The sequence continues at coordinate 15,983 of DATAVJ010000017.1, forward strand.
CCGCTGAAATTCGGCGCGACGATCTCGCGTCCGGCGATCTGATTTTCTTCGGCCGGCGCGGACATATCACGCACGTGGGCATCTACGTCGGCGAAGGTCGCTTCGTGCATGCGCCGAACGAAGGCGGAACGGTGCGGCTGGATTATTTAGACGGCGCTTATTGGCGCGATCACTATGCCGGTGCCAAACGCGTGGCGTTGTAGTCGATTACCTTTTCGGCGGCGGTGCGACCGCTGTTTGCAGATTGTCGAGCAGCGGCGTTTTCGGCCGCTGAATCACGAGAAAATCGTTGCCCGCGATGTGATGACAACCGGTGCATCCGGCCGACAGCGCGTCGAACGCTTTCTCGAATTCGGGTTTGCTCGAATGATCGATCGAATCGCGCAGCGCTGTGATCGGGCCTTTCGTCATTGCCGGCAAAATATCGGCGAGACGTTGCGGCTGGAAGATCGCGTGTTCCGGATTCTGTTCTACGACGGCGTCGAACGCTTCCTTCAATTCCTGCAATTCGAATGCGGCGAGATTCCAGTTTTGCGCTTCGCCGGCGAACCATAGCCGCGCATGCCGGATCTGGATACCCAACATTTGTTCGCCGAGTTCGGGGTGATATGCCGATTTCTTCAGCTCGGCGATTTCTTTTTTCAGCGCCGCAATTTCCGCTGTCGGATCGGTGGTCGTTTTCTCAGCGCCGAAAATCGCCGGCGCGAGGACCGCCGTCAGAAAAAGAATGAGCGAAAACGAGCGACAGAGCGACATTGCGACACCAAATGCAAATGCGAATAGTTCGCATAATGCCGGATCGCGACGCTGCCGCCAAGTTCGGCGGCAGCGATACAGCCATCAGGTTGCGGCGTTGCCGACCGTTTTGCCGGTTACGCCAAAGCGCTGCCCTTTCGCTTCCGGACCGAACGCTGTCACGACGGCGAGCAGAATCGCGACGACTGCAATGAATATCGCCATCGTCAATCCGTATTGCTTGTTGTTGGCTTCGGCCAGCGATGTCAGCACCCATGGCACACCGGCGGAGATGAAATTGCCGATCTGATACGTCAGTCCG
>DATAVJ010000018.1:0-43771 GCA_036267795.1 Rudaea sp.
GAAACAACCTGCTCATTCACGAAAAGACGCCTCCCCGCGACGTCGATGGCGGCATCGCCGAAAACGATCCAACCATCCAACGGCACTTCGTTCGTCATCGCGCGACATTTCCTGCGTGGAGCGAAAAGCTTGGCACATCAAATATATCAGCAACTTGGCCTCGCCTAAGGTTTACCTAAGCTTTTGCTCATCGCATCCGAAGGCAACCATAAAGCTTCTCCGTCGTGCGGGCTGTATTGCTGTTCGTGTAAAAAAATCTGCGTCAAAACTCAAAGGAAAGGCGTGCGATGGCTGCGAACACTCGCGTAGAAAACTGCATAAGAAAGAAAGTCGCGGCGTCCTTGATGGCGCTTGGGCAATATCGGCGGGCCGTAACGCAAGAAAGGTTTTCATGTCTGGTCCACTGAACGGCCTACTGCGTTTGGCGATTGTCGCGAGCGTTGCATGGAGCGCATCGGCGATCGCCGCCGACGCTGTGGTGTCATCGCCGAACTGCAACGAGACCGGCTTCGTCACCGCGTTCAACAATGTTCAAGCCGGCGGCGGCGGAACCATAACGTTCAGCTGCGGCAGCTCGCCGGTGACCATCACGTTTTCGAGCTACCGATCCGTCAGCGCAAATGTCGTCATCGACGGCGCGAATCGCATTACGTTTGACGGCTCGGACGCGTATGCGTTTTTCCAGATTTCGAACGGCGACAGCCTCTCGCTGAAGAACCTCACTCTGCAACGCGGTGCTTTCAATTCCGTGCATGCGCTGGAGAATTTCGGTGCGCTGAATCTGAGCAGGGTAACCATTAAAGACAACGTCTCGACCGATGTGGCGATCGACAACTTCGGCGCGATATACGCGACATCCAGCACATTCTCCGGCAACGGCACCGTCAACTCGAACTCGAATCAGCATGGCGGCGCGTTGCGCAACGATGGCGGCACTGTGCAAATCAGCAACTCGACGTTCAGCAATAATGCCGTCAACGCGGGAGGCTCGGGCGAAGGCGGCGCGATCTCGAATGCATCCGGCGACTCGCAGATCATCTCCAGCAGTTTCACGAATAATGAGGCCTTCGACGGCGGCGCAGTGCAGATATCCAGCGGCACCGTCACGGTGAAAAGTTCAACATTTACGAATAACGCGGCAGGTTACGGTGCCGGAATCGAGAACGATGGCGGCGGCGTGTTCGTGTCCACGGGCACATTCACGGATAACACATCTTCCAGCGGCGACGGCGGCGCGATCTGGAATCTTTTCGGTACGTCGACGATCGACAGTAGCCAGTTCGTCGGCAATCACGCGGCCACGAAAGGCGGTGCAATCAGCTGCTACGGCAGCACGCTGACGCTGACAAATTCCGCATTTTCAACCAATCAATCGGGAGATACGGGTGGAGCGGTTTTTAGCGAATGCGGTCTGACCGCGATCAACAATACTTTCTACTCGAACTCCGCTGCGGGCCTCGGTGGAGGCGCCGTCTATCAAGATAGCAGCCAGAACGCGGTGATGACCTACGCCACCATTGTCGGCAATTCGGCTTCGACTTTCGGTGGCGGGATCTACAATAACGACGGCCTGGGCGGAACTTTGACTCTCAGCAAATCGATCATCTCGACCAATACCGGCGGCAATTGCGACGGCGACATCGTTTCCGGTGGATACAATCTTTCGAACGACATGGGTTGCGGAGGCGTGTTCACGGGCTCCGATCGGTCGAATGCCACATTACCCTTCGGCACTTTTACGAATAACGGCGGGCCGACATCGACGCTGCTGCCCAAATCGGGCAATCAAGCCGTCAACTTCATCCCTCTATCTCAATGTCAGATCGATCGCGATCAGCGCGATGCGGCTCGACCTGCAGGAAACGCCTGCGACAGCGGCGCCGTCGAACTCAACGGCATTTTCGATGCGATTTTCGCCAGCGGCTTCGAGTTATGACTATCACGCCGCCCGACGGATCTCGTTGCCATCCCCTCGGCGCGTCAACGACAGTACTCACGCGCCTCAGCACAATGGCCCTCTGCCTCGTCGCTCCCTATCCGGCACTTGCCACCGCCGTGACCAACTGCAACGACTCCGGCGCAGGAAGTTTGCGGCAGGCGATTATCGATACTCCTGACGCAGGAACCATCGACGCCACCGGACTCGCGGACGTGTGCAGTGTCATTACCGTGAAAACCGGAGAACTTTCGATTGGCTACGATGACTTGACCATCGTCGGCCCCGGTGCGGACCAATTGGTGCTAACCGCGCTGTTGGTGACAGATCGCACCTTTCATCATTATCAAAGCCGCATTTTTTCGCACACGGGCCGCGGCACGCTCACATTGAAAAATCTCAGCGTCAGTGCCGGCCTCCTCACCACACCCGCCAGCCAATCATTGAGCGGGGGCTGCATTCTTTCGAGCGCGAACGTGAGCTTGATCAATACCAACGTTTACGATTGTCGCGTGACTTCCGACGTCGGAGCCAGTGGCGGAGCTATCGCGGCACGCGGGCTGGTGTATTTATCGGGCAGCCGCGTTACGAATAACGTCGCCACTGGCACAAGTTCCGGCGGCGCCGGTGGCGGGATATCGGCCGGTACGATCACAGCACGGCAGTCGACGGTCGCCGGCAACACGGTGTCTGGCGGCACAGGACAAACCAGCGTGGTCGTAGGGGGCGGCTTGCGCTGCGCTGGGATGGATATTTCGAACTCGACGATCTCGGGCAATACAGCATCGGGTGGCGCGATATCGCATGACGGTTACGAATCGTCCCAAGGCGGCGGAATTTATTGTCGCGGTACCACCGTTATGAGCAACTCCACCGTCTCCGGAAATTCTGCCGCTTTTGGCGCAGGACTTTTTCTCAGCGGTTCCAGCATTTCCCTCACCAATTCGACGATTGCCTTCAATTCCAATTCGGCGCTGAGCGCAGGCGGCGCGGAGCTATTCGCGACGTCCGCACTGACTATCGATAGCGACATTTTCTCGAACAATACGAGCGGCCCGACATTGATGGCAAATGACCTTATAACCGGCGGCTCGATAGCGCCGAGTGGCAGCCATAACGTCGTATTTGCTTCGCCTAGCCCACTGCCGGCCGGAACGCTGCGCAATGTCTGTCCCTTCCTCGCGCCATTAGGCGATAACGGAGGATCCACGCAGACACATCGGCTGTGGTCAAACAGCCCCGCGATCGATGTAGGCGACAATTCGCAAGCGCTTCCTTACGACCAGCGTGGGCCGAACTATCCGCGCACCAGCGGAAATGGCACCGACATTGGCAGTTATGAAATCAATATCGCCGACGAAATCTTCGGGTCCGGTCTCGATGGTTGCTAGCGTCGGACCCGCACCCCAAAACAAGCGCCGCTGCGTCAGGCCGCAGGTGGCTGTCTTCGACTCGGCATATAGCGGGTAGATTTGCGCTAGCGTATCTCGTTCAACAATTCGATCAACGTCCGCGCATCGCGCTCGCCGTTGTAGCGCACGCCGTTGATGAAAATGCATGGCGTCCCGTTCACGCCGCTGCGCACGCCGCCGCTGAAATCCTTGCGGATGCGGTCTAGATATTTATCGTCGAGGGCGGAGTCGATCAATGCGCCGTCGAAGCCGAGGCGCTGCGCGTACCGGATCAGGCTTTGGTCGTCGAGCGCTTGCTGATGCTCGTACAGCATGTCGTGCATTTCCCAGAATTTGCCGATGATCGCCGCCGCTTCGGCGAATTCCGCGGCGCGCTCGGCATGCGGGTGTGCCTGCGTCAGCGGGAAATTGCGGAACACGAAACACATCTTGTCGCCGAATTCGCGCTGCACCGCTTTGAGTTCCGGATATTCCTCTCCGCAATACGGACACTCGTAATCGCCGTACTCGACGAGCACGATGCTCGCGTCGAGCGGGCCTTGATGGTGATCCGTTTCGGTCACTGCGCGCTTGAGCTGACTCATGGGCGTACCTTTTTCGCGAATTGGTCGAGCGCGTCGAGAATGCCTTCGGCACCGGGATTGATGCCGATCGGCGAGACGTATTTCCAGCGCACGATGCCGTCTGCGTCGATCACGAACAGCGCACGCTGACTCACGCCGGATTTTGCGTCGTAAATACCGTAGCGGCGCGCCACCTCGCCTTTCGGTTCGAAGTCCGACAGCAGCGGAAAACGCAGTTTGCGGTCTTTCGCGAACGCCACGTGACACCACGGACCATCCACGGAAATGCCGACGATTTGCGCGCGGTATTCTTCGAATTCCGAGAGCATCTCGTTGTACAGGCTGACCTGATCGCCGCACACCGGGCTCCAGTCGGCGGGATAAAACACCAGCACGATCGGTTTGCCTTTCAGCTGATCGAGCGACACCGTTTGATCGGGCGTCGCTTTCAGTGCGAAATCCGGTGCGGGCGATCCTGTTGCTGCGATCGCCGGCACGTCGCGTACTTTTTCAGCGCCGGGATCGACGGGCAATGCAGGAAATGTTTCTTGCAGCGCTTCGTCCAGCAATTGCTCTTCGTGCTTTTTTTGCTCGCGCGTTGGCGGCTGCGCATGCGGTTGTGATTTCTTTTCAGTGGCCACGTGACAATCCTTCGCAGTGACGACGGCGTGATTGTAGGCCAGTTCGCAACCACCGTTGTGACGGACGGCTTTTTTGCACGAATTTGGCGGCGCCAGGGCTGCGGAAAAAAGCAATGTGCACGACGTTGCACGCAGTTTGCCCGAAGGACGCGCCGCTTTCGCCATGGCGCGCGGCTTGCTGTCCGCTTCAGGTCGATCGAAGGGATTTTCTTCGCGCAAAAACGAAAAGGAGATTCGGATGCTCGCCCGCGGCCATAGCCAAAAACGCGTTCGCGAATGATTCGTTCAACAACGATTTTTTTGACGCGAATGTCGGTGGTCGCCGTGCTCACGTGCACGTTGACGGCATGTCACGTGCCGGTGAAAAAACCGCCGGACATCCAGCTGCGCACGAACGCGCCGCTGGCCGGGATCCCTGAGGAAATCGCGGGCTGGCCCGATCAGCAATGGTGGAAATCGTTCGGCGATGCGCAACTGGATACGCTGATCGATCTCGCGCAAAAGCAATCGCCCGCGCTCGACGTGCTCGACGCGCGGCTGCAAATCGCGCGCGCGCAAGTGGACGCGGCGCGCGCGAATGCGGGTCCTGATGTGAACGGTCTCGCCGCCGTTTCGCGCAGCCGGTTTTCGGTAACGCCGAAACCGTCATCCGGCAGTTCGTCATCGGGAAATTCGTCGGGCGGCGATTCGGGTTCGGCGCCGTCATCCAGCGGCGGTTCGCAGGGTTTCACGCTGCCGACGTGGACGACGAGCGCCATCGTCGGCGCGGACTTCCGCTACGAGTTCGACTGGTGGGGCAAAAATCGCGCGGCTATCGAAGCGGCGATGGATTCGGCGCACGCCGCGGAAGTGGAACGCAGCGCGGCGCTATGGTTGATCCAGTATGGCGTCGCCACCGTGTATTTCGACTGGCTGACATTGCAGCATCGTCTTGCGGATGCCGATGAGGGCGTCAAGATTGCACAGACGCAACTCGAGATTGCGCGGCAACGCACGGCCCACGGCGTCGATCCGCCGCAGACGTTCGAACAGCAGCGCGAAAATCTCGCCAGCGCGAAACAGCAACGCGAAGCGATGCGCGGCGGCAGCAATGCCGATCAGGCGGAGATCGCGGCCTTGCTCGGCGTCTCGGCGAACGAAGTGCCGGCGCTGACGGCGAAGCCGTTGCCGCATGCCGACACGAAAGTGCCCGACGATGTGCGCGTGGCATTGCTGGGGCGGCGTCCGGATATCGTGGCCAGCCGCTGGATGATCGAATCGGCGGCGCGCAATGTCGACGAAGCGCGTGCGGAATTTTTTCCGGACATCAGCATCAACGCGCTCGCTGCGTTTCTGCGTTCGTTTCCCACGCCCGGTTCGCCGATGAGCATCAAGGCCGGTTCGGTGGGGCTGTCGGCGTATCTGCCGATTTTCGACAGCGGCCGCCTGCAGGCGCATTACGACATCACGCGCGCGCAATGGGACAGCGCGGTGGCGCAATACAACGCGGCTGTCGTCGCGGCGGCGGAAGATGTCGTGCGGCAGAAAGTGATGCTGGAATCGCTGCACGACCAGCGCGCGCAGCAACTCGACCAGCTCGATGCGGCCGACAACGCCTACAAGCAATCCGTGCAGCGCGTGAAAACGGGCGTGGACGATCCACGCGTCGCGCTCGGCGCGCAGGCGCAACTCGTGCAACAGCGCGACGCGGCCGTGCAGATGGATTCGCGCGTGCTCGCGGCGAATCTGTCGCTGATCCGCGCGCTCGGCGGCGGTTATCGCACCGACGCGAACGTCAGCGCCGCTGCCGGCGACATGCACAACGATTCAGGAAAAACGCCATGAGCGACGAAACGGAAATTCGCGACGACGAACTGCCGCTGCGCACGTTCAAGTACAAATACAAATATCGGTACAAGTACGCGGACGAGGAAAACCACGACGACGAATCCGACGAATCGGACGACGACAAGAAGGACGCCGAAAATAAGGACGATAAGGACGACAAAGGCAAGAAAGACAAAGACAAGAAAAAAACGCCCGAAGAAAAAAGGAAGGACAAACGCAAGAAGATCCTGATCTTCGGCGGACTCGGCGCATTGATCGTCATCGCGCTGATCGTTTGGCTACTTTTATACTTTCTCGTTTTCTCCCAGCGCGAGACGACGGATGACGCCTACGTCGGCGGTGATCAGATCATCATCTCGTCGAAAGTGAGCGGCACGGTGGTGCAGGTACTGGTCGACGATACCGAACCGGTACACGCCGGCCAGGTGTTGGTAAAACTCAATCCCGCCGACACCGGCGCCGTGCTGGAAGGCGCCGAAGGCCAGCTCGCGCAAGCGGTGCGGCAAACCGAGCAGCAGATGCAGCAGGCCGCGCTGGGCGATGCGCAAGTCAATGCACGGCAGGCCGATCTGGACCGCGCGGCCGCGGAATATCGTCGGCGCGTGCCGTTGCTGGCGGCGAATGCGACGTCGCAGGAAGATGTGACCAACGCCAAACAGCAGATGATTTCCGCACAAGCGGCGCTGGAACAGGCGCGCCGGCAGGCGAATGCGGCGCATGCGGCGGTCGATGGCGTCGATGCGCGCACGAGCCCGGCGGTGTTGCAGGCGCGCGGTCAATACGTGACGGCGTGGATCAACAATTCGCGCAACGGCATCGTCGCGCCAACCGATGGCTACGCGGCGCAGCGGCAGGTGCAAGTCGGTCAGCAAGTCGCGCCCGGGCAGCGGTTGCTGGTCGTGATCCCACTGAATCGTTTGTGGGTGGATGCGAACTTCAAGGAGAACCAACTCCACAACATCCGCATCGGCCAGCCGGTGAAAGTCACGCCGGATATTTATCATGGCGACGTCGAATTCCATGGCCGCGTCGTCGGTCTCGCTGCCGGCACGGGCAGCGCGTTCTCGCTGTTGCCGCCGCAGAATGCATCCGGCAACTGGATCAAGATCGTGCAGCGCGTTCCGGTGCGCATCGCGTTCGATCCCAACGAGCTTGCACAACATCCGTTGCGCATCGGTTTGTCGACCGACACCAACGTCGATACGCACGACCGCTCCGGCACCGTGCTCGCGACGGTACCGCGACAGGAACCGCTGGATACCACCGGCGTCTACGGCGAGGAATTGTCGAACGCCGACGAGGCGGCCGACGCGATCATCGTGCGCAATCTCACCAGTACGCCCGACACACGCGCCGGGCTTTGAACCGTGCCGAAGAAGAAAAAGAACGGGCAGCGGGACATGGGAAAGCCGCTGCGCGGCGGTACGCTCGTTCTGCTCACGCTCGCCATTGCGATGGCGACGTTCATGGAAGTGCTCGACATCTCCATCGTCAACGTGTCGGTGCAAACCATCGCCGGCAATCTCGGCGTGACGCCATCGGAAGGCACGTGGGCCATCAGCGCATATTCGATGTCGTCGGCGGTGATGCAGCCGCTCAGCGGTTTTCTCGCACGGCGCTACGGCGAGGTGCGCGTATTCCTGATCTCCGTTTCGTTGTTCATCGTGTGCTCGATCCTGTGCGGATTGTCGGGATCGATCCAGATGCTGGTCTTGTTCCGCTTGATGCAAGGCGCCGTATCCGGCCCGATGGTGCCGCTGTCGCAGTCGATCCTGCTCAAGAATTATCCGCCGGAAAAAAAAGGCATGGCGATGGCGTTCTGGGCGATGACGGTCGTCGTGGCGCCGATCTTCGGGCCGATTCTCGGCGGCTATATCACCGACAATTATTCGTGGCCGTGGATCTTTTTCATCAACGTGCCCATCGGCGTTTTTGCTTTCATCATCGCCGGCGCGATCCTGAAAGGCCGCGAGACGAAGATCGTGAAGGTGCCGATCGACGTGATCGGTCTGGCGCTGCTCGTGATCGGTGTGGGCTGCCTGCAATTCGTGCTCGACAACGGCAACGACAACGACTGGTTCTCGTCGCACATGATCCTTTGGCTATTCATCGTCGCCATCGTCGGGTTGATGTTCCTCATCCCATGGGAATTGCTGCACGATCAGCCTGTCGTCAATTTGCGTTTGTTCAAGCAGCGCAATTTCACGGTCGGCGTACTCGCGCTCGCGTTCGGGATGTTCGCGTTCTTCGGCAGCACCGTGGCACTGCCGCGCTGGCTGCAGGACGCGATGGGCTACAACGCGACGTGGGCCGGATTGGCCGTGGCGCCGGTCGGCATCTTTGCGTTCCTGTTGTCGCCGCTGGTCGGACGGTTCAGCAGCAAGATCGATCTGCGCCTTCTCACCGCGTTGGCGTTCGGGGTGTTTGCCGGCGCCTCGTTCTGGGCGTCGGACTTCAGCGATCAAGCGTCATACGGCGCCATCATCGCGCCGCGATTGCTGCAAGGCGTGGGCGTGGCGATGTTCTTCGTGCCGGTGAATCAAATCATTTTGTCCGGCTTGCCGCCGGGCGACGTCGCGAGCGCGTCGGGTCTCGCGAATTTTTTCCGCACGATCGCCTCGAGCATTTCGACGGCGATTACGACGATGCTGTACGACCACCGCACGATCTTTCATCACGCGCGGCTGGTCGAGAACATCAAGGACGGCTCGCCGCAAACCAGCGAATACCTTTCCGGATTGCAGACGCTGGGCGCGCAAGGCAATTCGGCGTACGCCGCCGTCGACCGGCTGATCACACTGCAGGCGAACACGATCGCGCTGAACGATATCCTGTGGATGTTCGGCGTCGTGTTCGCTGCGATCGTTTTTTTTGTATGGCTGGCTAAACCGCCGTTCGGTGCGGCGGGCGACGCGCCGGCGTGAGGAGATCGCAATGAAATCGAAACTGATGACGCAAGACAACGGAATGAAGATCCATATCGTCGTGCTCGATCCGGACGAAGAAGCGTTCGGCGCGATCGGCGAATTCGCCAGACGCGAGAACATCTCGGCCGCGTCGATCAGCGCGGTCGGCGCGTTCAAGCGCGCGACCGTCGGCTGGTTCGATTTCGATACGAAGAAATATCGGCCGATCGAAGTCGATGAGCAGTGCGAAGTGCTGAGTGTGCTCGGCGACATCGCCATCGACGACAAGGGCGAACCGAGCGTGCACGTTCACGCCGTCTTCGGCCTGAAAGACGGCAGTACCCGCGGCGGACATCTGCTGAAAGCGATCGTCAATCCGACGCTGGAACTGACGATCACAGAAACGCCGGCCGAACTGCATCGCACGAGCCGGCCGGAATTGGGTATCGCGCTGATCGATTTGTCGAAGTGACTATTCGGCCGTCGTCGGATCGATGACGTGCGTGATTTCGGACACCTTGTTCGCCGGAAAGCCGCCTTGTTTGGCGTGCTCGCGGACCATCTCGGCATTCGGCGCGATATAGATGCAATAGATCTTGTCGCCGGTCACGTAGCTGTGCACCCAGTTGATCTGCGGACCCATCTTCGAGAGCACGCCGCAGGAAGTCTGCGAGATGCCGTGCAATTCCGCCGGCGTGAGTTTTCCGGCATTCGGGATATCGCGTTCGATGACGTATTTAGGCATTGGATTCTCCTGGGTTGGCGGCACGATGATAGCGGCCCGACATGCTCGACGCTGAGCCGGGTTCGATAAACGCTTTTTCGTATCGAAGTGCGTCATTGTGCACGAGCCGCGGAGCACAAAGCGGCGAGTTGTCTTCAGTAGCGGCGCGTTAACGCGCTGTGAAGCCTCGTCAGAACGCGCACTGATTGACAAAGCATTCGCGGCATCCATGTAAGGATTGGCCCGGTCGCAGCGTCTAAGAAATATCGATCCGAAGGAACACAGTCATGTCCACGAAACGATCCGGATTCAACCGGCGCGAACTTTTGCTCTACGGTGCGGCCGCCGCCGGAGGCGCATTGCTTCTGGGCGAACGTTTTATCACCGGTACGCCCACTCTCGCAGCCGAAGCCGAACATTCCAGCGAACATTTCGAAGTGCAGCATACGGATGACGAATGGCGCGCGAAACTGACGCCCGCGCAATACCGTGTGCTGCGCCAGGAAGGTACTGAGCGGGCGTTTACGAGTCCGCTTGACGAAGAACATCGTCGCGGCGTTTTTGCCTGTGCGGGCTGCGACCTGCATTTGTTTTCGTCCGAAACGAAATTCGAGAGCGGCACCGGTTGGCCGAGTTTCTGGCAGCCGTTGCCGAACGCCGTGAACAAACGCCTGGACACATCACTCGGCGTGGAGCGCGATGAAGTGCACTGCCGCCGCTGCGGCGGACATCTCGGCCACGTGTTCGACGACGGTCCGCGCCCCACCGGTTTGCGCTATTGCATGAACGGCGTCGCGCTCGGTTTCACGCCGGGTGCCGTGTCGTGATGCGGCGTCTGCAAGGATTGCTCGCGATCGCATTCTTCGCGATTGCCTCGCTCGCCGCAGCAGCGACAGCGCCGGAAATCGCCAAACCGGGTCTGCAGTGGTTCAACGTCGCGGCGCCCGTTCCGATCGAATCGTTGCGGGGCCGCATCGTCATTCTCGACTTCTGGACGGAAGGCTGCATCAACTGCATCCATATCATTCCCATCCTGCGCGGCATCGAGGAAAAATTCCCCGACAAAGTCGCCGTGATCGGCGTGCACTCGCCCAAATTCGCGGAAGAAAAAAACGCGAGCTCCGTCGAGGACGCAATCAACCGCTACGAAATCCATCATCCGATCGTGCACGATCCGTCGCTGAGCATCTGGAAAGACTACGGCGTGCAGGCCTGGCCGACGCTCGTCATCATCGGGCCGGACGGCAGCGTGCTCGGTCAGCTTCCCGGGGAACCGGATTCCGTGAAGTTTACGCAAGTGATCGGCAATCTGGTCGATGCAGCCGGGAAAAACGGCGACCTGAAACCGGCGAAGCTCGCGTTGAAACTCGAAGAAGAACCGAAAGGGCGTTTTCTATTTCCCGGTAAATTGAAAATCGTTCCCGGCGCCACTCCGCAATGGGCGCTGGCCGATGCGGGCCACAACCAAATTGTGTTGCTCGACGATAAAGGCGCCGACGTAAAACGTTTCGGCAGCGGCGCCGAATCGTTCAAGGACGGCGACGCGTCAACCGCCGCGTTCAATCATCCGCAAGGACTTATCGCCTCCGACGACGCGATCTTCGTCGCCGACACCGGCAACCACGCCATCCGCCGCATCGATCTGAAATCCGGCGTCGTGAGCACGCTCGCCGGCGACGGCAAACGCGGAACGAACTTGCCCGAACAAGCACAAAGCGGCAAATCGACATCGTTGGCGTCGCCGTGGGATCTGGAGAAGAAAGGCGGCAAAGTATACTTTGCCAATGCCGGAACCCATCAGATCGGCGTGCTCGATCTGGGCAACGGCACCGTCGCGCGTCTCGCCGGCAGCGGCGCCGAAAACATCGTGGCCGGTTCGCCGGGCAAAGCCGCCTTCGCACAACCCAGCGGTTTGGCGATGAGCAAAGACGGCAAGACGCTTTACGTCGCCGACGCGGAAAGCTCCGCGATCCGCGCCATCGATCTGAGCGACGACTCGACCAAAACCCTCGTCGGCGCCGGTCTGTTCGACTTCGGCAAAACCGACGGTCCATTCAGCACCGCGCGTCTGCAGCATCCGCTCGGCGTTTCCATCGACGGCGACACTCTTCTCGTCGCCGACACCTACAACAGCCGCATCCGCACACTCAATCTCGCCAACAAAACCGTCTCGGATTTCGACGGCGGCAAATACACCTGCACCGATCCCATCTGCTATCCGACCCGCGAGCCGGCGGGCATCGTCACCGCAAACCCGGACCGCATCTTTCTTGTCGACACCGGCAATCAGCGCATCGAGGAATACACGCCATCCACAAAAACATCGCGGACCTGGGCGCGCTAGTTTTTCCTCAACGATACGACGACCCACACGGCGCACAGGAAGTGCGCCGTTCGACGCAGGCACAGGATGTGGCTTCGGCGAACACACCCTAAGCGAAGAATAAACGTGCTTTCTTTGGTTACTTTCTTTGCACGCAGCAAAGAAAGGGACTCGCTCGCTGAAAGCGAGTGAAAGCTTTTGCACTTCAAGATGACATAGAACAGCAAACGCACATTACGGATAAGTTGCGAAAGACCTTCGCGCTGCCCTCACCCCAACCCTCTCCCCCGCCAGCGGGGACAGGGGGAAGTGCGGAGCTGGATTCCGGCTTTCGCCGGAATGACAAGCTGAAGGTCAATTACTTCGCGATAACGACTCGATTTCTCCCCTTCGCCTTCGCCCGATACAACGCCTGATCCGCCGCCTTCAGCACATCGGCCACCGCCGAATGCGCATCCCGCATCGCGATCCCGACACTTACCGTGACATGCACATCCGTCGCGTCGATTTTCCGCACCGCCTGACCCTGGCGTTTTTTCCTCGGCGCCGAACGAATATTCACCCTCGCCGATTCGATGTGCGCGCGAACCTGTTCGCACGATTTCTCGGCGTCGCGCGCATGCGATCCCGTGAACAGCAGACAAAACTCCTCGCCGCCGTAACGAAACGCGCGCCCACCGCTCGCGTGGCGAATCTGTTGCGCGACGGCGTGCAATACGCGGTCGCCGGCGGCATGCCCATGCGTATCGTTGAACTGCTTGAAGTGATCGATGTCGATCATCGCCACGGCGAACGTGCCGCTCAGCCGCGCGAGGAATTCGTCGAGTGCGCGCCGGTTCGGCAGGCTGGAAAGCGCATCGACAAATGCCATCCGATACGACGCGAACAACACGGCGAACATCGACACCGTACCCGCGAGCGCGAGGGCGACACGCGTTCCTTCGAGCGGCACGACGGGCAGCATGGCGCAGCCTGCACACACAAGCACGATGCCGAGACCGGCTTCCATGATCGCGCCGGAAAGAATCCATCGCAGCAGACATAATGCCGCCGCAATAAATGTGATCGCCGCAGCGACGGTGCCGGAACTCCACGGTAAAAATCCCAATGGCAACGCGGCAAACAACGCGGGCCACGCATGCGCCGGCGCTGCCAGCGTGAACCATACCTCCACGAGCAGCGCGAACAACAGCACGAGATTTCGGCGCGCGAGCAGGCGGCGTTCCGGCGTCAACGCGGCGGCAAGCAACAGCCACGGCGTGAACATGCGCAAGCCGTCGCCGCCGCGATCGGCCGCCGCGTTGCCGACGACGCCCGCCACCGCGAGCGACGCGCAGATCAGCATGGCGGCGACGAGCACGGCGCGGTTGCGCCGGAATCCCAAAGCGAGCAGCAGGGCGATGCCGTTGAGCAACGGTGCAGCCAACGGCGACCAGAATCCGGTTGCGAACACCCGTCCTTCCCCATCTCGTTTGTCCCGCGTGCGATGCGCGGGGCGGCATGCCAAGCATAGCCTTTCCGCGCGCGACGTCGAATCCCTGACGCGACGTGCGCGTGTTTTCCGCATTCGCAAAATTTTATTGCGCCTTCGTTAGAAGATCACTAAGCGCATTTTTGATTTATCCGCACGCCGTATCGGAAGCTCCGGTCGAAGCGTGGGCACGCGTGCCGGTGACGTTCAACTTGTTGACGTTTTAAGCCGGGCGTCGCAACTGCGGCGTTTTGCTTGATTTTTGCGGTGCAGGCCGGGACCGCGCTCCGCGATTCCTGCGCGCGCTTGGCCTATAGCCGAGCGTGCCCTACACTTCCGGGCCCTGCCGTTCAGTCATTTCCATGAAACGTGCTCGATTTCATCGCGCGTCGCGCTTCCTGCACTTCGCATTCTGCGGCGCCGCCGTACTCTTGCTGGCCGGTTGCGAGAAGGAGCGTTCGGCGATGGTCGCTTCCGCCACGCCGATTCGCGCGGCGTCGGCGGCCGAGGCTGTGCCCGACGAAGATACGGGCCGCGGCGGCGGTTACTCGTACCACATTCGCTATCCGGCGCTGGCGCCGGAATGGCGCGCGCTCGACGCTGCTTTGCGCGATTACGCGACTTTGCAGAAAAAAGATTTTCTGGCGGCACAGGGCGGTGAACGGAGCGCCGATGCGGCGGAGTATCAGCTCGACATGACGTTCAACATCGCGCGGCGCACCGATGACTTCGTCAGTGTCCTCGTCAACGGCAGCAGCTACACAGGCGGCGCGCATCCGAATCCGCTCGTGGCGAGTTTCGTGTTGCGCCTTTCCGACAACACACTGATCGCCATCGGTGATTTGTTTGCCGATCCGGCCGCGGCGCTGAAGATATTCAGCGACGAAAGCCGCCGCCAGCTGGAGGGCCGCTTCGACGCGCAATTGCGCGAACAGGTTGGCGAAGGCGCGGCATTGGCGCCGGCGTTGAAAGACATGCGCGAATGGGTAGCGCGCGGTACGGAGCCGAAGACGGAAAGCTTCGCCGTGTTTCTCGTCGATGGCCTCGAATCCAAAGCGATCGGTCTGACATTGGTGTTTCCGCCGTACCAAGTGGCGCCGTATGTGGACGGAGCGCCGCAGATCGAAGTGCCCGCAAAACTTTTTCACGCATTGCTCAAACCGGAATACGTCGGGGCTTTCCACTGGGATACCGAAGCGGAAAAACCGAACAATCAGCATTGATCGCCGGCGTCGCGGAGCGCGCGTTTCAGAGCGACAGATGCCTTATCGCCGCGGTGCTCGCGTCGCGATCACCGTCGTGAAACGGAATGACATCGACGGCATCGATCGTGCTCGTATCGAGACAGCGCACGTTGACGTCGATTCCGTCCGGATTCGAACGCGGAACGTAGAACGATTTGATGCCGCATGTGCGGCAGAACAGATGTTTTGCCGTGCCGGTGTTGAAGGAATACTCGAGCACGTCGTCCGCGCCGGCCAGCAGACGGAATCGCGATGTCGGCACGATCAGATGCAGGTAGCCGGTCATCGTGCAGATCGAACAGTCGCAATCGAGCGCCTGGATTTTCGGCGGCGCGTCGACTTCGAACCGGACTCGTCCGCAATGACAAGCGCCGTGATGGACGACAAACGCGCTCATGATTGCGCCGGCAGCACGCAGCAGAGCATGGCCACTGTCAAAAAACCATCGTCATGCGCGGCGAGCGCGGTGTCGCCACGATATCTTTTTTTGTATGTCGCGACAAATGAAGCGTCTAAAAAACGGTGCGTAAAAAAAACGCGGCGCGCACGGGCGCCGCGTTTTTGCGATCGAAAAAAATTACTTGGCGCGTTCGACCGTGAACTTGCCGAACGAGATACCGAGGTCGACGCCTTCCCCGGATCCCGCCAGCGCGAGCGACACGTTGCCCTTCGTCAAAACCTGCGCGGTGCCGGATTTCACGATGCCCGCATTGGCTTCGCCCTGGGCATAGCTGCCGAAGATTTCGCCGACGTCGTAGACATCGGAAAACTTTCCGGTGCCGCCTTCGACCTTGTATTTGCCGACCGTCAAGCCGCCGCCGACCGCCACGATATTCACGGGGTACGTGCGGCCGTTCGAACACGACACGGTACCGGCGCCTTCGGCGTGCTTGTAAATCGCCGACCAGCCGGTGAGAGTAAATCTCATCTGACAATCAACCTTGCCGGCGGCGCTGGCCTGGGTCGAGAACATCGATCCCGCGGCGAGCAACAAAGCCGGTGCCACCAAATGCATCGTGCGCATCGTCAACCTCCTGTTGTTGGGTCACGAAAGTCTCGCGCACGAAACCTGAACGGAGTGGAACTCTGCGCGAAAGACGCGAAAATCGGCGCTAAATTCCTATTGCAGGTGCGGTAGTTGCGCCAGTTGCGGAACCTTGGGGTGCGAGGCGCGATGGATCAGCCAAACGAGGCCCGCGATAAAGAGGATGGGCAGGAGCAGGTGGAAAGCGGCCACGCCTAACAGCAGCGCCACGAAACCGCCCGCAAACAATGCAACCGCGCCAACGCCGGCGATCATCAATCCGCCGATGCCGATCATCAGCGCGCCGATCAAGCGCATGACAAACACGAGGATTCCCGCTGTCAAAGACAACGCCAGCACACACGCTCCCACCGCCAGGACGATGGGCAACAGCGCAAGCATCGGCAAAAACACGAGCGCGCCGACGCCGAGCAGGATCGATCCGAAAATCAGGGCAGGAAAGACGAACAGAAGCTTGAGCATGGCCGCCTCCTTGGGTGACGACACTAAAATAGTAGCGCAATGCAACATTGCAAGGCATGTGCAGGAGGTCAGTATCAGACCGCATCGCGCTAAGCTATGAGCAATGACAGCCGCCACGACTCCGCCGATGGATACTTTGGACATTCTCGTGCACGTGCGCGATGCGCAAGGCGATTCCCTCGCGGCGCGCGCCGCGCTGGCGCTGGCGCAGCGCATTCCCGCCCATTTGTACGGCCTGCACGTAGCGCCGATGGGCGCGGTGGCATTCAGCACACCGGAAACCGTCGTGTTCCAGGTTCACGAAGCCGATCATCTGTACAGCGAGTCGCTGGCGCGCAAAGGGTGGTGGGAAAAACTTCTGACGGAAAATTCCGCGCGCGGCGAATGGCTCTCCGCACAAGGCGAACCCGTCGAAGCGTTATGCCACGCGGCGCGCTGGTGCGACCTCATCGTCGCCGAACGTCCCGTACTCAATCCGGATGCGCCGACCGGTTGGGGAACGGTATCGCGCACTGTGTTCGGCGCCGGCGTGCCGGTGATCGTCGTGCCGCAGACGGCGAAAGTCGCATCGCTCGGCGAGCGCGTCACCATCGCGTGGAATCACAGCCGTGAATCGATGCGCGCGATTCGCGGCGCCCTGCGGATTTTGAAAACGGCATCGCAAACGCTGGTGCTGGATGGAACGGCGCACGAGGATCGGCTGAGTGCGCGGCATCTTCCGGAACTCGATCTCGCCGGGTATCTCGGACGTCACGGCGTGAGCGCGCAATTCCAGCGCTTCACGCCGAAAAGCGATCACGGCGCGAACATTCTCGGCGCCGCGCGCGAATCGAAATCGGACATGATCGTCATGGGCGGCTGGGGACATTCGCGCATTGCCGAACTCGTCCTCGGCGGCGCCACAAGGTATCTATTCCAGAACAGCGACGTGCCGCTGTTCGTCGCGCACTGACGGCGCGATTCGCCGTTACGTCCGCTCGGCACACACCAACACGCGACGTGTCGACGACGGCGGATATTTCTCCAGCAACGACGCAGGCCGAATCGGCCGCGGGACAAAACCGCCGCCGCAGTTCGGACAAACACCGCGCAGACGCTCGTGCACGCATGCCGCGCAAAACGTGCACTCGAACGAGCAAATCATCGCATCGGACGAGTCCGGCGGCAGCGCCTTGTCGCAGCATTCGCAATGGCAACGCAATTCCAGCATGAGGCTACCTCACGTCATCGCCGGCAGTTCAACTCTCGCGCAACGTGGATTCGATGGCCCGGTCCTGCGCGAACGACGCGATGCTGACCGAGCAAAACAGTAACCAACCCACGGCGCATGGCGTTCTCCTCCGTCATAAACCACAATGGACGCATCCGGGGAAAAGACCTTACGCCATGAGCGAACATTTCGCGACCATCCGCTGGCAACACGGCGAACACCGTTCGTGAAGGGGCGCTACTCGCGCAAACACGAATGAACTCGACGAAGCCGTTGTCGCCGCCGGTACGCTCGTACCGCTACTACGATCTTATTCTCGGCGCGTTCGTCTGCGTGCTGCTGTGTTCGAATCTGATCGGCCCAGCAAAGGTCGCGACAGTGAATCTGCCGCTGATCGGGCCCTTCACGTTCGGCGCCGGCGTTCTGTTTTTCCCGATCTCGTACGTGTTCGGCGATATTCTCACCGAAGTCTATGGCTACGCCCGGGCGCGGCGCGTGATCTGGTCCGGACTCACCGCACTCGTATTCGCGTCCATCATGGCCACCGTTGTCGTGAAACTGCCGCCGTCGCCGGGCTGGACCGGACAGGCCGCCTACGAATCCATCTTCGGGCAGACGCCGCGCATCGTGCTCGCGTCGATCACCGCGTTTTTCTGCGGCGAATTCGCCAATTCGTATACTTTGGCAAAAATGAAAGTGTGGACGAACGGCAAGGCGCTGTGGTCGCGCATCGTCGGCTCCACGATCGTCGGCGAAGGCGTGGATTCGCTCGTGTTCTATCCCGCCGCGTTTCTCGGCGTGTGGGACACGCAACTGGTGCTCACCGTGATGTTCTCGAACTACCTGCTCAAAGTGATCTGGGAAATTGTCGCGACGCCGCTGACATACCGCATCGTCGCCGCACTCAAGCGCGCCGAGAATGAGGACTATTACGATCGCGGCACTCGATTTACGCCGTTTTCGCTGCGCAGCAATTAGTCCAGCGCGTAGCCGAACTGCTGGCGGAACTGATCGGCGAATTCGTCGTACGTAAAGCGCTGGTTCTGCGTGCCGGGATGTTCGACTTTCAACGCGCCCATCAGCGACGCCATACGGCCGCACGTCGGCAGATCCATGTTCTTCATCAATCCGTAAATCAATCCGGCACGATACGCGTCGCCGCAGCCGGTGGGATCGGAAACCCGGCGCTCGTGCGCCGGAGGAATGTCGAACGTCTCTTTCCTTGTGTGGATCAACGAACCTTTCGGCCCGCGCGTGACGATGTACGCCTTCACGCGTTCGGCAATCTGCTTTTCGCTCCAACCCGTGCGCGTCTGCAGAAGATTCGATTCGTAATCGTTCACCGTCACGTATTGCGACTGCTCGATGAACGCGCGGAATTCCTCGCCGTTGTACAGCGGCATCGCCTGGCCGGGATCGAAAATAAACGGTATGCCGCCTTCTGCGAATTCCTGCGCGTGCTGCAGCATCGCTTCGCGGCCATCGGGTCCGACGATGCCGAATTCCACATCCGGCACATCGCGCACATGATTTTCATACGAGCGCATCATCGCGCCCGGATGGAACGCGGTGATCTGGTTGTCGTCGAGGTCCGTGGTGATGAACGCCTGCGCGGTATACAAATCATCGATCACTTTGATGCGGCTCAGATCGATTCCGCAGTTCGTGAAGTGTTCGCGATAGGGCGCGAAATCCTGACCGACCGTGCCCATCGGAATCGGATGCCCGCCGAGCAGTTTCAGGTTATAGCTGATGTTGCCCGCACAGCCGCCGAATTCCTTGCGCATGCGCGGCACGAGAAACGCCACGTTCAACATGTGCACTTTGTCCGGCAGGATGTGATTCTTGAACTGATCCTGGAACACCATGATGGTGTCGTAAGCAAGCGAACCGCAGATCAACGCAGACATCGAAATTCCCAATTTAGATTTCAGATTTCAGATTTCAAGAATTCAGTTTTTCGCGCAGCAGCGCATTCAGACGCTGCGGATTGCCTTGGCCGCGCAGACGCTTCATCGATTGACCGACGAAGAATTGCAACAGCTTGTCGTTCCCCGCGCGGAACTCCGCAACTTGCCCCGGAAATTCCGCGACGACTGCGTCGACGACCGACGTCAATGCACCATCGTCGGAAATCTCGTGCAGCCCGCGCGCGGCGATGATTGTATCGGCATCGCCCTCGCCCGCCCACATCGCCGTGAAAACTTCTTTGGCGGTCTTGTTCGAAATCGTTCCGTCGCGCGTGCGCGCGATCAACGTGGCCAGCGACCGCGCCGATACGTGCGATCGGTCGATCGCCAAATTCCCGGCGTTCAACGCCGCGGCCAGTTCGCCGAGAATCCAGTTCGCGCACACCTTCGCGTCGTTCGGGTTCGCGGCATGCATCGTTTCGAAATAGTCCGACATCGGCTTGTCTGCACACAGTTGCACGGCATCGGCGTCGGGCAGTCCGAGCTGCTCGACATAACGCCGGCGCCGTGCCCCCGGCAATTCGGGCAGCGCAGCGCGCACCGCATCGATTTGCGCCGATGAAACAGTCAACGGCGGCAAATCCGGATCGGGAAAATACCGGTAGTCGTCCGCATCTTCCTTGCTGCGCATGGGGCGCGTGCGATGATGCGCGGCGTCGTACAGGCGGGTCTCCTGCACGATCGTATCGCCGTTTTCGAGCGCGCGGATCTGCCTCTCGATTTCGTACTCGATGGCTTTCTCGACGAAGCGGAACGAGTTGACGTTCTTGATCTCGGTGCGCGTGCCCAGCCGGCTTGTGCCCGCGGGGCGAATAGACACATTGGCGTCGCAGCGGAACGATCCTTCCTGCATGTTGCCGTCGCAGATGCCGAGCCAGCGGACCAGCGTGTGCATGGCGCGCATGTAGGCGACAGCGTCCTGCGCGGAATGCAGCACCGGCGCCGAGACGATTTCGAGCAACGGCGTGCCGGCGCGATTCAGATCGATGCCCGTCGCTGCGTGAAAGGCATCGTGCAGCGACTTGCCCGCATCCTCTTCCAGATGCGCGCGCTGCACGGCGATGTCGATAGTGCGGCCGTCGTCCGTGCGAACGTTCAGCGTGCCGTCGCTGACGATCGGCGATTCGTACTGACTGATCTGATAGCCTTTCGGCAAATCCGGATAAAAGTAATTTTTGCGCGCAAATATACTTTTGGACGCGATCGTCGCGCCGATGGCCAAGCCGAAACGAATGGCTTTTTCGAGCACCGCGCGATTCGGTACCGGCAACGTTCCCGGCAACGCGGCGTCGACGGCGCTCGCCTGCGTGTTCGGCTCCGCGCCGTACGCGGTCGGAGCGCCGGAGAACAGCTTGCTCGCCGTATTGAGCTGCGCATGGATTTCCAGACCGATGACGGGCTCCCACTCACTCATGCGACACCTTCGGCGTGCGCAAGTGGAAATCTGTACTTTGCTGCAATTGATACCCGGCGTTGAGCAGGCGCGCTTCGGCAAACATCGGCGCGATCAGCTGCAACCCGACAGGTAAATTTTCGCCGAATCCCGACGGCAACGAAATGGCAGGCAATCCGGCCAGATTGACGGCAACGGTATTCACGTCCGCCGCGTACATCGCCAGCGGATCGGATTTCTCGCCGAGCTTGAACGCTACAGTCGGCGTCGTCGGTCCGGCAATCAGATCGACCGATTTGAATGCGTGCGCAAAATCGTTCGCGATCAATCGCCGCGCCTTCTGCGCGCGCAAATAAAACGCGTCGTAATACCCTGCGGACAGCGCATACGTTCCGACGAGAATGCGCCGCTTCACCTCGTCGCCAAATGCCTCGCTGCGACTGCGCGTATACAAATCGTCGAGCGACGCGGGATCAGCGCAGCGATATCCATAGCGAACGCCGTCGTAGCGCGCGAGATTGCTGGAGGCTTCCGCCGGCGCGATGACGTAATACGCGGGAATCGCCAACGCGGCATTCGGCAAATCGATGTCGACGAGGACCGCACCCGATTTTTCGAGTTCGCGCAACGATTCGTGCACTGCCGATGCCACGCCGTTTTCGACACCGGCGCCGAAATAATTCCTGGCGATACCGATCCGTATACCTTTCAGCGTTGTGGACAATGCGCCAATGTAGTCTTCGATGTCACGATCGGCGCTCGTCGCATCGCGCGGATCGTGTCCGGCCATCGCCGCGAACACGTGCGCGCAATCCTCGGCACTGCGCGCGATGACGCCGCCGCAATCCAGGCTCGACGCGAACGCGATCATGCCCCAGCGCGACACGCGTCCGTAAGTCGGCTTCAAACCCGTCACCCCGCAAAACGCCGCGGGTTGACGAATCGAACCGCCGGTGTCGGTGCCCGTCGCGAAGGGAACGATGCCTGCTGCGACCGCGGCTGCCGAACCGCCGGACGATCCGCCGGGAACGCGCGTGGAATCCCACGGATTTTTCACCGGCCCGAAAAAACTGTTTTCGTTCGACGAACCCATCGCGAATTCGTCCATGTTCGTTTTGCCGATGGACACGGCACCGGCTGCTGCGAGTTTTCTTACGACGGTGGCGTCGTACGGTGGAACGAAATGTTCGAGCATGCGCGACGCGCACGTCGTGCGAATGCCGTGGGTGCAAAAAATATCTTTGTGGGCGAACGGGATTCCGGTGAGAACGGATGCGTCGTGTTCGATATTCATCATCGCGCGTTCGGCGGCGGATTCGTCGAGCGTGATGAAGGCGTTCAATCCCGACCACGCACGCGCCGCCGCAAGCGACTGCTCGGCGAGTTCGCGTGCGGACACGCGGCGCGCACGCAAATCCTGCGCGAGTTGCGCGATGCTGCGCGGTGCCATCGCCTACTCGATGACCTTGGGGACGAGATACAAACCACCGCGCGACTCGGGCGCGAGGGCCAGAAACGCGTCGGCGCGATTGGATTCGGTGACGGCATCGTCGCGCATCGCCAGCGCCTGTTCGTGCGGATGCGCGAGCGGTTCGACGCCTTCGACATCGGCACTCGCCAGCTCGCCGGCCAATTGCAGCACGCCGTCGAGTTCGCCCGCCAGTTTTTCGAGGTGCGCGTCGTCGACGGAAAGCCGCGCGAGGCGGGCGATGCGGCGCACCGTGGCGTGGTCGATGGACATGAGCGAACGGCAGCGGAAAATGGAGAAGCGACCATATCACAACGAAAACGTCCGACTGCCTCATCCGCGCCATTTTTCGGGCTCATTCTGCGAGTGAGCGATAGGCCGCTTAACGGCATTTTTCCTTGCTTCGCGCCATGCCGGTTACTACACTGTCGCGCTTTTCGTGTCGTTGTCTTGTCGTCGTTCGGCCTATCCTCCTCGCACGGGATCAATCGCTTCATGTTCGGCTTAGGTAGATTCTTTTCCAACGATCTTTCGATCGATCTGGGTACCGCAAACACGCTCATTTATGTGCGCGGACAAGGCATCGTGCTCAATGAGCCGTCCGTTGTCTCGATTCGGCAGGACCGCGGCCCCGGCGGACCGCGCTCGATCGCTGCGGTCGGCAGCGACGCCAAACGCATGTTGGGCCGTACGCCGGGGAACATCGTCACGGTGCGTCCGTTGAAGGACGGCGTCATCGCCGATTTTTCGATGACGGAAGAAATGCTCAAGCAGTTCATCAAGAAAGTGCACCGCTCGCGCCTGTTCCGCCCAAGCCCGCGCGTGCTGGTTTGCGTGCCGTGCGGATCGACGCAAGTCGAACGCCGCGCGATCAAGGAATCGGCCGAGTCGGCCGGCGCGCGCGACGTGTTCCTCATCGAGGAACCGATGGCCGCCGCGATCGGCGCCGGCATTCCGGTGCACGAAGCGCGCGGTTCGATGGTGCTCGACATCGGCGGCGGCACGTCGGAAGTGGCGGTGATTTCGTTGAACGGCATCGTCTACTCCGCATCGGTGCGCATCGGCGGCGACCGCTTCGATGAATCCATCATCAACTACGTGCGCCGCAATCACGGCACGCTGATCGGCGAATCGACGGCCGAGCGCATCAAGATGGAAATCGGCTGCGCGTTTCCGCAGTCGGAGGTCAAGGAAATCGTCATCTCGGGCCGCAACCTCGCCGAGGGCGTGCCGCGCAATGTCACCATCAATTCGAACGAAATCCTCGAAGCCTTGCACGAACCGCTGGCCGGCATCGTCAGTGCGGTGAAATCCGCGTTGGAACAGACGCCGCCGGAGCTGTGCTCCGACGTCGCCGAACGCGGCATCGTGCTCACCGGCGGCGGCGCGTTGCTGCGCGACGTGGATCGGTTGATTTCCGAAGAAACCGGGCTGCACGTGCATGTGGCGGACGATCCGCTCACCTGCGTGGCGCGCGGCGGCGGCCGGGCGCTGGAACTGATCGATCAGCACGGAAGCGATTTCTTCGCCCCAGAATAACACCAGCACGCAACAAGTCACGTGCGATACGCTGAGTCGCCATGGCTTTAGCCAATAACGAAACCGCACCCCTTTTTGCGCCCGGCGCATCGAGCACGTTGCGCCTGATCGCGTACCTCGCCATCGCCATCGTGCTGATGGTGGCGGATCATCGCAACGATTACCTCGCGCGCGTGCGCTGGGGATTGAGCACGGCGATCGAGCCGATGTACCGCATTGCCGCGTGGCCGTCGCAGATCGCGCGCCAGGTGAGTCTCGCAATCACCGACCGCGAAGAACTCACCGAACGCAATTCGCAATTGAGCGAGCAACTGCTGCTGGCGCAGGCGCGGTTGAATCGCCTGAGCGTGCTGCGCGACGAAAACCAGCGGCTGCAGGAATTGCTCGACGTGCAGCGCAGCCTCGGCCTCGGCGTGCAGCTTGCGAAGATCATCGATGTGGATACCGATCCCGCGCGTCACCGCATCGTCATCAACGCGGGCGCGCGGCAACGTGTGGAGATCGGCCAGGCCGTGCTCGACGCGCGCGGCGTCATGGGTCAAGTCGTTGAAGTGCTGCCGAATACGTCGACGGTGCTTCTGATCACCGATCCGGCGCACGCATTGCCGGTAACGGTGGAGCGTACGGGCATGCGCGTGATCGCGCACGGCAGCGTGGCGCTGGATCGGCTGGAATTGCCGAACGTGCCGATCAGTGCGGATATCAAAGTCGGCGACAAGCTGATCACGTCGGGTCTCGGCGGACATTTTCCCGAAGGATTTCCCGTCGGTGAAATCAGGTCGATCAGCAACGACGCCAGCGGCATGTTCGCGGTGGCCGATGCGCGGCCGTCGGCAGCGCTGGACCGCAGCGGCGACGTGCTGATCCTGCATCAGCTGACCGATCAGGTCGGCCCGCCCGCGCCGGCCCCGGCGGAAGGTCCGCCCGCATCGCTGCGCAACGAGACCAAGCCGTGAATCGCGCCCGCGCCAATACATGGCTGTTCTGGGGCAGCATTCTTCTTTGCTTCATGCTGCAACTGATGCCGCTGCCGCAGGCGCTGCTGCCGCTCAAACCGTATTGGCTGGCGCTGGTTCTCGCGTATTGGGCGCTGGAAATGCCGGAGCGTGTGAGCTTGGGGCTCGCATTCCTGCTCGGCCTGTTCGGCGATGCGCTCATGGGCGACTTGCTCGGCGAACACGCGATGCGGCTTTGTATACTTTGTTTCATCCTGCTGCGCTTCCGCTCACGGCTGCGGTTTTTCCCGATGTGGCAGCAGGCGCTGGCCGTCTTCGCGCTGCTGCTCAACGACCGCATCGTGCTGGTGATGGTTCGCGCGTGCGCGGGCGAACCGCCGCCGCCCGCCGAGTTCTGGTTCGAACCGGTTACCGGCGCGCTGGCATGGCCCTGGGTATTCCTGCTGCTGGACGATCTGCGCGCGCGCGTGCGCACCACGGAATCGTAGCGTGCCGTCTTGAACAGGCAATTCGACAGCAATCCGCGCAACCGCATCCGGGACGTGCAGCGCGAAACGACACGCTTTCGCGCGCGCGCGATCGTCGGATTTCTGCTGATCGCCGCGTGTTTGGCGCTGCTTGCGGCTCGTTTTGCGTTTCTGCAGGTCGTCCGCCACGACGAATTCAGTTCGCGCTCCGACCAGAACCGCATTTCCGTGCGCAGCATTCCACCGACGCGCGGATTGATCTACGATCGCAACGGCGTGCTGCTCGCCGAGAACACGGCGGCCTTCAGCCTGGAAGTGACGCCCGAGCACGTCAAGGACATGCGCAAGATGCTGGCCGATCTCGGCGACGTCGTCGCGTTGTCCGACGACGATCTCGAACGCTTCGATGCGCTGCGCAAAAGCAAGCACGCATTCGAAAGCATCCCGCTGCGCTTCAAATTGTCCGAAGACGAAATCGCGCGATTCTCGACGCAGCGCTGGCAGTTCGAGGGCGTGGAGATCGTCCCGTATCTCACGCGCGCTTATCCGCTCGGTGACGAATTCGCGCATATCGTCGGTTACGTCGGACGCATCGACGTGGCGGACATGGAAAAACTCGACGAACGCCGCTATGCCGGCACCTCTCACATCGGCAAGACCGGTATCGAGCGCCGCTACGAGGACGAACTGCACGGAGAGCCGGGTTACGAGCAAGTCGAGGTCAACGTCAACAAACGCGTGCTGGGCACTCTTCGCAAAGTGGCGCCGACGGCGGGAAAAAACATTTACCTCTCGATCGACGCGCGCTTGCAGAAAGTCGCCGAGGATGCATTCGAAGGCCGCGCCGGCGCGGCGGTCGCCATCGATCCGCGCAACGGTGAAGTGCTGGCGATGGTGAGCGTGCCGAGCTTCGATCCGAACCTGTTTGTGAACGGAATTGGAAAAGTGGATTATTCCACTTTGTTGAATGCGCCGGACAAACCGTTGCTCAACCGCGCGATCGCCGCGGGCTATACGCCGGGATCGACGATCAAACCATATCTCGGGCTGGGCGGTCTGGAACTGGGGTTGCGCCGGCCGGAGGACACGGTGCTGTCCACGGGCGAGTTCCACATTCCCGGACAATCGCGCGCATACCGCGACGACAAACGCGGCGGACACGGCCGCGTCGATCTCGTGCAGGCGATTTCGCAATCGGTGAACACGTATTTTTATTCACTCGCGTACGACATGCGCATCGAACGTTTCTCCGGCTGGATGGGCAAGTTCGGTTTCGGCAAACCTACGGGCCTCGATCTGAACGGCGAAAGCGCGGGTGTTCTGCCGTCGCAGGAATGGAAACGCGGGCGCATGAACCAGCCGTGGTATCCGGGCGAGACGGTGATCGCGGGTATCGGCCAGGGATATTGGGTGATCACGCCGATACAACTCGCCGTGGCCGACGCGATGATGGCCGCGCGCGGCGTGCGGCACGCGCCGCATCTGCTGCGCGCGATTCAGGACGGCATGAACGCCGAGCCCGAAATCGCCGCGCTCGAGCCGCCCGATCCAAGCATCATCCGCGATCCCGAGCATTGGTTTCCGGTGCAGCAGGGAATGGTTGCCGTGGTCAACGGCGGCGGCACCGCAAAAGGATTGGGTGACAAATTTCCGTACGTCATCGCCGGCAAGACCGGCACGGCGGAACGCTTTTCGCGCACGGATGAAACCTGGACGGATATCCTGACCTCGTCGATAGAACGGCACCAGGTATTGTTCGAAGCGTTCGCGCCGGCGGACGATGCGCGAATCGCGGTGGTCGTCGCACTCGAGGCCGGCCACAGCGGCGCGCACGACGCGGCGCCGATCGCGCGCAAGATCCTCGACGAATGGTTGAAGGACGACGACGACAAAGGCGCTGCGCAGGAATGAACTCGGAAATCGCCTATCGCATTCGATCGTGGATCGTGCGCAGCGTGCGCGAGCCGCTTCTCGATCCTTATCTGCTCGGCGCGCTCGCGCTGCTCGCCGTGTGCGGACTCGCTACGTTGTACAGCGCGAGCGATCTGGATCGGCATCTGGTCGCCGGACAAGCGGCGCGTTTCATACTCGGCGGTTTGTTGATGTTTCTCATCGCGCGCGTGCCGCCGTCGACGTGGCGCAACTGGACGCCGTGGCTGTATGTTGCGAGTCTGATTTTGCTGATAGCCGTGGCGGTACTCGGCCAGGGCCGCGGCGCAAATCGATGGCTCAATCTCGGCGTCATGCGGTTTCAACCGTCGGAATTGGTGAAGCTGACATTGCCGATGATGGTTGCGTGGTATCTGCATTCGCGCGAATTGCCGCCGCGCTGGATCACGTTGATCATCGTCGCGGTGCTCATCGCGGTGCCCGCCACACTGATCGCGAAACAGCCCGATCTCGGCACCGCCTTGCTCGTTGCGGCCAGCGGCGTGTTCGCGATCTTTCTCGCCGGGCTGGCGTGGTGGCGCATCGTTCTGATTTTCGGCGCCGGTGCGGCGATCGCACCGCTGGCGTGGCATTTCATGCACGAATATCAGCGCAACCGACTGCGCATGTTCCTCGATCCGGAATCCGATCCGCTCGGCAACGGATGGCACATCATCCAGTCGGAGATCGCGGTCGGTTCCGGCGGATGGTTCGGCAAGGGCTGGCATCACGGTACGCAGTCGCGGCTGGAATTCCTGCCGGAACACAACACCGATTTCGTGTTCGCCGTGTTCTCGGAAGAATGGGGACTCATCGGCATCATCGCGCTGCTCGCGCTGTATCTGTTCATCGTCGGACGCGGCCTGATGATTGCCGCCAACGCGCGCGACGTGTATTCGCGGCTGCTCGCCGGATCGATCAGCATGGCGTTCTTCGTGTACGTGATGGTAAACGGCGGCATGATCACGGGTTTGTTGCCCGTCGTCGGCGTGCCGTTGCCGCTGGTGAGCTACGGCGGAACGTCTGCGGTGTCGCTGCTGGCGGGATTCGGCATGCTCATGTCCATTCACGCGCACCGCAAACTTTTGCCCCGATAGAACATGCTAATCTTGCGCCATCCTGTCCGCTCGCCAGCGCATTCGATGCATAAATCTGCATTTTTTACTTTTGGCATTTGTGCATTTGTCAGCGTTTTAGGTTTTGTAAACGTCGCGGCGCAGACTGCGAGCAAACCTGCTCTCCCCGGCAACGACGACGTGACGGCGGCGGAACAGAAATTCGCCGACGAACTGGCGGCGAAAAACGGCTTGAATGCCGCCGATGTGATGGCGACGCTCGCGAAAGCGCATTTCCAGCAAAGCGTGATCGACACGATGACGCGGCCCGCGGAATCGAAACCGTGGAAGGATTACCGGAAGATATTCGTCAACGAACGCCGCATCGACGACGGTGTTTCGTTCTACCGCGAAAACCGCGAACTTCTGCAGCGCGTCGAAGGCAGGTTCGGCGTGCCGGCACCGGTCATTGTCGCCATTCTCGGCGTGGAAACGAACTACGGACACACCCCGACCCGCTATCGCGTGCTCGACGCGCTCACCACGCTCGCCTTCTATTATCCGCCGCGCGCGGATTTTTTTCGTGGCGAACTGGCGCAACTGTTTTTGCTGAAGAGTCCGATTTTTCCCTATGCGATCGACGAACTGATGGGCTCGTATGCCGGCGCGATGGGCTGGGGACAATTCATGCCGTCGAGCATCGCGCAGTTCGCGCGCGACGGCGACGGCGACGGCAAAATCGACTTGTGGAATTCTCTGCCGGATATCTGCCAGAGCGTGGCGAATTATTTCGTCGCGCACGGCTGGGAAAAAGACGGACCCGTTGCATTGCTTGCAACGGTGGCGCCGAACGCGCGCAAGATCGAACCCGCCGGACTGACGCCGGTGTATCCGCTGCAGCAATTGAACGAATGGGGTTACACGACGACGGAAAAACTCGATCCGATGCGTCCGGCGACGCTGCTCGAACTGGATAGCGCAAACGGGCCGGAAGTCTGGATCGTGTTCGAGAATTTCTACGTGATTTCGCGCTACAACAAAAGTCCGCTGTACACGCTGGCTACCTTTCAGCTGAGCCAGGCCATCGCGGCGGAAGCGGTGCCGAGTCCATGATGCGGCGCTGCGCGCGACTATGTCTCGCGCTGGCTGCTTTATCGTTGACCGGATGTTTTCATCATGCGCCGACGACGCGTTCGTCGACCGCGCAAAGCGCGTCGCCAAACGCGCAGAAGAAAGCGCAGCCGCAACCCGGCCGTTACGCGGACGACGATGATTCCGGTCCGAAAGGTCCGCCGCCGGACGTGAGCAAGATTCCGGAACCCGTTCCGAAATCCGAACCGAAATCGCAATACGGCAACAAGTCGCCCTACAACGTTCTGGGCGAAACCTACCGCGTGCTGCCGACGTGCGCGGGCTATGTGGAACGCGGCATTGCATCGTGGTACGGCAATAAATTCCACGGCTACATGACATCGAATTTCGAGAAGTACGACATGTACGCCTACACCGCCGCGAGCAAGACGTTGCCGCTGCCGTGCTATGTGCGCGTGACGAATCTCGAGAACGGCAAGAGTGCGATCGTGCGCGTGAACGATCGCGGGCCGTTCGCGGCGAATCGCATTGTCGATTTGTCGTATGTCGCCGCGGTGAAACTGGGCGTGTGGCCGAAGGGCACGGCAATGGTCGAGGTGCGCGCCGTCGATCCGGATCGTCATCCCGATCAGGATCGCCGCGCGGAACCCTCACGCGAGGCAGCGGTCTCAGCAGCGCCACAAAAAACACTCAAACCGGCGCTATATCTGCAAGTCGGCGCGTTTTCCGACGCGTCGAATGCCGAGCGCGCAGCGAGCCGCGTGCGTGCGGCGAACATCGGCGATGTGCAGGTCGTGGAAGCGAAGGTTGACGGAAAAACGCTGCGGCGCGTTCGGCTCGGTCCGCTGCGCGATGCCGATGAAGCCGATCGCCTCGTGCCGAAGTTGAAGGGTTTGGGATTAGGCGAGCCGCGCGTCGCCGTGGATAATTAGCGCTCGCTTTCGATCGACTCATGTTTTCAAGAACTGGATGCCTGATGAAATTTCTGTCTCACGTTATCGTTGCTTTGACGTTGTCCTTCATTGTCGCCGCGCCGGCGTTCTCCGCAAAATCCCGTTCGCATAAATCGACGACGCCGGCAGCACAGGCCACGCCGGCAGATGCCACGGCCGCACCGTCGACTGCACGCGCGTCCGATACCAACAACGCAGCGCAGCCTGGTCTGCCCACACCCAACGCGCTGCCGCATCCGGGGCCGGGCGCACTCAACATGCCGGTTCCGCCGCCGCCGTCGCTGAGCGCGAAAAGCTGGGTGCTGACGGATTACGCGACCGGACAAATCCTCGCCGATTCGAACGCGGACGAGCGTGTCGAACCGGCGTCGATCACGAAAGTGATGACGGCCTATGTCGTCTCCGCCGAACTCGCCGCCGGCAAAATCAAGATGGACGATCAGGTGTTCATCAGCGAAAACGCCTGGCGCGGCGGCGGCGCGGGCACGGATGGCTCGACGAGTTTTCTTGCCGTAAATTCGAAAGTGCAGCTCAAGGATTTGCTGTACGGAATGATCATCCAGTCCGGCAACGATGCAGCGATCGCGCTGGCCGAACATGTCGCGGGTTCCGAGCAGACGTTTGCGGAACTGATGAATCAATACGCGAAGAAACTCGGCATGACGGGCACGCACTACATGAATGCGTCGGGTTTACCGGATCCCGAGCACTATTCCACGGCGCACGACATCGCCTTGCTCGCGCGCGCGACGATCCATGATTTTCCCGACGACTACAAAATCTACGCGATCAAGGAATTCGAATGGAACGGCATCACGCAGCACAATCGCAATTCGCTGTTGTGGCGCGATCCGTCCGTCGACGGCATCAAGACCGGACATACCAAGGAAGCCGGTTATTGCCTGACGACGTCGGCGAAACGCGGCGATCAGCGCCTCGTCGCCGTGGTCATGGGCGTGAACAGCGAAAAACAGCGCGCCGACGACAATCAATCGTTGCTGAATTACGGCTTCCGTTTCTTCGAAACGCACAAACTTTACGATGCGAACAAAGCGCTCGCCACGCCAGCCTTGTGGAAAGGCGTTCAGAACACGCTGCCGATAGGCTTGGCCGACGACGTACTCGTGACCATGCCGCGCGGGCGCTACAACGATCTGAAGGCGACGATGGAAATGCCGGGTCGGCTCATCGCGCCGTTCGACAAGGGTCAGAAAATCGGCACGGTAAAAGTGGCGCTCGACGGCAAGACGCTCGTCGAACGGCCGCTGGTGGCGCTGGACGACGCACCCGAAGCCGGATTCTGGGGACGCCTTTCCGACGGCATCATGTTATGGTTCAAGGGAGACGCCAAGAGCGACGTGTCGGCCTTACCTAACACGAAATGAAATCGTTAGACGAAATACAACCCGAAAATCCCGAGAAAGGGTTCCAGTTTCCCGGCGCATTCGAAATCACGGCGATCGGCAAGGCGAATGCAGGACTGGAAGAACGCGTACCGGAGATCATCGTCGGATTGGGATTGGCCGTGATGAACGGCAGCGAGCGCCTGCGGCCTTCGAGCGAAGGGCACTATGTTTCGGTAAGCGTGACCTTCACGTGCCCCTCGCGCGAAAAATATCAGGCTGCCCACGCGGCGCTGAGGGCGGATCCGGATATCAAGTGGACCATCTAGCGCCATCTATCCCGCTAATCACATGAGAATGGCCGCTCGGTATAAAATGAGTTCATGAAGAGAGAATTCGATGTTGTCGTAGAGTTGGACGCGGATGGCTACTATGTGGCGTCAGTTCCGGAGCTGCAGGGTTGCCACACTCAAGCGCGTTCTCTCGACAAGCTGATGGTGCGGACTCAGGAAGCCATCGGTCTATGTCTCGACGTTGAAGGCTTGCCGGCTAAACCCAACAAATTCGTCGGTGTGCAGCGCGTCAGCGTCGCGTTGTGACTCGGCTTCCCAGCCTCACCGGCCGCAAACTCATTGCGGCGCTGAAAAACGCCTCGGTTTCAAAGTGATTCGCGTCAAGGGCAGTCATCACTATCTTCAGCATGGCGATGGCCGTGCCACCGTGATTCCGGTGCACTCCGGCGAAGATATCGGGCGCGGCTTGCTGGCGAAAATTTTACGTGCCGATACTTCCGAAGCTGCGTTGAGAAAGCATGTTTGAACGAGTTTCGGCCGCACCGCTTGATAACGCCTTTTCGTGTTACAACATCGATCCGTAATCATTCTGCATTTCAAGCCGTGTCGTCTCTAGACTGCCCACCGTTGCTCGTCCGCCGCTTCCCCAGCCTGCAGCCCTACGAACCAATATGGCGTGCGATGCAGGCGGTCACCGACACGCGCGACACCAAAACGCCGGACGAATTGTGGATCGTCGAACACGAACCGGTGTTCACGCTCGGCCAGGCCGGAAAATGGGAACACGTGCTGATGCCGGGCGATATTCCCGTGGTGCCCGTCGATCGCGGTGGACAAGTGACCTATCACGGCCCCGGACAAATCGTGGCGTACCCGCTGATCGACATTCGCCGCGCCAAAATCGGCGTGCGCGATTTCGTCTGCAAGATCGAGCAGTCGATCATCGATACGCTGGAGCACTGGAATATCGTCGCGGTCCGCAAATCCGGCGCGCCGGGCGTCTATGTGGCGGGCGCGAAGGTCGCGGCGCTGGGCCTGCGCGTGCGGCGCGGCTGCACGTTTCATGGACTGGCGTTCAACGTGAATATGGACCTGGAACCGTTTCACCGCATCAACCCGTGCGGGTTCCAAGGTCTGCAAGTCACGCAAATGATGGACTTGGGCGGCCCGTCGAGCCTACGCGACGTCGAGGCCGTTTTGGTCGAAAATCTGGCGAAACAGCTCGGAATGGCGCCTGAATTCGCGGCGCCGAAAGTGACTTCCGACGCTGGTCAGAATGCGGCCGCTGCGATAGCCTGATCACATGAGTGCGACGCCCGACCGAGTCATCCCCATTTCCGTGATCGCCGAGCCGCCGCTGGCCGGCGTGAAGCAGCTCGGCGAAGACAAAATCGCGCGCAATCGCGCCGGTTTCGATGGCGCCGTGCCGATCCTGCGCAAACCGAACTGGATCCGTGTCCGCATCCCGCCGGGCAACGCGGTGGCGAAGCTCAAATCCAAATTGCGCGCGAACCGGTTGGTGACGGTGTGCGAAGAAGCGTCGTGTCCGAACATCCACGAATGTTTCGGCAAAGGCACGGCCACGTTCATGATTCTCGGCGAGGTATGCACGCGGCGCTGTTCGTTCTGCGATGTCGCGCATGGCCGTCCAAAACCGCCGGATGCCGAAGAACCGCGTCACCTGGCCGAAACGATTCGCGACATGGGATTGCGTTACGTCGTGATCACTTCGGTGGACCGTGACGATTTGCGCGACGGCGGCGCCAGCCATTTCGCCGAGTGCATCCGCGAAGTGCGCGCAGCGAATCCCACGATCAAGATCGAAATCCTCACGCCGGATTTCCGCGGCAAAGGCCGCATGGAGCGCGCGCTCGAAGCGCTCGCGGCGAACGCGCCGGATGTGTTCAACCACAATCTGGAAACGGTGCGCGAGTTGTATCCGAATGTGCGGCCCGGCGCGGACTACGACTGGTCGCTCGATCTGTTGGAAAAATTCAAGGCGCAGCATCCGTCCGTGCCGACCAAGTCCGGCATCATGCTGGGATTGGGCGAAACGCTCGAACAGGTGCACGGCGCATTGAACGATTTACGCGCGCACGCGGTCGATATGGTAACGATCGGCCAGTATTTGCAACCCACGGCGCATCACCATCCGGTGTTGCGTTACTGGACCCCGGAAGAATTCAACGCATTGGCAGACTACGGCCACGCGCTGGGCTTCGAGCATGTCGCGTCGGGACCGTTGGTACGTTCGTCGTATCACGCGGATCAGATGGCGCACGAAGCCGGTTACGTGGACGTGGCATAAGGTGATTATGAAAAAGACATTTGTTTCGAAGACACATTTGCGCCGCATCAGAGCGGTGTCGGTTGCGATCCTGCTGGCGCTCGCAGCGACGGGATTCGCCGCGCCTGCCAAGCAGGACAACGTATTGCTCAAACCGACGCCGGCGCAAGCGCAGGCGGCGATCGACGCGACGAACATCCTCACCCATTTCCACTACAAAGCCGAACCGCTCGACGCAAAAATGTCGGCGATGATCTTCGACCGCTATTTCGACTCCCTCGATGCGGATCGCCTGTTCTTCCTGCAATCGGATATCGACAAGTTCAAGCCGGACCGCGACAAGCTCGGCGACGACATCATGGGCGAAAACCTGGCGCTGCCATTCGCGGTGTTCAATCTATACGAACAACGCGTGGCCGAGCGCACGGCCTATGCGCGCGATCTGCTGAAGAAAGGGTTCGATTTCGGCAAAGACGAAAGCTACATGTATCAGCGTGAAAAGGCGCCGTGGCCGAAGACGGAAGCCGAGGTCAACGACTTGTGGCGGCAGCGCACGAAAAACGACTGGCTGCGCCTCAAGCTGGCCGGCAAGAAAGACGCCGACATCCGCAATGTGCTCGACAAGCGCTACGCGAATTATCTCGACCGCATCCATCAGTTGAACAGCGAAGACGTGTTCCAGACATTCATGAACGCGTATGCGCTGTCGATCGATCCGCATACCAACTATCTCGGCCCGCGCGCGAGCGAGAATTTCGATATCTCGATGCGGCTGTCGCTGGAAGGCATCGGCGCGGTCCTGCAGCGCGACGACGATTACACCGCAATTCGGGAGATCGTTCCCGGCGGACCGGCATTTTTGTCGGGCAAGTTCAAAGTGGGCGATCGCATTGTCGGCGTGGGCCAAGGCGACGGCGGACAGGTCACGGATGTGGTCGGTTGGCGACTGGACGATGTCGTCGATCTGATTCGCGGCCAGAAGGACACAACGGTGCGTCTGGAAGTGTTGCCCGCCAACGCGGGGCCTGACGGCAAGCACGAAATGATCGCGCTGGTGCGCAAGAAAGTGAGCATCGAAGAACAGGCGGCAAAAAGTTCGGTGATCGACGTGAAAGACGGCGCGGCGGATCGCCGCATCGGTGTCATCACGTTGCCGACGTTCTACGAAGATTTCGACGCACGCCGGCGCGGCGACAAAGATTACAAGAGCGCCACGCGCGACGTGTCGAAACTTCTCACCGATTTGAAGAAACAGAACGTCGACGGCGTGCTCGTCGATCTGCGCAACAACGGAGGCGGTTCGCTGTCGGAAGCGATCGATCTCACCGGTTTGTTCACGGGCAAGGGTCCTGTCGTGCAGGTACGCAACGCCACCGGCCGCATCGAACAAGGCCGCAACGTGCGCACCGACATGGTGTGGGACGGCCCGCTGGCCGTGTTGGTGAATCGCAATTCGGCGTCTGCGTCGGAAATTTTCGCGGCGGCAATCCAGGATTACGGCCGCGGCCTCATCGTCGGCGAACCGACGTATGGCAAAGGCACGGTGCAGAACCTGGTCGATCTCGACCAGATCAAGCAAAACGAAAAACCTGAGCTGGGCGAATTGAAGATGACGATCCAGCAGTTCTTCCGCGTCGACGGCGGCTCTACGCAATTGCGCGGCGTGTCGCCCGACATCGCGTTCCCCGTCACGGCCGACTTCGACCAGAACGGCGAGCAAATCAACGACAACGCGCTGCCGTGGTCGTCGATTTCGGCGGCGACGTATGCACCGACCTCCGACTTGAAATCGATCGTACCGACGCTCGAGACGCTGCACGCCGCTCGTACGGCAACAGACAACGCGTGGCAGGCATATGAAGCCGACGTCGCCGATTTCCGCAAGTTGCGCAAGGATACGTCCATCTCGCTCAACGAGCAGACGCGCCGCGAGGAACGCGACGAGCAGAACCGCACGCACAACGAGCGGCATCCGGATTCGCCGGTCGCAATGGCGACGGGGACGACAAAAGAGCAGACATCGGCGGCCACACCGACTATGAAGACGGGCGCGCCGGATCAAACCAGACGCGTGGACATCGAATCCGCCAATCCGGTCGTCGATTCGAAAGCGAACAAGAAAGAGGCGCCCGGCCCGGACAACGACAGCCAGATCAAAACCAATGTCGCGGCTGCAAAATCTCCCGACAAGGATCAGAAAGCCGCGGCCGACGATGCGCATCAGGACGACGGCCTGCAAGCCGACGAACGCAGCCTGCAAACGGAACTGGCGGACGAGAAAAAGCGCAAGGCCGAAAAAGATGTCGTGCTGAACGAAGCGGCGCACATCCTCTCCGACGAAGTCGGCCTGATTCGCAACGACACGAAAATCGCCGCGCGCGTGTTGCCGCACCAGGCATTGCCCGTGGTCGACTGACCTGCGACAACTCGCCGCCGCGATGGGGCTCATCGCGGCGGCTAGCGACGATGCGTAGCGCGCCGAAGCATCCGTTTACGGCGCGTAACGCTCCTTGAGTAATGCAAACACCGTGCGCAAACTTTGTGCTTCGCCGCCCGCTGGTCGGCCATTTCGATCCGAATCGTTCCAGGCGTAGGTGTCGATGTGCATCCAGGGCACATTTTCAGGCACGAAGCGCTGCAGGAACAAAGCGGCCGTAATCGCCCCGGCCAGACGCGATGCGCCGGCATTCACCGTATCGGCGATGCGCGAATCGAGCATGCTGAGGTACGGCTGCCACAACGGCATGCGCCAGATGGGATCCTGCTCGCGAAGTGCCGCGGCGGATGCCTGCGTCGCCAGCTCGTCGCGATTCGTGAACAGCGCCGGCAAGTCGGGACCCAAGCCAACGCGCGCCGCACCGGTGAGTGTGGCGAAATCCACGATCAGCGCGGGTATGCTTTCCACCGCATACGCCAACGCGTCACACAGTACCAGACGCCCTTCGGCGTCGGTGTTGTCCACTTCGACGGTGATGCCGGCACGCGTGCGAATGACTTCGCCAGGACGATACGCGTTGCCGCCGATCGCATTCTCCACGGCCGGTACCAACGTGGTGAGGCGCACCGGCAATTTGGCCTGCATGATCAAACCGGCCAGCGCGATCGCATGCGCGGCACCGCCCATATCCTTCTTCATCCAGCGCATGCCGTCGCTGGTTTTCAAGTCGAGCCCGCCGGTGTCGAAACAGACGCCTTTGCCGATGATGACGACGTGCGGATGTTTTTCCTTGCCCCAATTCAGCTCGATCATCCGCGGCGCCAGATGACTGGCGCGTCCGACGGCGTGAATGGTCGGGAAATTCGATTTCAGCAGTTGATCGCCGACGAATTCGCGGAATGTCGCGCCATGCGATTTCGCCAGCGACTTCATTTCCGCGGCGAGGTGGGCCGGTCCCATATCCTCGGTCGGCGTGTTCACGAGATCGCGCACACGCGTAACGGCTTCGATCAAGGGAGTGACATCGCGGAGCGTCGCTTTGTCGACGAACAGCGAAGCCGGCTCGTGCGTTCTCTTTTTATAGCGCGAAAAGCGATACGCGCCGACGCCCCACCCGAACGCAACGCGCCGCGCGTCGATATCGATTCCGGAATTGTCGAAACGATAGTCGCCGGGCGGCAAATTGTGCGGCAATGCCGACACTGCGTAGAGGTCGTCGCGCGCCGCGCCCAGGAGGACGGCAAGCAAACGGCCTTTTGCATCCGGCACGAGTGCGAATTTTCCCGGCGCCGCCCGAAACGCCGTCGTTTCCATCCAGCGCGCGACGTGACCACCGAGTTTGCGGGATACGACACCAAGATTGCCGCCGTCGACCGCAATCACCGGAATGGCCGATTGGCTCCGGCGCGACGCTTCTTTCAACCCGTACATTGACAATCCTCTGCTCACGAGCGCATCGATCGCTCGATCTGAAACTTAGGTTCAGCAGAGACTATGCCAACAGAACCAGGACGTCACCTACGCCGATCGTCGATCTTGGTGGCGGCGCGGCGAATCGAGTAGATCGGCCAGCTCCCCGAGGTCGTGAACGACGACATCGGGCTTCGCGCCGTGGACCCATGTGGCACCGGTGCGGTTTATCCACGCTGTGCGCAAGCCCGCCTCGCGTGCGCCCACGACATCAAGCTGCGGATCGTCGCCTACGTGAAGGATTTCCCGCGGCGGAAGATCGAGTTTTGCGCAGGCCAGATCGAATATCCGTTTGTCGGGTTTGGCGACGCCGCATCCGCGCGCGGTGATGGCGAATTTGAAAAAATGCGCCATGCCGATGCGGTCGAGATCGGCGTTGCCGTTCGTGATGCTCACGAGTGGAAATTTCGCGGCCAGACGTTGCAGCGCCACGAGCGAATCCGGATAGCACTCGATTTCGTTGCGCGCCGCATAAAATTCGGTGAAGGCGTCATGCACGTGGCTGTCTTCGTAGCCGTGCGGCAGCAATGCCGCCTGCAGCGAGAGTTTTCGCTGTTCGGTGAAATCGTGCGACAGGTGCGGATTCTCGTTCGCGATGCGATCGCGCAATTCGCGCATCGCAGCGATGGAATATTTTTCGGCGGTGCGGGGACAATTCGCTTTCAGCCACGCGTCGAGGCGTTCTTCGGCGCGCAGCATCACCGGCTCGATCGGCCACAGCGTATCGTCGAGATCGAGCGTGAGTGCGCGAATGCGCATCTCAGTTGCCGGTGCCGTCGGCCTTTTCCGCATTGGCGCGTGCCGCACGATCTTTGGCTTCGAGAGTACGTTCGGACGTCGGCGCGATGCGCTGCAGCGACTGCGCCGTCGCATTCGGCGCGGAAACCGGCGTCGTGTTGGCGGCGGCGATGGCGGTGGTCGGCAATGTCGTGCCGCGTACGCGCGAATCGACGAATGCGATGCGCGCATCTTGCTTGGAAATCAAATCCGGCACGTCGCCATACGGCACCAAACCGTCTTTGCGCAATATTTCCTTGCCCCGCTCGCTGCCGGAGAACGCGATGAATTTTTCGACGGCTTCATGCTGCTTGCCGTCGTCGCGCGACGCCAGGTACAGCGCGGAATACATCGGATATGTGCCGTCGGCGATCGTCGTATCGGACGCGCGCGCGCCTTCGACGGTGAGCATTTTCACTTTTGCATTCGTCATCACGCCGGAAAACGTGCTCAGACCCATTCCGTGCGGATCGATCGCGATGCCTTCTTCGAGCTTTTCGGTGTTGACGTAAAGACGCGGCGCGGAGACCGCCTGATCGCCGAAGTGGAACAGCAGCAATCGCGCGCTGTATTCCACGCCGTCCAGCGGCGGCGCGATCGCGTACAAGTTGATCGGCGAATCCAGCCCGCCCAGCTCTTTCCAGTTGTTCACGCGGCCGAGATAGATGTCGTGCAGTTGCTTCAAGGTGACGTTCGAAATCGGATTGTCCGACGAAACGATCGGCACGACCGCATCCCACGCCACGGGGTAGAAATTGATGCCCTTCTCTTCGATGCGGTCCGGCATCGCCGGACGTGCCGATCCCGCGACGTCCGCCGTTCCGACGCTGACCGCATCGAGCCCGGATACCGTGCTGAACGGTTGCAGCGTGATTTTGCCCTGCTTGCCGAGTTCGTACTGGTTGACGAGATCTTTCAGCGCACGGGCGGTGGAATGGTCGCCGCGCAGAATGATCGTGTCGAGCGGCGCAGGCGCGGCCTTGTGCGCGGCCGGTTTCTTTTCTGCCGCCGCGGCGGACATTGCGCCCAATGACAGGCACGTCATCAACAGCGCGCTCGACAACCGAGCAAGAGAAGATTCGTTCACGAGCAATATCTCACACAGACACCCGACATCATTATTGCGCAGTCTACGCGATACGTCGCGTGACTGCGTCACACGTTCAGCCAAGCCGTCACCGCAGCGGCAGGAAAAATGCATCGCGCCCGCGCACGACGGACAACAACAACTGCTTCGGCTGCGTCGCGAGCAGGCGTTTGAAATCCGTCATGCCCGTCAGATCCACACGATTCACGCCGATGATCAGGTCGCCGGGCTTGAAACCGTTTTCCGCGGCGCGGCTGCCGGCGGCGACTTTGTTCACGACCACGCCGCCGGTGCCGATCGTGCGTTTCACGCGCTCGCCAGCGTCGGAAATCTCGGCGCCGGCCAAACGCGGATCGAGCTTCGCGCCTTGCGTGGTCACCACCGATTCGGCGATGAGCCTCGCACTGAGCGTCAGCGGTTTTCCTTCGCGCAGAATTTTCAGCTCCAGCGTCGAACCGATCGGCGCAATGCCTTCGGCGTTGTACAGATCGTTGTCGCTCTTCACGGCTCCATCATTGATGGCGACGACCACATCGCCCGCTTTCAATCCCGCCGCTGCCGCCGGCGAATCGGTGCCGACATCGGTCACCACCGCGCCTTGCGATGCCGTCGTGTCGAGCATGCGCGCCAAGTCCGGCGTGAGCGTTTGCGCCTGCACGCCGAGCGTTCCGTGTTTCACGGTGCCGGTGGCGATGAGTTGCTTCATCACGTCGTTGGCGAGATTCACCGGAATCGCAAAACCGATGCCGATGCTGCCGCCCGATGTCGAGAATATCTGCGAGTTGATGCCGATCAGTTCGCCGCGCAGATTCACCAGCGCGCCGCCGGAGTTGCCGGGATTGATGGTCGCGTCGGTCTGGATGAAATTCTGAAAGCCGCGCCCGCCGAGGCCGGTGCGGTTGAGCCCGGAGACGATGCCGGAACTCGCCGACTGTCCCACGCCGAACGGATTGCCGACGGCGACCACGAAATCGCCGACATGCAACTGACTCGAATCCGCCAGCGGCATCGCCGACAGATGTTCGGCGGGAATCTGGATCACTGCGACATCGGTGTCGGGATCGGTGCCGATGAGTTTCGCCTTCAACGTACGGCCATCGTGCAGCGTTACCTGGATATCGTCCGCACCTTCGACGACATGATTGTTCGTGAGCACATAACCCTTCGCCGCATCGATGATCACGCCGGAACCGAGCGATTGCTCGATGCGTTCACGCGGCGCGTTCTGCATGCCGAAGAACTGGCGGAAGAACGGATCCTCCATCAGGGGATTGCGCACTTTCACGCGTGTCTTGGAATTGATGTTCACCACGGCCGGGGTGACGCGTTCGAGCATCGGCGCCAACGAAGGCAGCGCCTGCCCGTCGATGGACGATGGAATAGTGCCGGCGTGGCCGGCGACGAGACCTGCGCCGGCAGCGATGACCGCTGCGAGCGACAAGGAAATAAGGGTTGGGCGCAAGGCAAACCGGAAGGGCGATACGTACATGCTGTTCCTCGAACTAGGCTGAAATTCCGTGTTGAGACCCCATATTTTAACGATGGTTTCGAGTGTTCGATGTGCTGCTCACCGGTGCCGACAGCGACGAAAATCCAAGGCAAAAAGTAAGTTCGAGTTGTTCGCAAAATGCCCTTTCCAGGCCGTTGAATTTGATCGAGAAAAAAAATCTTTTGACAAGCGCTTGCGTCTGGCGTAATTTCGCTTCCCGGCACGATTCACACAACATCTTGTGGTTTGGATCGGGGTAGAAAACTAGAACTTGGGTTTGCAGACGCGACTCGGAACCGTCATCCGGCTGCCATCAAACGGCAGCCGGAACCGGAAAACCGAAAAGAAGCGGCTCGGGTTCCAGGGGCGAAGAAGCTTCGGCAGCAGCCGGGGTGCGGAGAGCAAATAACGAAGAAAAGTTTCCGTTCAGCGCATTGAAGTCCGGGTATCCGGCTCGGCGCTGACGGACGACTTTTCCCCGCACGAATGCGAGCTGCACGAATTAAGGTTCAAGCGGTCAAAAAAATAAGCGTTTTAATGGATTTTGGAAATTCCGGGAGGATAAAAAGAATGAGCACGGTTCGTATCGAAGCTCTCCAGCGTGGCGCCGCCGAAATTCCCATGCAGCCCGCCTCTTACGACATCTGGGACAAGAAGTATCGCCTGAAGAGCAAGCAGGGCGAGCCGGTCGACGCGAGCATCGACCACACCTATCAGCGTGTCGCCAAGGCGCTGTCCGATGTCGAAGAAACCTCGGAAAAACAGAAGTACTGGTACGAGCGTTTTCTGTGGGCGCTGCGCCGCGGTGCGATTCCCGCCGGCCGCGTGACCTCGAATGCGGGTGCGCAGGAACATAAGCCGGCGACGTCGACGATCAATTGCACCGTATCCGGCACCATCGAATATTCGATGGACGGCATTCTGGACAAAGTCCACGAAGCCGGTTTGACGCTGAAAGCCGGCTGCGGCATCGGTTATGAATTCTCCACGCTGCGCCCACGCGGCGCGTACGTGTCGGGCGCGGGCGCGTACACGTCCGGTCCGATGTCGTTCATGGATATCTACGACAAGATGTGTTTCACCGTGTCGT
The DNA here is from genome assembly GCA_036267795.1 of Rudaea sp. Classification (GTDB taxonomy): domain Bacteria; phylum Pseudomonadota; class Gammaproteobacteria; order Xanthomonadales; family Rhodanobacteraceae; genus Rudaea. The sequence continues at coordinate 42,860 of DATAVJ010000018.1, forward strand.
CCGCCGGCGGCCGTCGCGGCGCGCAGATGGGCACGTTCGATGTCGCCCATCCCGACGTGAAGGAATTCATCCGCGCCAAGCGCGAAGACGGTCGTCTGCGTCAGTTCAATTTGAGTTTGCTCATCACCGACGGCTTCATGGAAGCCGTGGAGACCGACGGCGACTGGCCGCTCGTGTTTCCGGTGAACCTGAAAGAGAAAGACGAGATCGGTCTCGACGATCCTGGCCAGGTGATCTGGCGCGAATGGCCGACGCACCGCAACTACGTGACGCGCGACGACGGTCTCGTGGCCTGCAAGATCTACGGCCACATCCGCGCCAAGCATCTGTGGGACATGATCATGACATCGACGTACGACTACGCCGAGCCCGGTTTCATCCTCATCGACCGCGTCAATGAAATGAACAACAACTGGTGGTGCGAGAACATCCGCGCGACCAATCCGTGCGGCGAGCAGCCGCTGCCGCCGTACGGCTCGTGCCTGCTCGGCTCGGTGAATCTGACGACATTCGTGCGCGATCCGTTCGGACCGAAAGCGCGCTTCGACATGGAAGAGTACAAAGAGGTCGTGCGCGTGTTCACGCGCATGCTCGACAATGTCGTCGAGATCAACGGCCTGCCGCTGGAACAGCAGCGCAACGAAATCATCAGCAAGCGCCGTCACGGCATGGGCTTTCTCGGCCTCGGCTCGACGGTGACGATGTTGAAGATGAGATACGGCTCGGCCGAAGCCTGTGCGTTCACCGAAGACGTGAGCCGCGAAATGGCCGTGGCCGGCTGGGAAGTGGCATTGAGCCTGGCGCAGGAGAAAGGACCGGCGCCGATCATGACGGAGCAGTTCGAGGTCACCGCCGCGATGCTGCGTCAGCGACCGGAGATGACGCGCGACGGCTATCAAGTGGGCGACGCCA
>DATAVJ010000019.1:0-20185 GCA_036267795.1 Rudaea sp.
TCGTCTCGAACATGCCGGAAGCCAATTCGGCACAGTGGTTCGGCAAGACGCCTCCCGATCTGTCGCTCGAAGCGCGTGCGAAGGGTCCGGACTGGATCTACAACTATCTGAAATCGTTCTATCTCGATCCGACGCGTCCCACCGGCTGGAACAACACGGTGTTCCCGAACGTTTCGATGCCCAATGTGTTGTGGGAGTTGCAAGGCCAGCAGCGCGCCGTGATGACGGCAGCGAAACCGGGCGAAGACGCGAAGGTCGAAAAGCTTGAGCTCGCAGCGCCGGGCAAGGAGTCGCAAGCCGCTTACGACGATACCGCACGCGATATCACGGCGTTCCTCACCTACGTCGGCGAGCCGGCGGCACTCGCTCGCGAATCCACGGGCTTGTGGGTCGTGCTGTATCTGGCGTTCTTCACCTTCTTGGCTTGGCTGCTCAAGCACGAGTTCTGGAAAGACGTACATTGATTGGTGCGATCGAGTTGTATTTTTGCGATCTTCCATGATCGCAGAAACAAATCAAAAAGCGCCCATCCATGGGCCGCGGTATTTCTGCGATCGTCCTGATCGCAAAAGCAAGCCAAGAAGCGCCCATCCACGGGCGCACTTTTCATAAAGAGCGCCTTCGTTTGACGGCTGGCCGCGGGGGCTAGGCGCTTTCGTTGCGCAGGTGTACATTCGGTGACAGGGAAGGCTGGACCTGTCGCGCCGGGTCCAGATCTTGATTGGGGGCGTGAGGAGTCGACATGGCCTTGAGTCAACGATCGCGCACGGTTCTTACACTTTATTCCGCCAACAACGACGTCCAATGTCATCGCGTCCGCCTCGTGCTGGCCGCGAAAGGCGTCGTTTACGATCTCGTGCAGGTCAATCCGCAATCGCCGCCGGAAGATCTGCTCGATCTCAATCCATACAACACGATTCCCACACTCGTCGATCGCGACCTGGTGCTTTACGACACGAGCGTGATCTGCGAATACCTCGACGAACGTTATCCGCATCCGCCGCTGATGCCGGTCGATCCGCTGTCGCGCGCGCGCTTGCGTCTGGCCATCGTGCGCGTCGAGCGCGACTGGATGCCGTTCGTCGCCACCATCGAGGCCGGCGGACGTCCCGCGGAAGCGGCGCGCAAACGTCTGCGCGACGCACTGCTGTCGAGCTTGCCGTTGTTCAAGGCAGCCAAGTTCTTCTTGAATGCGGAATTGAGTTTGGCCGACTGCGCGTTGGTGCCGCTGATCTGGCGCTTGCCGTCGTTGGGCGTCGTGCTGCCGCGCGAGGCGCATCTGATCAACGATTACGGCGAACGCATCTTCCGCAATCCCGGCTTCACGCGCAGCCTCACGCCAGAGGAAAAGGCGCTGCGCGATCTATGAGCAACAGCACGGTCAGCATGACCTCGAATCGTCCGTATCTGTTGCGAGCGATGTACGACTGGATAAGCGATAACGGACTCACGCCCTACATTCTCGTCGATGCCGCCGCGCCCGGCGTGCAGGTGCCGAAAAGCGCAATCAAGGACGGACGCGTCGTGCTGAATGTCGCGGCGCGTGCCGTCGCGCAACTGGAACTGGGACAAGAACGTGTGAGTTTCGTCGCGCGGTTTTCCGGCGTGAGCCAATCGGTCGAAGTGCCGATGGCGAGTTTATTGGCGGTCTACGCGCACGAAAACGGGCAGGGCATGATGTTTCCCGCCGAGAATCAACCGCCGCCGACTGCCGGCCCGGCCGCGGACGATGCGTCGGGGAAAAAAGGTTCGCACCTGCGCGTCATCAAATAACGCGGCAGTTCACGCGGTCAGTGCAACGTCGAGCGCCCCTGCTGCGGGAATGCAACGACATTCGATCCATCCACGTTCGCGTCGCGATTCGGCGCCGCTTCCCATTGAGGCAGTTCGGCGCTGCCGAACATCGGCAGGCTATGTCCGAGCAGACGGTCCTGCATCACATCGAGCGTTCCCTGATGACGGTCCGACCCGTCCGTACTCACTTCGAACCGATAGCGCCGCCGCCAGTGCAGGCGTCCGTCGCTGCCGCGCTCCACGCCCAACCGTTGCAGCGCGACGGTTTGATCGAGCAACTGCACCTTCGCCTGCGCGCACAATTGGTGTCCGAGCAGACGGGCGTTTTCGCGCGCCCGCAGCGCCACCTGCCACACATAGATGGCCGTCAGCACAAAAATGAACGGCAATAACGCGTCGTACATGATGCCCAGTGTGCGGGCTTTACTGCAGCAAAACAATGCGCCTTCACTGATCCATGGGCCGAATTCGTTACAATGGCCGCAAGACCAACGCGAACAGGGTGGGACGGGCACGTGATCGACATCCCCGGTTACGTCATAAAGCGCGAGATCGGCATGGGCGGGATGGCGAGCGTTCACCTCGCCACGCAGACCTCGCTTGAGCGCGAAGTCGCGCTCAAGGTCATGTCGCAGGCGCTGGCCGCCGATCCGACATTTTCGAAACGCTTCCTGCAGGAAGCGCGCATGCTCGCGTCGCTCGCGCATCCGAATATCGTCGCGGTTTACGACGTCGGCGTGACGCCGAGTCAGCTGCATTATTTCTCGATGCAATATTTGCCCGGCGGCGATCTCGCCGGACGCGTGCGCCGCGGTATCGAAGAACGCGATCTCGTCATCGCCGTCGCCGGCGTCGCCAAGGCGCTCGGCTACGCGCATCAACGCGGCTACGTGCATCGCGATGTCGCGCCCGGCAATATTCTTTACGATTCCAACAACAATCCCGTGCTGACGGATTTCGGTATCGCGTTGGCAGCCGCATCGGGTTCGCGCATCACCAGCGCGGGCTTTTCGGTCGGCACCAGTCATTACATGAGTCCGGAGCAGGCGCGCGGCGGCGACGTCGATTCGCGTTCGGACATCTACAGTCTCGGTGTGCTTACGTATTTCTCGTTGACGGGCAAACCGCCTTTCGACGGCGCGGACGGTTTCGCCGTCGCCTACGCCCACGTATTCGAAGCCGTGCCTCGCTTGCCGGCGGCGCAAGCGCATTGGCAGCCGCTCATCGATCGTGCATTGGCGAAAGAGGCGAAAGATCGTTTCAGCGATACCGATCAGTTTCTCGAAGGTCTGGCCGCCGCCGTTCCGCAATACGCCGGCCTGTTCCGCGACGATGTGGGCGCGCCGATCGTTCCCGCGCAACCGACGGCTGTCATGCAGTTGCCCGCCGCCAAGGCGCCGGCTACGACGAGCGATGTGCCCACGCGCGTTCCGCGATCGACGCCGCCGGAACCGGCTACCGTCGCGCGCGGCCGCGTCACGCCGCCGTCGTCGTCGGCAGCGAAACCGGCGAAAACACCTCCGGCGCTGATGCGATGGTGGCCGGTATTCATCGTGGTGATCGGTGTCGCGCTGATCGCCTTCGCGATGATCGCGCGCAACAACAAATCGACACCGGCGCGTACCGCCAGCACGCAACCGGCGCCGCCACCTGTCGCGGCGCCGGCTACTCCTTCGAACACCGAACCCCCGGCAGCATCGCCGCAACCGACGACACCTGCCACACCTGCCGCCAGTGAACCGACGCCGAACGTTGCATCGACGACACCGGCGTCCGTGCCTGCTGCGCCGGCGGCCACGACTGCGATGGATGCCGCCGAAGCGGCCGACGCGCAGGCGGCGGGGACGGAGGCCTCGACCGATTTCCCGACCGTGGTCGATCCGGTCACCGAAGCGATCCGCCTCGGCCGCATCGATTTTTCCGCGCAGCGTCTCACGTCGCCGGCAGGCAGCAATGCGCTGGAACGGTTTACGTTTGCGCTGAAGCTCGATCCGAAAAACAAGACCGCGCGACAAGGCATTGTCGACATCGCAAAGCGATACATCGAATTCGCCGAGAAAAACCGCGCCGGCAGCGACTGGACGCAGTTCGAGCAATATCTGAAACACGCCGCCGACGTGGGCAAGAGCCTGCCTGACGACAGCGAGATACCCAAGGCGATCGAACAGGAGCGCCAAACGTCCGCGGCGCCTTTCATTGCGCAAGGCAAGACCGCTGCCGGCGCCGGGGACAAAGCGGCGGCAAAAACCGCCTACGAAAAAGCGCAACAGCTCGATCCGGACAACGATGCGGCGCGCGAAGGTCTCAAGTTCGTCGCCACGATCGGCGAGCCCGGTTTCGTGTTTCACGACAAGATGGGCGACGCGCAAGGTCCGGAACTCGTCATCGTCGATCAACGCATGGCGATGGCCAAGCACGATGTCACGCGCGGCGAATTCCGCCGCTTCTGGAATCAATCGGGCAAATCCGAATTTCCCGACGGTTCCATTTCCTGCCGCGACCGCGAGTCGGTGTTTCGTTCGTCGAAAAAACGTAGCTGGGAAAATCCCGACATTGCACAAGACGACAGCCATCCCGTCGTTTGCGTGAGTTGGGCGGAAGCCGCCGCATACGCGCAGTGGTTGAGCAAACAGACGGGCAAGCACTATCGTTTGATGTCGCCGTCGGAATTCGATGCCGTCGTACGCAAGGCATCGAGCGGCGCGTGCAAATCGAATCTTGCCGACGCATCGTTCAACAAGAAATTCGACAGCCGCGACGGCAGCGATTGCGACGACGGATTTGCCGAAACCTCGCCGGTCGGACATTTCGGCGGCGTCGGCGGCATCAACGATATCGACGGCAACGTGCGCACATGGGTGGGCGCGTGCGGAAACGGATCGGCGGCGGAAATAGGCAGCCGGTGCCGCGATTTTCTTGTGAAAGGACGGAGCTGGCTGTCGGTCGCATCCAAGGAGCCGCCGACGTTCAGCGACACCTACGGATCCGACGTGGCCTTGAATACGGTCGGGTTCCGTGTCGTCCGCGATCTGGAAAAGTAGGGGATTCACGGTTACGCTTGCCCGCAATGACGATCGGCACTCCAGGACGGTAACTCGATGAAGCTGCTTTTTCCCAACGGCGAACACGAGCCGTTCGAATTGAAAGACGGCGACACGGTCGTCGGCAGCGCATCGGATTGTCAGGTGATGCTCGCCGCGCCCGGCGTCGGTGCGCGTCATTGCGTGATGCGTACGCGCGGCGAACAAACCACGGTTCGCCCGCTCGATCCGCAAGCGCCGACGGTGCTGAACGGCAAGCAGATCATTGCGGAAACGCCGCTGAAACCCGGCGACCTGGTGCTGTTCGCCAAAGTGGGATGCCGCATCGTCTCCGTGGAAAGAACGCCGACGCCGGTAGTGAAGCGGGCGCCGCCCGCGACGGGCGACGACGATGGCCGCACGCGCGTGCGCATGGCGCTTCCCAAATTCATGATACGCGGTGTGTCCGGACCCACGTTCGGCAAAACCTATGCGGTCGTCGGATCGATGACGATCGGACGCAACAACGATTGCGACATCTGCATCGCGACGGATGAAATTTCCCGGCATCACGCCAAGCTGCAAGTCGTACCGAGCGGCGTGATGGTGGAAGATCTCGGCTCGGCCAACGGCACTTTCGTGAACAACCAGCGCGTGCACGGCAGCGTGTTGATGAAGGCCAACGACGAACTGCGTCTGGACACCGTGCGATTTTTGATGGTGTCGCCGACGGCGGAAGCGCATCCGCCCGCTACGGTGCCGGCTGCCACAACGGCAGCGGCTGCGGCAGCACCGAAAAGCGGCTCCGGTGGATTGCTCTGGATCGTCGCTGCCGCTGTCGTGCTCGGCGTGATCGTGCTCGGCGCCTTGAGCTATTTCGGCAAGATCTAGAGTGTTTTTTCGATTTATACAGTTACAGAGTGCCCCCATCCGCCCTTCGGGCACCTTCCCCCGCTGCGCAAGGGAAGGCAAGAGACAAGACCGTACAAATTGCGATCCTTCTCCCGCTGCGCAGGGGAAGGCAAGAGACAAGCCGTACAAATTGGATCCTTCCGCTGCGTAGCGGGGGAAAGGTGGCGGCAGCCGGATGGGGGCGAAGCCGTAAGCAGCTGAGTCGAAAGCGCTCTAGCAACCACTATTACCGATCGAGCACGATTCGCATCGATAGATCGATCGCGCGAACGTGCTTCGTAAGCGCGCCGATTGAAATGAAATCGACACCCGTCGCCGCCAGTGCCGGCAGCGTCTCCAGACTCACGCCGCCCGATACTTCGATTTGCGTGCTGCCGGCGACTTCAGCGACGGCGCGACGGATGTCGTCGATAGAAAATTCGTCAAGCATGACGCGATCGACTCCGACCGCGAGCGCGTCGCGAAGCTCGTCTAGATTTTCCACTTCGACTTCAAGCAATAATTCCGGATGGCGTTCGCGCGCGTTGCGCACGGCGTCGGCGAGCGAGCCTGCCGCGGCGATGTGATTTTCCTTGATCAGCATCGCATCGAACAATCCGATGCGATGGTTGGTGCCGCCGCCGCAACGTACGGCGTATTTCTGCGCGATGCGCAATCCGGGCAAGGTTTTGCGTGTATCGAGAATCGTCGCGCGCGTGCCGCGCACGGCATCGACATAGCGTGCAGTGGTCGTCGCGGTCCCGGACAACGCTTGCAGAAAATTCAACGCACAGCGTTCGCCGCTGACCAGCGTCCGGGCCGGTCCGCGCAACGTGCACAGCACGTCGTTGCGATGCGCGCGCGCTCCGTCGTCGAAATTCCAAGCGATGGCGACGGATGCATCGAGCATCTTGAAACTCGCATCGAACCACGCGCGGCCGGCGACAACGGCATCTTCGCGCGTGATGACGCGCGCGTTCGCGATGGTGGTCGGCGGCAACAACTCGGCCGTCGCATCGCCGGTGCCGATGTCTTCTTCCAATGCGCGCTGCACGTCGCGGCGCACGACGTCGGGATTGCAAGGATCGATAAGCAAAGCGGGTGAAGACGAATTCACGACGGAAAACCCGGCGGCGCGAAAGCGCGCGAGTATATCGTCCGACAGGATCGAGCGTTTATTCCGTGCCGGAATCGACGGCGGTATGCGCGGCCTTGAGGCGTTCGACGATCGCATCCAGCGCGCGATCGAACAACGGCACTTCTTCGAGAACGACGGCTTGGCCGCGTCGAATCTCGGCGGCCAACGCGAACACGGTCTTGTCGGAAACCTTCAGTCCCTTGCGGTTGACGAACAGGTATTTCGAACTGATCGGACTGATCCAGGACAGCTTGGCGCGTTCCTTGTGTTCGGTACTCGGATCCGTGAACTCGACCCATGTGCCGACTTTCATGTCCTTCGCCTGTTTCAGGCATTCGTCGTCTTCGGCGTAATGGCTTTCCGCGGATTCCTCCGCTTCACCCATCACGATTTCTTCGATAGGGCTTTCCACCGCGGACGCGGTCGCCACAGCCGTGCCGACGATTTCGAACGGCACCGCGCCGCTTTCCTCGTTCGCGGCTTTCATGGCCGCCACGCTGGCCTGCGTGGATTCGCCCTGCAACAGACCGCGATAGAACGCGTTGAGCTCGACCATCAATTGTTTGACGTCGTTCTCGTGATAGGCGACCGTTGCCAAGCCGTGCCGCAAACCTTTTTCCAGCGCGGGCAGCAATCCTTTCAGACGCGTTCTGTCGGCATCGGTGGCTTTCGGTTCCGCGCTCCACGCAAATTCGTCGGCGAAGCGCAGCGCGTGCCGCCATTCATTGGAATCTTCGCCTTGGCGCAGCAGAGTGAGCACCAGGTAATTCGCCCAAGGCCGCGTCAGCACGCTGTGCACGATCTCCGGCAAATCCCGGCCATCGACGCGCTTGAGAATTTCTTTGGCGGCCTGACGCCGCGCCGCATGCAGTTTTTCGCGTCCGCGCGTGGCCTCGGCGGCGCGTTGTTCGGCGAGATCGGAGCGCTTTTTGTTGCTCTCGAGGAACGCTTCGAATTCGTTGCGCGTGCGTTCGAAAACGGTGAGGTCGTCGTCGAAATCCTTGAGCAGCGCTTCGACGGTGCCTTTCACTTTGTCATACAGACGATGATCGCGGTCGGATTCTTCCGACCATCCCATGCTCGCTTGCGCCATCGCGTCGAGCAACTGACGCGCCGGATGCGCTTTTTGCGCAAACATGTGCTTGTCGAGAATCGCCACTTTCAGGAACGGGATCTGCAGTCGGCCAAGCAGTGCCTGCATCTGCGGCGGCAGGTTGCGGTCCTGCAGGATGAATTCGAAGAGCATGCCGACGAGATCGATCGTGTCCTCATCCGCGCCGGTGACGTGCGCCTTGTCGGAGCCGTGGAATTTCGTGGCCTGATCGAGCAGTTCCTGTTTGATCTGCTGCACGGTCTGCGCGGCATCGGCGGCGGTCGACGCGTGCGATTGCGCCATCATCGCCTGGTTTTGCAGCAGCGTGAGCGCGGACAGCAGTTCTGTCGGCGCGATCACCGGCGGCGCGGAACCGGGCGGCATGCCCGGACTTGGCGCGTAGTCGGGAATCTCACCGGTCGGACGGCGGCTCGCCAGTAGGCTGCGCACCGTGTTGTAGATTTCCGCCTGCAGTTGCGCGGCGGCTTGGTCGTATTGTTGACCGTAATTCTGGCCGTAACTGCCGTAGCCTTGATCGGGATGTTGAGGAGCGTTCTCGGCTTCCGCGCCCGGCGGCAAAGCAGTTCCCGCCGGCGGCATCAGGCGCGGCGCACGATTGCCCATCCCCGCGATCGTGTGACGGATTTGCGGCAGCACGCCGGCTTGAATCAGCAGCTCGTTCACTTCTTCGTACAGGCCGTCCAGACCGGCCATCACATAACGATCGAAAAGTTTGTAGATGATGAGCTGCGTCTGCAGATTGAGTTCCATCTCGCGCATCGAGAAGCGAAACGCCTGGCACAGCGGCGCGGGTGCGATCGGATTGGTGGAGTCTTCCACCTTCGCGCCGCCGAGGATCACGGACAAGCGCTGATTCACCGCATACAGCGGACGCGCCAACCGGTTCTCCGCCTTCGCCACGGTGCTGGCGATGGCCAGGGATTCTTCCAATTCCTTGTCGTCGACCAGCGACAGATCGCCGCTGCCGGTATTCGATGCGTCGGATTTCGTCGACTGCATCTTGCCGGCGGCGAACTCGTTGAAAATCTTGCTGAGCTGTTCCTGAAACAGACGCTCGACGAGCTGACGTTTCTTGCGCACTTCGCGCATGCCGTCGAAGTATTGCGTCTGGATCGCGTTGTTCTCGGCTTTTTCCGCGAGATCGAACAATGCATCGTCGATGTTTTCGAACAGGGTGGCGACCAGACCTTGCACGCGTTTGAGCGCCGTGCCGCGCACCACCTTGAGCAAATCGCCGACGCGATCCTGACTCGCCAACTGGGAAGCCTGGCGCTGCTGGAGATCGACAATCTTGTTGTTGTCGTTTGGCGTGCTCATTTCGCCGATCGGACCCTGATTGTGCGGATGACACACATATCTTCCGCCGATCCAAGCATAATTCGTCCGGCTGCGCAAAGTGTGAACAATCTCACAAGAAACGACGCTTGCCGATCAAGCGCGACGTCTCACGGACAAACGGGTGCAAACGCGCGGACAAACCGCCTATCGCGCTGACGGAAAGTCATTCAATTGCAACGTGGCGATCGCCTCGTTCGCCAGCATCACGGGGATGTCGTCGTCGATCCGATAGACGAGCTTGCCGTCGGTGGTGATCAGTCCCGATTGCAGCGCGCTGGACACCGCCGCGTGATCGACGGTCTGCACGCCGCCGCCCGCGATGGAGCGGTTGAGCGAATCGAGTTCGGCTTTGGCCATGGGCCGTACCGGCACCTTGGTGGCGGGACAGCAAAGAATATCGAGCAGGCGTTTGTCCATACGATGGGAATACCGACGAGTTGGGCCTAGAATAATCGTTTTAAGGGGCACTGGCCATGAAGACTGAGCGCGCGGCGGCGGCGCAGATCGGCGTAGTGATGGGATCGCGTTCGGACTGGGACACGCTGCAGCACGCGGCCGAAACGCTCGACAGTCTCGGCATCGCGCACGAAGTGCGCGTCGTATCCGCGCATCGCACGCCGGATCTTCTGTTCGACTACGCATCTTCTGCGCAATCGCGTGGACTGCGCGCCATCATCGCCGGGGCCGGCGGCGCGGCGCATTTGCCGGGCATGCTCGCTGCGAAAACCACCGTTCCCGTGCTGGGCGTACCGGTCCAGTCACAAGCCCTGAACGGCATGGATTCGCTGCTGTCCATCGTGCAGATGCCCGCCGGAGTTCCCGTGGCAACCTTCGCCATCGGCAAAGCCGGCGCGGTGAACGCCGCGCTGTTCGCCGCCCAGATGCTGGCGCTGCACGACAAGGCTGTCGCCAAACGCTTGCAGCGTTTCCGTTCCGAGCAGACGAAGCAGGTGCTCGCAAAGCCCGATCCGCGCCGCGTGTGAACCGCGCCGCATGAGCATTGAATGAGCACGATCGGAATTCTCGGCGGCGGTCAACTCGCGCGCATGCTGGCGCTCGCCGGCGCGCCGCTCGGTGTGCAATTTCTCGTCGTCGACAACGTGGCGGACGCGTGCGCCGGACAAGTTGCGCCACTGATTACCGCCGATTGGCGCGACTTCGCTGCGCTCGAGAAATTCGCCGCCGGCATCGATGTCGCCACGTTCGATTTCGAAAACGTTCCCGCCGAAACCGCGCAATGGCTGACCGAGCACACGCGCGTTTCGCCGAATCCGCGCTCGCTCGCGCTGGCGCAGGACCGCCTCGCCGAAAAATCCATGTTCCGCGAACTGGGCCTGGACACGCCGGCATTCGCGGCAGTCGACAACATCGATGATTTGCGCCGCGCCGTGCGTGAGATCGGATTTCCGTCCGTGCTCAAAACCCGGCGGCTGGGTTACGACGGCAAAGGACAATACCGCCTGCGCGGCGAAGACGACGTCGACGCGGCGTGGAATGCGCTGAACGGGGCGCCGTCGATACTCGAAGCCTGGGTGCCGTTCGAGCGCGAAGTGTCGATCATCGCCGTGCGCGGCAGCGATGGCGCATTTTCCACTTATCCACTTGTACAGAATTGGCATGCGTCGGGAATCTTGTCGGCGAGCCTCGCGCCCGCGCCCGATTCGGCCGGACTGGCGGAAATCGCCACGCATCACGCGCGGACGATCGCCGAGCATCTGGATTACGTCGGCGTGTTTGCGCTGGAACTCTTCGTCCGCGACGGGAAATTGCTGGGCAACGAAATGGCGCCGCGCGTGCACAATTCCGGGCACTGGACGATCGAAGGCGCCGTCTGCAGCCAGTTCGAAAACCATGTGCGCGCCGTGCTCGGACTCCCGCTCGGCGATACGTCCGCGTGCGGCGTGAGCGTGATGCTCAACTGGATCGGAAAATTGCCGGACGCAGCGTCGGTACTGAGAGAACCACACGCGCATTGGCACGACTACGGAAAGCAGCCGCGCGACGGCCGGAAAATCGGCCACGCGACGATTTGCGCGGACGACGCCGTCGAATTGCGGTCGCGGCTTGCGCGCGTCGCCAGTGCGCTGGGCCGCGATCAACAAGTGGCGCCCGTGCTGGACGCCATCGCCGGATCGCGTTGAGCGTTACTTCATCTGGCTAGTCGCGAACTCGAAGTTCGCAAGATTCCAGAATGCCTCGATGTATTTCGGACGCGCATTGCGATAATCGACGTAATACGCGTGTTCCCACACGTCGCACGTCAACAACGGCACATCGGTGCCGGTGATCGGCGTGCCCGCGTTGCTCGTGCTCACGATTCCGAGATTGCCGTCCGGCCGTTGCACCAGCCAGGCCCAGCCCGACCCGAACGTGCCCACGGCGATTTTCGTGAATTCTTCTTTGAACTGACTGAATCCGCCGAATGCCTTCTTGATACCGTCGGCCAATTTGCCGCTCGGCTCGCCGCCGCCTTTAGGCGACAGGCAGTTCCAGTAGAACGTGTGATTCCACACCTGCGCGGAGTTGTTGAACAGCCCGCCTTGCGACTTTTTCACAATCGTCACCAGATCGGCGTTCTCGAATTCCGTGCCTTTGATTTGGTTGTTGGTATTCGTGACATACGTCTGGTGATGTTTGCCGTAGTGATAATCGATCGTCTCGGCCGAGATGTGAGGCGCCAGCGATTCGCGGGCCCAGGGCAGCGGAGGTAATTCGATGGCCATATGTCTCTCCTTGTTGGTTGACCGACGCAGACATTGCGAACCAACATTATAAGCACGAATGCGCGTCCACGCCTGTTACAATGGCGTACCTCGCGCACCCGCGTTGCGCATTAATTTAAATAACGTTTTATGGATACTCTCGACCGTATCAAACAGACCGTCCACGGACATCCCGTCGTGCTTTTCATGAAAGGAACGCCGCAGTTCCCCATGTGCGGGTTTTCCAGCCGCACTGCGCAGGCGCTGAAAGCCGTAGGCGCGGATTTCGCGTCGGTGAATGTCCTGGAAGATCCGGAAGTCCGCGCGAATCTTCCCCGTTATTCCAACTGGCCGACATTCCCGCAGCTTTACATCAACGGCGAACTGATCGGCGGTTGCGACATCGCGCTGGAACTGTACGAAAGCGGCGAACTCGGCCGCATGGTGCAAGAAGCACATAAAGCTTGATGCACACCGTTCACAGCGCGCGCCTGCCTGCGGATTGGCGCGCGACGCCGGACGTGCTGCGCGATCGTGTCGTCCTCGTCACCGGCGCCGCCGGCGGGTTGGGGCGCGCTACCGCGCTGGCCGCCGCCGCTGCCGGCGCCAGCGTCGTCCTGCTCGGACGAAAAATTCCACGACTGGAAAAAGTATACGACGCCGTCGCGGCGCTGCAGCGCGCGCAGCCGGCCATCTATCCGATGGATCTCGCCGGCGCCACCGCGAAGGATTACGCGACGCTCGCCGACAGCATCGCCAAGGAATTCGGACGTCTGGACGGCATCGTCCACGCCGCCGCGCATTTCGACAGCCTGCAGCCCGCGGCGAACATTCAGCCGGAAGAATGGCTGCGTTCGCTGCACGTGAATGTATCTGCACCGTTTCTGCTGACGCAATCGTGCGCGCCGCTGCTGAATGCGGCGCCGGATGCTGGCGTGATTTTCGTCCTCGACGACCCTGACCGCACACGCCGCGCGCATTGGGGCGGCTACGGCGTGTCGAAGCATGCGCTGTCGGCGCTCGCATCGATTCTTCACGACGAATGGGAAAATGGTTCCGTCCGTGTGCACACCGTCGTTCCGCCGCCGATGCGAACCGCATTGCGGCGCACGGCGTACTATGGCGAAAATACGATGCAGCTTCCGCTGCCTGACGAATTCGCACCGGCGCTGGTGTATTTGTTGAGTGCGGACGCCGCGTCGGCACGGGGCAGCCTTTTGGATTTGCGCACGATTTAGCAACGATCCGATCGCAACGCGATCGCGCAACGGGAACGGTCGATGGAAAATTCCATGAGCACGCTGTCGGCGGGTTTGCTGCTGTTCCTCATCATGGATCCGCTCGGCAACATTCCGCTGTTTCTCAGTCTGCTTCGCAACGTCGCGCCGGAACGCCGCCGTCGCGTGATGATCCGCGAATTGGTCATCGCGCTCGTCGCACTGTTCGCGTTTTTGCTCGGCGGAAGCTATGTGCTGAGGGCGCTGCAATTGCGGCCGGAATCGATCAGCATCGGCGGCGGCATCGTGCTGTTTCTCATCGGCGTGAAAATGATTTTTCCGCCGCGCGAGGGCAGCATTTTCGGCGGTGCGCAAGGCGTCGAACCGTTCATCGTTCCACTTGCGATTCCGGGTGTCGCCGGCCCGTCCGCGATGGCCGCCATCATGCTGATGACCAACTCCGCACCTGGCCGCACCGTCGATTGGAGCATCGCGTTATTTTGTGCATGGCTGGCGACGGCGCTGATTCTGCTGTCGTCGACCTATCTGTTCCGCCTGCTCGGCACGAGCGTACTCACCGCGCTCGAGCGATTGATGGGCATGTTGCTCATTGCGCTATCCGTGCAGATGTTTCTCGACGGCGTTGCGCTCTATTTGCGCGTGGGCGGTAGCTGAAGAAACGATTTTAGCTTCACGCCACACTCTTAGTCACCGATATACCGATCATCTGGCCAGCGCGTTCTCCGCTTCGCCGCGTTCGGCCGACGGCAAATGCGAAGCGACGGCAAGATAACGCTCCACGAGGTCGGCATCGGTCGGCATCACGCGCGCGAGTGCGATCAGCAACTGTGCGCGGTCGTACGGCGAATGAATGTGCTCGGCGGCGTCCAGCACCGCACCGGCGGCGTGCGGACCGACGTGATCCGTTTCGATGAGCGCCATCAATGCTTCACGGCGCGTGTAATCCGAGCTGATTCCTTCCGCGGATTTCGCATACCGATCCGCGATCGCCTCGTTGTTGTGAGCTCGTTGTGCCGCCTGCTTCAATAGTTCGCCGCGATCGTAGTCCGAATGCATCGACGCGCTCGCTTCGATCACCGTGGCGATTTGTCCGTCGTCCATTCCATTGTGAGCGAGCATCGCCTCGTACGTACGGCGGCGGTCGTAGTCGGAGCTCAAATCGCGCGCGGCGTCGAGCCATGCCTGGCGCACCGGTCGCGAATCGTCGAGACGCGGCAGGACGTCGACGAGTGTTTCCGCGCGATCGTAATCGCCGTGGAAACGGCCGACTTGTTTCAGGAAAGTTACCTGACGCGCCGCATCGAGCGGTTGCTTGTCGAACAAGAACGTCAACGTTTGACGCCGTTCGTAATCCGAACTGAAGTTGCCGGCCAACGTGATGGCGCGATCCAGATCGTCCGGAGCAAGTTTGCCCATGTCGAGCAGCGTGCGCAGATAAATGCCGCTCGCGTAATCTGAATGCAGATGGCCGATCTCGTCGAGCACGCGCTTGGCGCCGCCTTGCGCGTAGAGCCGCTTCGCGCGTCCTTCGCCGTCGATGCCGCTGCGCGCCATGTCGGTCGCCACCGTCGTCATGAAGGCGCGTGCCTTATCGTCGTACGGATGTTCGGCGTTGTCGACGAAGTAATGGCGTTCGAGCTTGCCGCTGCGCTCGCTCAGTTCGATGCGCTGCTTGGTGCCGCCGACATTTTCCTCGAGCTTCGCGGTGCCGCCTGGGCTCAGATCCACGATCTCGGTTTCTGCATCGTTCAACGTCAGCTTGCCATGAATATTCGCGGTGAAGCTGCGATGGTCGTCGGACGTGCTGATGACCGTCGAATCGCTGCCATCGTCGCTATCGCTGTGGATGCTGATGGACGATTTGTCTTTGTTGTCGTCGGAGAGCGTGATGCTCGACGACACGTGCGTCGCGTTCGATGCCGGCGCGGCATGCGCGACGCTCGCGTCGATGCCGATGGCGGGCAACGCGAGCGCGGACGCGACAAGCGTGAGCAGTGCGACGGCGCGGGCTCCGGTTCCGGATGCGGTGGTGGTTTCCATATTGACTCCTTCAAGCAATCGATCGATGCGAAGCATCAGCGATGACGGTCGCGCGGCCATTGCCGGCGCGAGATCGAACGTATGCGCGCCGATGTGATGTTCGGCGCATACGGCTAAACATTCGGCCAGGCCGCGCGGATTGCCGAGAGACGCGGCGGCGAATGCATCGCATGCGAGTTCGGCCAAGTCGTCCAGACGCCGCTGTGCGAACGCGGCGGGAACGAACCAGAAAATCGCGCGCCAGAAGGCCGTCAGCATTTTCCACTGCGGATCGCGCCGGGCAATGTGCGCGGTTTCGTGCGCGATCATCGCGCGGAGTTGCACGCCATCGAGCGAGTCGACCGCCCACCGCGGCAATACGATGCGGCCGCCGTGCAGCGCCACTGGACTCGGCAGTGCGTCCATGATGAAAAGAGCGGGCGGCGCGACGTGCGTGCTGTCCGCGATCGTCGCGGCATCGGCGGTTAGATCGTCGTCGCGCAACGGCGCGGCACTGTCAAACGAACGGCGCAGACGCCGCCACCGTATCGCTGTGCGAACCAGCATCAGCAACGCGCCGAAGATCCATACCGCAAGTGCCCATCGTGGCGTCGGCCACCCAAGACGCGTCGGCGTGCGCGTCGTCGTTGCCGTCGTGACGAGCGGCTTTTGCTTTATCGATAACTGCATCGGCACAACGGTCGCGATCGTCGGCGGCGCAACCGGCGGTGTCGCTTTCGGCGCCACGGACGCGACGGGCGTGCGCTCTTCGGTCAACTGCCAGCGGCCGGCGAGCGGCACTTGCGCAGAAAACATCTGCAGCGTTGCCGTGAGCACACCGCCGAACAATGCGGCGCGCCAGAGCAGTTCGCGCCAGGCGTTGCGCGGCGCGAACGCACGTTCGATCGCCCACGCCGCGATCAGCAGCAGCACGCTTTGCAATGCGACATTGAACAACCATGCGGCGGCGATATTCATGTCAGTCTCTCCGCCGGTCGGATTTCGCGAGCCGTTTGCGCACGCGGTCCAGATCGCCCGGTGCGATATCCGATTCGCTCACCAGATGCGCAACCAGTTCGCGCGCATCGCCGCCGAACAGGCTTCCGATCAAATCGGCAACCATCGAGCGGCGCACCTGCGGTTCGCTCGCCAGTGCGCGATAAACGAGCTGCCGGCCTTCATGGCGTTTCTTCACCACGCCGCGTTTTTCCAGGCGCGACAGCAGCGTCGCCACCGTCGTATATTTCAGCCCGCGTTCCTCGGCCAATGCCGCGGCAACATCGCTGACGCTGGTTTCGCCGCGCTGCCATAGCACGCGCATCAAGGCAATCTGCAGCTCGCTGAGCGCGACGTCGGCGTGTGGGGTCATGGTCTTCAACGACAGGTGTAGTACTACATTTGTAGTAGATTTCCGCGCAGGATGCAAGTAGGCCGGAAGTCAGGGTAGCGAGCGCTAATTCGAAAGCTACGAATCGACGCGGCAACGATCACTGCAATCCGTCCGCGAAGATGACATCGCTCACACCCTGGAATGCGCCCATGTCGCAAAAGCCGCCGTAGGCGGGCAGGCCATAATGGTTCGTCGGCCGTGCGTCGCCGCGCTGGTCGACGATCACGGGCACCGCATCGTTGTCGACGCATTGGTATTCACCCTGCAGCAGTCCGTGCGCGGGGCTTTGATCGTTTAATCCATAAGTTGGCGTGAAGCCGCCCTGATAGGCGAGGCCGGTTAGGCCGGGATCCTGGTTGCTGATGACGAGGTTCGGTTCTGCGCCGCCAATCGCGCAGCCGCTCTTGTTGCGCAGAACGGTCCAGTCGGCGATCTGCACGTTGGCCAAGCAGTCCGGCGCCTGTGCGCTCGCGTCGGTATTGTTGGCGATGATCGAATCGCGGATGAAATAAGTGCCGCCGCCGTTGTACGCGATTCCGCCGCCGCCGTTCGCCGCGTGATTGCCTGCGATCGTGTCGAACGCGAGCGAAACCTGCCCGCCGCTGTAGACGACGATGCCACCGCCGATCGCGCCGGCGCTGTTCTGCGCGATCGTCGAATTGGTGATCCGAACCGCGGCGCTATTGCCCGCGAAAATCCCGCCGCCGCCGATGGTGGAGCCCGTCGAGAGGTTGTCGATGATGGCCGACGCGTCGATCGTGACTTGCGCGTTCGTGTCCACGACCAAACCGCCGCCGTACGGCGCGCGGTTGTTCTGGATCGTCACGCGATCGAGTAGCAGGTCGTCGTCCGTCGTGATTGCGCCTCCGCCGTTCGCGACGTAGACATTGTCTCCGCCGGTGATCGTCAAATCGTGCATCGAGACGACCGATTCGGGACCCGACAACGTGTATAGCGTGAACACGCGGTCGAGCCCGTTGCCGTCAATGATCGTCTTGCCGGCGCCAGCACCGATGATGGTCACCGCGCTCGCCGAATGCACCGCGAATGTGCCGGAAAAATTGTCGTAGAAGTTGTAGTTCGGCGGGATCGTCATCGTGAAGCGGCCGACCGGCAACCGTATCGTCTTGAATGTATTTGCCAGATTCGCCTCCGTAATCGCGGCACGTAGCGAGCAGCCGCCATTCGTCGACTGGCAGAAACCATCGGTCGAATTCGCGTCGTTAGCGTCGGCCGTCGTACTCACGTTGAAGTCGGTGTGCGATTGATAGGCGCCGATGTCGCAGAGCGCCGATCCGGTCGTGCGGTCGAAATCTCGGCCGTCGAAACCCGCGCACGACGTGCCGCCCGATCCCGGCATCGCCGGATTGCCGGTGCCGATCGCCGGACTGCCGGGCCGCAGCAGGTGCGTGGGCAGTCCATGGCCGTAATCGAACAACGGCGCAAGTTGCGGATCGGTGTTGACGAGATTGCCGGTCGGTACTCCCGTGATCGAGCAATAGTTCGTGTCGCCGATCAGGTTGTAACCCTGCGATATCAACGTTCCGCTGCAATCGCTGCCCGGCGTGCGGTCTCCGCGCAGATTTTTCGCGATGATGGAATTGCGCACGTCGACGACCGGCGTCGGTGTGCCGCGCACCGCGATGCCGCCGGTGCTGAGCTCGTTGTAGTCGTTGCTGTTGCTGTCGATGAACGAGTTGTAGGCAATCGTGGAGTTCGCGAGCGTGGTCGTACCGGTCGCGCCATCGATGAGCAGGCCGCCCGGACCGTCGTAGTTGCTCGTGCTGCCGTTGGCGCCGCCGATGTTGCGGCTGATCGTCACGTCGTCCAACAGGCTTGCGCCCGTATCTTCGAGGATCGCGCCCGAGCCGTCGTTGCCCGTGATGCTCACGCGCAGCATCGTAACGTTGCCGTGCCTGCCGTGGAAACCGCTGCCATGATTGGCGGTGATCCACGAATCGGAAATGCTGAGCGTCGCATCCGGCGTATTCGTGAAACAGTCGAAGTTCACGCCAGCCGCGTAGCATTGCTGCGATGGCGCGCCGCCGCGTATCGTCACGCCGATGAGGAGCACAGTGGTGCCCGATGCGGGTGCGATGTCGAGCACCGCATCGATGCCCGATCCATCGAGGATCGCCGCGCCGACACCACCGCTGCTGGCGATAGCGGTCGTATCGCCGGTCTCACTATGCAGATAAAACGCGCCGCCTTGTTCCAGATGCCCCGCGACCGGCCCGAGCGTGATCGTGTAAGTTCCGGCCGGAATGAGAATGGTGTCTCCCCCATTGCCCGCCGCACAGCCGCCGAAAGCGACATGATTCGACACCGCATACAGCGCCGCGCGCAGCGAGCAGTTCGACGCGTTGCTGTTGAAGACGTCAGTCGTGGTGCCGACCGTGATTATCGTCGCGTTTACTGCGTTTCCGAGCAGCAGGGATATCAACGCCGCAACCGCAAGCGTGCCGCTCATCCAATCCGACCGTTTCATGCGTGCTCTCCAGACTCGTCTGGATGGCTAATACGGAATGGAGCGTGTGACTCTGCCAATTATTTTTCGGCCGACGGCAGTGTTGCGACGCGCCGGACGACGTTGGAACATTGGAATCGCGGCATTACGAGCTCGGCTTGCGGCGAAAGGCTGGTGGATAGGGTCGGAACGAACCGTCGACACGGGATTTTTTGCCGGGCGCGGGGTTCGGATATTTTATTTTAATCAGTCATTTGCGAAGCGCGCTAAAGTTCACAAGATAGTTTCAATTGCATATGAATTCCGTTTCAATAATATTGCGTCGAGTGATTAAGAATTACGAGAGTCACAAACCGCTGATCGAATGCAACAACCAATTCCATCGCATAGCCATCGGCGACAGACCGCGGCTTGCAAGTTTTCTGGGAGAAAATTATGGGCCCGGTCAGGCGTGCGTTTCGCGCCAAGCAAATTGCAGTATGCGTGTCCGTTGCGTTTTCAATGGCAGGATATTGGCAATTCAGTTTTGCCGGAAACAATTTGCCGGTCGGCAACTGCTTTGATGACGGCAGCTCTGCATCGTTGCGCGTAGTCGCTGGCAGCGCGATGAGTGGCGATACAGTAGACATGTCCGCGCTGGTCTGCAGCAACATCACTCTCGAGGCCGGATCGTGCGCAATCACTTTGCCTTATGGCATAACGCTACAAGGTCCAGGTGCGGACAAGCTCACGATTCACGGCAACCAGTGCCCGATCCTGAAAAGTACGAGCAGTGAACAGCTGACAATTAATGATCTGACGTTGAGCGATGGGGTCGCTTATAGCGCGACCGGTAACGTAAAGGGTGGATGTATCTACTCTGCGGGAGATGTCTTCGCGAGCCGTTCACTGATTACCAATTGCGCCGCCAATGCGCCCGACGGATATGCGTACGGCGGAGGAATTTTTACTAGCGGCACGGCGAACTTGAACATTACATCGGTGACGAACAGCAAGGTCACGGCTTCCGCATTCGCATACGGCGGTGGGCTTCACGCACTCAACCTTGTCATGACGTACAGCACGTTAAGCGGT
>DATAVJ010000020.1:0-3623 GCA_036267795.1 Rudaea sp.
TACGTCACCGGTATTTTTTTCGCCTGCATCGCCGTCACGATCTGCTCGGACTCATTTACGTTCACGCGGGGATCGTTCTTGCCCTGTCCGATCAGGAGCGGTTTCTTGATCTGATCCGCATACGTCAGCGGCGAACGCTCGGTGAGCATTTTGCGTCCTTCTTCCGTATCCGGATTGCCCATGCGCGTGGTGAACTGCGCGCGGAATGACGCCCAATACGGCGGTATGCTTTTCAGCAACGTGATCAGGTTTGACGGCCCGACGATGTCCACGCCGCAGGCGAATTCGTCCGGCGTCATCGTCACGCCGGCCAGCGTCGCATAGCCGCCGTAGCTGCCGCCCATGATCGCGACCATGTCTTTGGTCGTGATGCCTTGCTTGATCGCCCAGTCGACGGAATCGATCAGATCGTCATGCATCTTGCGGCCCCACTGCAGATCGCCGGCATTGGTGAACGTCTTGCCGAATCCGGTCGACGCGCGATAGTTCACGCTCAGCACCGCGTAGCCGCGGTTGGCTAGCCATTGGTGATACGCGTTGTAGCCGTATCCGTCGCGACCCCACGGTCCACCGTGCACGAACAGCACCATTGGTGCGGGATGCGACGCCTTGCCGCTGCCGCTCGGATCGATTTCCGTCGGCAATGTGTAGTAGCTGACGAGATTCAATCCATCGCGCGCCGAAATGACGACGGGATGCAGCGGCGCGAGTTTCGCCTGCGCGAGCGCCGGACGCGTTTCGAACCAGAAATCGGCTCTGCCCGCCGCTCGATCGTAAATGTAGTACTTCGGGGAGGAATCGGAACGCGACAACAGCACGATCCAGTAGTTGTCGTCGTCGCTCTGGCTGACGACATCGATATCGCCGTCCCCGAGCGTTTTCAGATAATCGAAATCTTTCTGGATCGATGCATCGAGCACTGTCCATTCGTTGCGCAAATAATCGACGCCGACCGCGCGCGCTTCGCCGGTTTTCGGATCGGCGAAAACGCTGCCGACATCGGCGTGCGCATCCTCGTGCATGAGCTGACGCTTGCCGCTGACCCAGTCCACGGAAAACAGCGCAGCGGTGTCGCGCTCGCGGCTGTCGATGAGATAAAGCGTCTTGCCGTCGCGCGTGAAACCCCATGCGTTGGTCGACAGCGAATCGGCCTGCGGCACCTTGCCGAACGATTTCCAGCCGCTGCTCGTGCGCTTGAACCACTCGCTGCCGCCGTCCGGCATCGATTTACTGGCGAGGCGTAAGTTGAAATCCCAATCCGTCGTAAAACCGGCGTAGCCGTCGTTCTGGATCAGTCGCGTGCGTTTGCCGTTGCGCAGATCGATGCGGATCGGATCGAAATAGTTCGGATTGCGATCATTCGCGTTGATCAGCACTTCGTGCGGGTGTTTCGGGGTCAATTGCGCGAGGTCGGCGCGCGCATTCTTGAACGGCGTGAGATCGGTTTGCTTGTTCGTCGCGAGATCGACACTGAAAATGTGGAAATTCTCATTGCCGCCTTCGTCCTGCGGATACAAGACATACTTGCCGTCGTACGTGAACGAAAAACTGCGCACGCCGCGCTTGCGGTCATGCGTGACGACTTTCGCCTGATCCGCATGCTCGCGCGGCGCGACGAACACATTCAGCACGCCTTCGTCCGGCGCGACATACCCCAGCCATTTGCCATCCGGGCTGATTTCGCCGGACGCCTTCTCCGGATTTCCGAACAGAACGTGGCGCGGAATGATGGAGGGCGCCGCCGGTGCGGCCGGCGCTTGCGGTTTCGGTTTTTCCGGCGCGCAGGCAGCGAGGAAAGTGGTGAGGATGACGCAAGAGGCGAGCGGACGAAGACGCATGAGTCCTCCGGTGCGAAGCAACGTTGGGAAGACCGACGATACTACATGCGCACCATCTTTCGAAAACGTGCACGACGTTATGTTTCTGCCGTGCTATTCGCCCAGCGCCTGCTTGAGGAAGTTCGGCATTGCCAACGCGGCCTTGTGTGTGTCGACGTTGTAATACTGCGTGTTGAATTGTTTCGTCGCCGCGCCGCGTTCGCGGAAATCGGCGAGATCGACGCCTTTGCGCGCCATCGTGGCGCTCCACCAGCCGGTGGGATAGCACGGCTGCGGAAACGTGAGCGTGCGGACGGAGTGAAATCCCGCGCCCGTCATCGATTTGCGGATCGACTTGAGCAGCGGCAGATGTGCGAGTGGCGATTCGCTTTGCTGCACGAGAATGCCGCCGTGGCGCAGTGCGCGCAGGCAGGTTTCGTAGAACGCTTCATTGAAAAGGCCTGCAGCGGGTCCGATAGGGTCGGTGGAATCCACGATGACGATATCCAGCGACTCCGCTTCGCATTCCGCCATCCATTTGATGCCGTCGATGAACAGCAGCTGCGCGCGCGGATCGTTGTTCGATTCGCACAATTCCGGAAAATATTGCTCGGCCAGGCGCGTAACGCGCTCGTCGATTTCGACTTGAACGGCACTTTCCACTTCGTCGTGCTTCAGCACTTCGCGCAACGTGCCGCAATCGCCGCCGCCGATCACGACGACACGTTTTGCGCGCGGATGCGTGAACAGCGCCGGATGCGACATCATCTCGTGATACAGAAAATTGTCGCGCGTGGTGACCATGGTGCAGCCGTCGATCACCATCAGCTTGCCCCAATCGGTCGTGTCGTAAATCTCGATCGATTGAAACGGCGTTGTTTCGGAATGCAAAAGACTTTTTAGCCGGAATCCGATCGACGAACCGGAATAATCGTGCTGCTCGGTGAACCACTCGGGCGCGGATGACGACATGGCGAATGACAGACAGGAAAACGGGCGGCGATTGTAACCGGTAAACACGGTGCGGCACGCGACGCTACAATACCCGAATGGAGACATCCTGGAGCATCGACGCCGCGCGCAATCAATACGCGATTGCGCACTGGGGCGAAAATTATTTCGACGTCGACAAGCACGGACGTTTGATCGTCCGTCCGCGCGGTGTCGGTGGACCGGCGCTGGCGTTGCAGCAGATTGTCGACGCCGCAAATGACCGTGGTTCGCGCCTGCCTTTGCTGGTCCGCTTCGGCGACATCCTGCGCGATCGTCTCGCGCGGCTGCAGGGCGCGTTCGCGAAAGCGATGGCGGATTGGGAATACGAAGGCGGCTACACCGCGGCGTATCCGGTGAAAGTGAATCAGCAAAAAGCGGTGGTCAGCGAACTCGTCTCCGCCGGCGCTGACGGATTCGGACTGGAAGCCGGTTCGAAACCCGAATTGATGGCTGTACTGGCGTTGGCGCGGCCGGGCAGCATCATCATCTGCAACGGCTACAAGGATCGCGAATACCTGCGGCTCGCGCTGATCGGCCGCAAGCTGGGATTGCGCGTGTTCATCGTCATCGAGAAGCCGTCGGAATTGAAACCGGCGCTGGAAGAAGCGCGCGCGCTGGATGTCGAACCGCTGTTCGGCGTGCGCATGCGTCTGACCAGCCTCGGTGCGGGCAAATGGCAGAACACGGGTGGCGAAAAGTCGAAATTCGGTTTGACGCCGCGCCAATTGATCACGTTGATCGATGAGTTGAAAGCGGCGAATCTCTCGCGGTCGCTGAAACTGCTGCATGTATTCATGGGTTCGCAGATTTCCA
>DATAVJ010000021.1:0-4309 GCA_036267795.1 Rudaea sp.
GATCAACGAGGACGGCTGGGCCCTCGGCACGCTCTGCGTGATCGACAAGGCGCCGCGCCAGTTTGATGAGGAACAGAGACAGGCTTTGCAGGCGTTAAGTCGCCTGGTGCTGGCGCAGCTGGAATTCCGGCGCAATCTGCAACTGCTCAAGGAAGCGTTGACCGAGCGAACGAAGGATGAGCACGACCGCGAGCGCGAACTTGTGAAGTTGCAGCAGCAACTGACGCGCGTGCTTGGCCTGAATATCCAGTAGTTGCCGCAAGATAGATCCACCGCGAAACAAGGTCACGGCAAACCAAGCCATCGCAAACCAGACCGCCGCAAATCGGATCCAAATCCGATTCGCGCCGGATCAGTCTGCGCCGTCGACGCTTGCGGGCGCGGCCACAGCATTTGTTTCGCGCCGCATGACGCTCCATGCGATCGCCAAGCTCCCCAGCATCAGCAACGCGGCCAGCCAATACGGCGCGCCCGGCAGATGAATTCCCCACTTCGGTGAAATCGCCGCGCTGAACACCTGCGTGAACACCAACGGCGCAATCATTCCGGCCACGCCGAACATGCTCATCATCGCGCCCTGCAATTGGCCCTGCGCGGACTTATCGACGCGCCGCGTCATCAGCGACTGCATCGCCGGACTGCCGAGCCCCCAGAGCGACAGCAGCGGAATGGACACCAGTGAAAACGCCGTCGTCGGCGCCAATGCCAGCACAGCGAAGCCTGCCATGCCGCACGCCCAGCCGGTGTAGAGCGTCCGCACTTCCCCGATTTTCTTGATGGCCAACGAAATCAGGAACGCCGACACGATCGTCGAGCCAACTCCGACGCCGGTGAACGCGTAGCCGGTCAGCGCGGGACTCCAGTGATAGCGATAATCGGTGTACAGCACGTACATGCTTGGCAGCGACTCGTGCGCGTTGTAGCAGAGAAACATCGCCACCGCGAGACCCGCCAGTTCCGGATGCGACCCCAACAGCTTCAACGCACCCAGTGGATTTGCGCGTTTCACGCTGAACGGCGACCTTCGCTCTTTCGGCAGCGACTCCGGCAAGATAAACAATCCGTAGAGTCCGTTCGCCGAACTCAAGATCGCCGACGCCCAGAAGGGATACCGCAGGCCGTAGCCGCCGAGAAAGCCGCCGACCGCCGGCCCGATGATGAATCCGAGTCCGAACGCCGCGCCCAACATTCCGAATTTCGCCGCGCGTTGATTTTCCGGCGTTACATCCGCGATGTACGCGTTTGCCGTCGGGATACTCGCCGCTGTGATTCCTGAAATCACGCGACCCACGAAAAGCCAGCGCAGCGTAGGCGCGAGCGCCATCAACACATAGTCACATCCCAGTCCGAAATTGGAGAGCAGCACTACGGGCCGACGTCCGTACCGATCGGACAGCGCTCCCATCACCGGCGCAAAAACAAATTGCATCGCGGCCCACACGAACGCGAACACGCCGGTCTGCGTGGCCGCCATGCCCATGTCGCCGTGTTCGAACTGGACGATCAATCGCGGCAGCACTGGAATGATGATTCCGAGCGCTACCATATCGAGCGCGACGGTGACAAAGATAAACGCAAATGCCGCGCGCCCATGCTTTGCGCCGCCCGGCTGCACAGTGGGCGCCACCGGCACCGGCGGAGTCTCGCTTACAGGCCCAACTTCATTCGACATCGACTACCCTCCAGCATCGAATTCTGATCCGACGTGCACCACTCTGTCGGATTTGTGCTGACGCCGTATTGTAAAAAATTGACGGCGTGCTACTGAACACTCTTTAGCTTCACTTGCCGAATGACGAGAACAATCCGATCGCCGCCGCGAGCATCACAGCGGTCGCGACCCAGCCCATGATGCGCAAATACGGCGGCAACGTAAATTCGCCCATCACTTTTCGGTTGGCGGCCATACGCATCGTGACAATCATCAATGGCACCGACACG
Organism: Rudaea sp.; assembly: GCA_036267795.1. GTDB lineage: Bacteria > Pseudomonadota > Gammaproteobacteria > Xanthomonadales > Rhodanobacteraceae > Rudaea. The sequence continues at coordinate 1,942 of DATAVJ010000021.1, forward strand.
ACTCCGTTGATCACTGCCGACCAGAACAGCGCGCGGATCGGATTCAGTCCGACAAAGTTGAGCGCCAATCCGACCAGTGTTGCGACGGCGAGCACGCCATAGAATTGTTTCGCTTTGTTCGGCCGCATCTCAAGGCTTGCGCGCCACTTAAATGTCTCGGCGACGCCGTATGCCGCCGAACCGGCCAGCACCGGAACCGCGAGCAGGCCGGTACCGATGATGCCTACGGCGAACAGCGCGAATGCAAATCGTCCAGCCAATGGTTCGAGAGCCTTCGCTGCTTGTGCTGATGTCTCTACGTCTTGAATCCCCGCCGCGTGCAATGTCGCGGCCGTCGTCAAAATAATGAACAGCGCGACGGCGTTCGAAAGCCCCATTCCGGCATAGGTATCGACACGTATTCGCGCGAATTGTTCTTCCGCCTGCCACGGCGCTCGCTTCAACGCGTGATCCTCGCGATTGTTCCGGACGTCTTCGGCTTCCTCGGAAGCCTGCCAGAAAAACAGATACGGACTGATCGTTGTGCCGAGGACCGCTGTCAGCGTCGTGAAATATTTTGTATTGAAAGAAATCGACGGCAGAAAAGTCGAGCGCAAGGCCTGCATCCAGTCCACGTGAGCGACAAACGCAGTCAGCACGTATGCAAACAGCGCGAACGTCAACCACTTCAGATATTTCACATACGTTGTGTATGGAACGTAGATCTGCAACACGAGCGACAGCGCCGCAAACCCAACCACATAAGGCAAAATCGGTCCGCCCAGGAGCAACTGCCCTGCGGCACCCATCGCTCCCAAATCCGCGCCTAGATTGAAAACGTTCGCGAGGCAAAGCAGCGACACAATTCCAAAAAGCAGCGGCCGCGGATAGTGCTTTCGCATATTTCCGGCGATGCCGATGCCGGTGACGCGACCGATGCGCGCGCAAATCTCCTGGATCACGATCATCAGCGGATACGAGAACAGCATCAGCCACGTCATGCCGTAGCCGAACTGCGCGCCGGTCTGTGAATAGGTGGCGATACCGCTGGGGTCGTCGTCGGATGCACCCGTGATCAGGCCGGGGCCGAGCTTCTCCAGGAATGTTTTTTGGCTTGGTGGCGTCGATGTGGACGCGTTGCCGCGAGCGCGCTGCGGCGGCTTGGGACGATGTTCGGTTGCGGGCACTTTGCGCAATCTACCCGGAAACCGCGGCGCATGCTACGCAAATGCGAACAAACGTTATTTTTGTAGGAAATCTGCGACCGCGGCCGCTACTTTCGCACTTTCGCAATCGGGGGAAAGCTGTCCACAGCTCGATTCGAGTTCGAGCATGGGCGCGTGCAACAACTCTGCAAAGTTCCGCGCGGGCTGCGGCGTCACCGTGTGGTCCTGCCTGGCGACGACGACCAAAACTTTTGCCTTAACCGCCGCGGCGGTCTTCTCCATCGAACCGCCGAATACGTCGGACACGTCCAGCGTCATCATTGCCTCGCTCTGGCGGATGGTGTTATTCGCGTCGTTCGCTTTGTCGGTTTCGGATTTTTTCAAGGCTTGCAGCACTTGTTCGCGGGTGTGCGTCTGGTTGTACTGCGCCGGGGTTTGCAGAATCAGCTCGCCAATTTCGAAATGCACGAGTTGTGCGGGATTCTGCGTGTAGTCGCCGTTGTCCCATCCGACGCTATTTTCGATGGAGTCGATGTTGATCCGCCAGACCACGATGTCGTATGGCGCGACGTGCGGCGACCCGACGATGGGAATCGCCTTGTCCATGAAGTCTGGGTACGACACCATCCACTGAAACGTCTGCATGCCGCCCATCGAAATGCCTATGACCGCGTTAACGTGCTGGATGCCGAGGGTCTTGGTGAGCATTTCGTGCTCGGCATTGACCATGTCGCGCACGGCGATCTTCGGGAACTTCATGTGTGGCTGCGCGGTGCTGTTTGACGGAGAGGACGACACGCCATTCGAGAGCGCATCCATCAGGACGACGAAATAATCGGCGTCGCTGATGAGCTTGCCGGGGCCAACGTTGGACTTGAGCTGTTCCGTCGTTCCGCCGGCCCAGGTGGGAAGCACGACGATGTTCGAACGATCGGCGTTCATTTTGCCGAAAGTGCGATAGCCGATGCGGCAGTCGCGAAGAACTTCGCCGCTGACGAGTTTGAAGTCGCCGAGGTCGGCGAATTTCTGCTCCTGCGCGCAGGTTGAAACCGCGAGGCACAGCACAGCCGCCAAGAAGATGAAACCGCATCGAAGGCTTTTCATATCTTTTTGCGAAGTGGCGCTAAACGTCGCAGAGATCGACGGCTTGCCGGAGCGAAACGAGTGGATCGCGATCCTTCGAAGGAACAAACTCATGCGCAACGTATCCCTTGTAAGTCGTT
>DATAVJ010000022.1:0-9112 GCA_036267795.1 Rudaea sp.
CTCGGACTCGCCGGCATGCCACGCCGCATTCCCGACTACAACGTCGCGTTTTCCGACTGGAACATGATCAGTACGATCGGTGCATACGGCATGTTCCTCACGCCGTTCATGATGTTCGGCATCTTGTGGTACTCGCTCAAAAAGGGCGCGCCTGCCGCGAAAGTGGCGTGGGAAGGCGCGCACGGCCTGGAGTGGACGGTGCCATCGCCCGCGCCGTTCCACACATTCGAAGTGCCGCCGATCATTCATGATGAAGATCTGGCGCACGGCGACATCGCGCAATGAGTGTTGCGATGACGCACGAGAAATTCGATCCCGCGAACCGCCGCGCCGGCGTGCGGCGGACGGTGTGGATATTGGCGGTGGTCGCAGTCGTGATCTTCGCCGGATTCTGCCTGGATCAGATTCTGCGCTGATGGAAAAGAACGCCGAACAACGCAGCCGACAATTCCGCAAGCGCGCCGCGCTGGTGTGCGTCTGCATGTTCCTGTTCGGTTTCGCATGTGTGCCGATCTACCGCATCGCGTGCAACCACGGGTATCTGGGACCGCGCGTGCAGAACTCGCCCGACCAGACGACCGATATCGGCAGCTTCGTTCCCGATAAAACGCGCTGGGTCACTGTGCAGTTCGTCGGCAACGTCAACAGCAAACTGGCGTGGCAATTCGCACCGGAAAAAGTGAGCGTGAAAGTGCATCCCGGCGAACTCAACGAAGCGTGGTTCGACGCCACCAACCACGCCGAGAATGCCATCGTCGGCAACGCGGTTCCCAGCATCGCGCCCAATCTGGCGTCGTTGTATTTCAACAAGACCGAATGCTTCTGCTTCACCGAGCAGACGTTGAACGCCGGCGAATCGCGGCGCATGCCGGTGAAATTTTTCGTCGATCCGAAACTGCCTGCCGACATCGAGACGCTCACGCTCTCGTATACTTTTTACAACAACGAACTGGCGACGAAGCGCGTAGCGGAACAGGCGAAAGCCGCCGCTATTCCTGCGTCGTAGCGACCACTTAGGAAGAACGTCATGTCAGAAGCAAAGCCCGGCGCCTATTACGTCCCGCACGGCACGCACTGGCCGATACTCGGTTCGTTCGGATTGTTCTTCACGGTCGGCGGTGCCGGCCTGTGGGTGAACGAGATCGGCGTCGGCAAGTTCGCCATGATCCTCGGCATCGCAATGATTCTGTCGATGATGTTCGGCTGGTTCCGCACCGTCATCGGCGAATCGCTTGCGGGCATCTACAACAAGCAGGTCGACACCTCGTTCCGCATGGGGATGATGTGGTTCATCTTTTCCGAAGTGATGTTCTTCGCCGCGTTCTTCGGTGCGCTGTTTTATGCGCGCACGATGTCGGTGCAATGGTTGGGCGGATACGGCGACGGCGCGCTGACCAATTATTTCCTGTGGAACGGCTACACGGCGGCGTGGCCGACCAACGGCCCCGCCAACGTCGGCGGCGCTTTCCAAGGCATGGCCGCATGGGGCGTTCCGCTCGTCAACACGTTGATCCTTCTGTCATCCGGCGTCACGATCACCATCGCGCATCACGCACTTCGCGCCGGCAATCGCACACAACTGCTGATCTGGCTCGGCGCCACGATCGTCCTCGGCGCCATGTTCCTCAACTTCCAGGCCCACGAATATCTGGAAGCCTATACGAAGATGAACCTGACGCTAGGCTCAGGCATCTACGGATCGACCTTCTTCATGCTCACCGGATTCCACGGCCTGCACGTCACGCTCGGCGCGATCATGCTCACCGTGATCTGGTTCCGCTGCTTCAAGAATCACTTCACCAAAGATCACCACTTCGCCTTCGAAGCCGTCGCGTGGTACTGGCACTTTGTCGACGTCGTATGGCTCGGCCTTTTCCTTTTCGTCTACGTGCTCTAAAAAGCACACGATAACGCCAACGGCGCACAGGAAGTGCGCCGTTCGCCGCAGGTACAGGGATGTAGCTTCGGCGAACACACCGTTAAATCTGCACAACGTGCTTTCTTTGGTTACTTTCTGTGCACGCGGCAAAGAAAGTGACTCGCTCGCCGCAGGCGAGTGAAAGCTTTGTTTTTCGACGCCGGAATAACGAGCGAAAAATCAGCCGCCGATTCCATGCGGCTTGATAACCCCCGTAAAAATCCCCGCAATGATCAACAAAATCAGCAAAACCGATAATCCGATCCGCCACGTCAGCGCCTTCACCGTGCGATTCGTCGTGCCCTTGTCGCTCATCATATAAAACAGACCCGCGCCCAGGTTGTAGACGATCACGATGAAGAAAGCGACGATGACAAGCGTGGTCCACATGCGCAAAAACTCCGGCCGTTGCGCCTTCCATTATAGCGCCGCATGGCGATGACGCCGCGAACATGGCATCGGCCAAGCACCCTGGCGTGGTTGCTGACGTTGCTCGGCATGGCGGCGTTCGCCGCGCTGGGTGTCTGGCAGCTCGATCGCATGGCGCAGAAGAAAAAATTTCTCGCCGCGTTTGCCGAAGCTCCGAGAAGCGCGCCGGTCGATCTCGCCACTGTGCGCGATATCGCCGACGACACGCGCTACCCGCACGCACGCGCGAGCGGGCATTTCGTGCCCGATCGCAGTTATCTGTTCGATGAGCAATTCCATGACGGTAAACCCGGTGTGCGCGTCGTGGCCGTATTCGACACGAGCGATGCGCGCCTGCTGCTCGTGGATCGCGGTTGGATCGCGTGGAACCACGCACCCGGTACGAAGCCCGCGGTTCCGCCGTTGACGAATGCAGAGGAGGTCGTCGGCATCTACGCGCCGTATCCGGGCGGTGGCATCCGCATCGGCGGCAATCCGCTGCCGGCGCAGACGACGTGGCCCAAACTGACGCTGCATCTGGATCCTGCCGAACTCGCCGCCGATGTCGGCCGACCTGTGCTGCCGCGTATCTTGTTAGCCGATCCGGATGCCGCGTCCGGTTTCGTGCGCGAATGGACGCCGAATGTGATGCCGCCGGAACGTCACGCCGCTTATGCATTTCAGTGGTTCGCACTGGCCATCGCCGTTGCCGCCGCATTCATCGTCGTGCATTGGCGCAAAGTGGATAATGCGACAAAATGAACAAACAGAATCAAAACCGGCTCGTCTTCGTGGCCATCGTCCTGCTGTTCGCCGTTCCGTTGATCGCGGCATTCGTTCTTCGCTCGTCGGGATGGAAACCGACCAACACCAGGAACACCGGAACCCTCGTCGAGCCGCCTCGCGACATCACCCACGCAACCGCGACGCTCGCGGACGGCACGCCGTTCACGTGGAAAGACCCGCAATACCGCTGGACATTGCTCCTTCTGCCGAGCGCCGATTGCGCGGCGAAATGCATCGAACGCATCGACGAGGCTGTGCGCATGCGTCTTACGCTCGGCCGCAACGCGGAGCGCTTGCGCATTGTCTATATCGGCCAAACGCAAGCGGACGAATTCTTCGCGAGCCGCGCGCCGTTGTCGCTCGTTCGCGATGAAACGAATGTCTTCGCGGGCGAACGCGCTGGCAACGCGGATTCGCTCGCGCTCGCATTGATCGATCCGAACGGATTGCTGATGATGCGTTATCCCGACGGTTATTCCGCGCAAGGTTTGCGCAGCGACATCACGCGGATCATCTACTGATCATGATTGCGTCGCATTCCTTCACCGGTTTGCGCCGGCTCGCATGGCTGGCCGCGGCGCTCGCGTTGTTCGTGATCGTTTTCGGCGCGTTCGTGCGGTTGTCGAACGCGGGATTGTCATGTCCGGACTGGCCCACCTGCTACGGCCAGTTGACATGGCCCACGCAATCGCACGACCTCGCAACCGCCAATGCCGCATTTCCGGATCGTCCCGTCGAAACCGACAAGGCCTGGCGCGAACAAGTGCACCGCATGCTCGTGGGAGGATTGAGCGTGCTCACATTCGCGCTCGGCATATGGGCGTTCGTGCGGAGACGCGAATTGGGCCGGCTCGCCATCGTGCCGATCGTCGCGTGCATCGTCATCGTGTTCCAGGCGTTGCTCGGCATGTGGACGGTCACGCTGAAACTCCTGCCTCTTGTCGTGACATCGCATCTTCTCGGCGGCATGGCGCTGTTCGCATTGCTGGTCTACACGGCCTTGCGATTTAGCGTGGCGTCGATGGGAAATGTGGAAAATTCCACATTGCGGCGGATGACGGTCGTCGGCATCGTTCTGCTCGGATGCCAGATCGCGCTCGGCGGCTGGACCAGCGCGAACTACGCCGCGCTCGCGTGCGGACTCGACTTCCCGACCTGTCTCGGCCAATGGCAGCCGCCGACCGATTTCTCGTCCGCGTTCGTTTTGTGGCGTGGCATCGGCGTCGACTACGAAGGCGGCGTGCTCGACGCGGCGGCGCGCGCCGCGATTCAGCTCGCGCATCGTTTCGGCGCGGCGGTCGTATTCGTCTACGGACTCGTTCTGGTCTTCTTCGCGATGCGGAAGCGCGAAACGCGACCGTTGGCTATTGCGTTGGGCATAGCGCTCTTCGCACAAGTCGCGCTCGGCATCGGCAACGTAAAGCTGGGACTGCCGTTGCCCGTTGCCACCGCGCACAACGGCGGCGCGGCAATTTTATTGGCGATTTTGCTGGCGTTGCTGGTTCGGCTGCGGAAAACACACTAGCTCGTCATCCTCATGCATTGACGAGATAATCCGCATTCCATGCCTGCCATCTTCAGCCAATACCTCGAACTCACCAAGCCGCGCGTCGTGGCGCTGATCGTGTTCACGGCCATCATCGGCATGTTTTTAGCCGTGCCCGGCATGGTGCCCTTGCGTCCATTGATTTTCGGCACGATCGGCATCTGGTTGGCGGCAGCATCGGCGGCGGCGATCAATCACCTGATCGACCAGCGAATCGACCGCATCATGGCGCGCACGGCGCATCGGCCGCTCGCCACCGGTGCGCTCAAACCGATACAAGTGTTCACGTTCGCCGTCGCGCTCGGCGCCATATCGATGACGATCCTCATCGCGCTCGTCAATCCGCTCACGGCTGCGCTGACATTCGCATCGTTGATCGGCTACGCGGTCGTCTACACCGCGTGGCTGAAACGCGCCACGCCGCAGAACATCGTCATCGGCGGCGCGGCCGGCGCGGCGCCACCTGTTCTCGGTTGGGCGGCCGTCACCGGCCACGTGCATCCGTACGCGCTGCTGTTGTTCCTCATCATTTTCGTTTGGACGCCGCCGCATTTCTGGGCGCTGGCCATTTTCCGCCGCGAAGACTACTCGCGCGCGCAGGTGCCGATGCTGCCCGTGACGCATGGCGTGACGTACACGCGCTGGCACGTGCTGTTCTACACGATCCTGCTCGTCGTCGTAACCGTGCTGCCGTGTCTCACCGGCATGAGCGGCCTGTTCTATCTCGGCGGCGCGCTCGTGCTCGGCGCAGGATTTCTTTACTACGCCATCGTGCTGATGAATCCGCCGAACGAATTCTTCGCGATGAAAGTGTTCAACTATTCGATCATCTACCTGATGGCGCTGTTCGCCTTCCTGCTCATCGATCACTACATCGATGTGCCGCTGTTGCAGCGAAATGCGATGTCGCTGCATCGCATCGGATGAAACGTATACTTCGAGAAACCCAGGAGACGCCATGACGACGATTTACGACTTCAGCGCCAAGACGATCGATGGTGTCGACCAAAAGCTCGATGCGTACCAAGGCAAGACGGTGCTCGTCGTGAACGTCGCCAGCAAATGCGGTTTCACGCCGCAATACAAAGGTCTGGAAGACATGTACGAAAAGTTCAGCGGCAATGGACTCGTCGTGCTGGGCTTTCCGTGCGATCAATTCGGGCATCAGGAACCCGGCGACGAAGCCGAGATCAAGAATTTCTGCTCGCTGACGTACGACGTGAAATTTCCCATGTTCGCGAAAGTCGACGTGAACGGCGCCAACACGCATCCGCTGTACAAATACCTCAAGCACGAAGCGAAGGGTCTGCTCGGCAGCGAATCCATCAAGTGGAACTTCACCAAATTTCTCATCGACAAGAACGGCAATGTCGTGAAGCGCTATGCGCCGACGGATACACCGGCGTCGATCGAGAAAGACGTTGCACCGATGCTGTAATGGTCGCGCGTTCGGAATCGCATAACGGTATCGTTCAGCCGCAACGACGCAAGATTCGATACGTCATGGACGACGCATCGCTCGCCAATCGCGTCATCGAAACCGACGCGCCTGCGCGGCTCGATCGGCTCGCGTGGTCGCGCTTCCATACGCTCGTCATCGTTGCGCTCGGCATCACGTGGGTGCTCGATGGACTTGAAGTCACGCTGGCCGGCGCGTTGTCGGGCGCGCTGCAGTCCAGTCCGACATTGCACCTCACCGACGCCGATATCGGTTTCGCAGCAAGCTGCTATGTGGCGGGCGCCGTGCTCGGCGCGCTCTTTTTCGGCTGGCTGACCGATCGGCTCGGCCGCAAACGGTTGTTCTTCATTACGCTTGGCGTGTATCTCGCGGCAACGGCGCTGACGGCGTTTTCTCTGAACGTGTGGATGTTTGCCGCGTTCCGGTTTTTGACCGGCGCCGGCATCGGCGGCGAATACACGGCGATCAATTCCGCGATCCAGGAACTGATTCCCGCACGCTATCGCGGACGCACCGATCTCATCGTCAACGGCAGCTTTTGGCTCGGTGCGGCACTTGGCGCGTTGGGCGCCGTTGTTTTACTCGATCCGATGTTGTTCGCGCCGGACATCGGCTGGCGATGTGCGTTCGGCATCGGCGCAGCGCTCGGTCTGCTCATTTTGGGATTGCGGCGGTACATTCCGGAAAGTCCGCGCTGGCTGATGATTCACGGACGCGTAAGCGAAGCCGAGACAATCGTCGCAGACATCGAACGCCGCACCGCTTCCGCCGATGTTGCACCGACGAAACGCATCCGCTTGCGCATGCGCGAAAAAACCGTCGGCATGATCGCCGTTGCGCAGGCGCTGTTCAAGACGTATCCCACGCGCGCCGCACTCGGCATGACGCTGATGACAGCGCAGGCGTTTTTCTACAATGCGATCTTCTTCACGTACGCGCTCGTGCTCGCCCGATTTTTCGGCGTTCCGAACGACCGCATCGGTTTATATATTTTGCCGTTCGCCATCGGCAACTTTTTAGGCCCGCTGATTCTCGGACGGTTCTTCGACAGCATCGGTCGCCGCGCCATGATCAGCGGCACGTATGCGATTTCCGGCGTACTGCTGCTCGTCACCGCATGGCTGTTCACGCACGGGTTGCTTACCGCGACGGGACAAACCGTCGCCTGGTGCATCGTGTTTTTCTTCGCATCGGCGGCTGCGAGTTCGGCGTACCTTACCGTCAGCGAAAGTTTTCCACTGGAAGTGCGTGCCCTCGCCATCGCGGTGTTCTACGCGCTCGGTACCGGCGTGGGCGGCGTCGTCGGGCCGTGGCTGTTCGGTTCGCTGATCGGCACGGGCGATCGCGATCTGGTTGCGTGGGGTTATGCACTCGGCTCCGCGCTGATGATTGCGGCTGCGCTGGTTGAACTGAAACTCGGCGTGGCTGCGGAGCGCAAGTCGCTGGAAGACGTTGCCGCGCCGTTATCGATTGCCAGCTAGCGGATGTTATTCGCCATGCGATCGCGCAGAGCAAATCGGCCACGTGCACGCGCGTAGTTAGAATCGCTCCGGCTCGGAAATTCCGAGATCACGACAAATCTTGCGAGCGAGATGATTGTTGATCTCGGTATGACGCGGGACGGCACTGCGTCTGTTTGAAGCCGAGTGAACCCACCAAGAATGGCTGCTATCTTCGCGCAGCAACTGCAGCCATGAACGTGAAGGTGCGCAAGAAAATCGCGCCGCTTCATACAGCGATAGGCAGCTCTTCGTATCCGTTGCCGGCTGCGCCCCGTGCTTCCGCGCGGTTGAGCTCGATTGCCTCCGCAAGCGTTATGCGCAGAGATGCCAGCAGCAACTCGCGAGTAGCTTCTTGGCAATTCACTCCAGGCACTTCCTCGATCCAGCCGATCCAAGTGTCGTCATCGTGCTTTACGACGACCGTGTATGTTTGCAACATAGATCTATCCGATGGTTGAGAGGCAATGATACTCCAACCCCCGAATGTGGGTTCTAACATCTGAGCTAAGCGGCCGCCCGGACCTTGGAATCTTCGCAGACCGCTTGAGTGATTGAATCCAGAACGTTGCGTTCGACAAATTTCCACAAATCAGCACGAACGCCCGATGACTCGTCGCACAAAATGCGGTGCTAACCCGCTATCGACTCACCCGCACCATCATCCTCATCAAATGCTCCGCAACATCCGCCGACTCTCGACATCTTCCACTATGCACGCGCGACGTCTGGATGATCGTACTGCGCGGCGCGGTGAGCCAATCGAATCGCTCTCGCCGGCTCAATCGCCCAATCGGTCCCGCCGATTCGCCGCCGGCACAGATCGCCGGAATCGTCGCGAGATGTTCGGCGATGGCGGCGAGATCCAATGTTGGATCGAGCGCGAGCAATCGCGCTTCGTCGATCTCGATGCGTGCTTCGAGCAATCCGGCTTCCTGACATGACACGATCACGCCGACGTTGACGAATTCCTCGCGATCGACGCGGGGCACGACACGAATCACGGCATAGTCATACGTTGTCATGGTCATCGGCTTTTCGATTGCGCGCGAATCGCCTCCTCGGCAAACGCGCGCGGTGCGGCGATCCGTCGCATCAGATAATCCACATATGCCTGGCGGTGCGCATCGACATTCGGAAATGACGCGTCGCCGAGCCACGAATCCGGTATTCGCGCGACGATATTCTGCATGATCGGCGCGGTGAGGCGTGCGCTCAACGTCGCATCGACGGCTTCGATACGATCCGCATACGGCAGCAACACGTGATCCTTGATCAGCGCGAACGGCTGCGTCGCGCGTTCCAGGAAACCGTCCCAGTTATGATGGAAGTACAACGCCGCGCCGTGATCGATCAACCACAGTTTGCGATGCCATACGAGCAGATTCGTGTTGCGCGGCGTGCGGTCGACATTGGTGACGAACGCGTCGAACCAAACGATGGACGACGCCAATTCGCCATCGGGTTTTTCGGCGAGTGGATCAAACGTCACCGAA
>DATAVJ010000023.1:0-11551 GCA_036267795.1 Rudaea sp.
AAGGAAGCGCCCAGTGGAACGGTCGCTTCCGTGCAAATCGGCAGCACGACGATTGCGTCGTTCGAGGGGGCGAATCTCGACGCCGATGCATTCAAGACGCAATCGGGGGCCTTCAACAAGCAACTCACCGACGCGGTGAAGTCCGCCGGTTATCCGGCGAAAGCAGATCCTGCCGCCGTCAATTTTCCGATGCTGCTCTTGCTGCTCACCATCCTCGTGGTCTACGTGACGATGGTGTACGGGCCGATCGCGGCGTGGCTGGTCGAGTTGTTCCCGACACGCATCCGCTACAGCTCGTTGAGCTTGCCGTATCACATCGGCAACGGATGGTTCGGCGGATTCCTGCCGTCGATCTCGTTCGCGCTGGTCGCATTCAGCGGCGATATCTACTACGGCTTGTGGTACACGGTGATCATCTCGGTGATGACGCTCATCATCGGCACGCTGTTCTTGCCGGAAACCAAGAATGTAGATATTTCCAGATAGCTAAAAGTATACAAACTCTGCGCGCCCGAGCCGACCTTGCGAAGCGGCGGAGGCGCGTTTTTTTTTGCTGACGCTTAGCGGGCGGCCGGCGGTGCCGGCGGACGCGGGGGTGCTTTCTTGTTTGCGGCCACGCTGGCGCGCAATGTGCTGATGTCCCTGTCCGTAAGCAGGGCGGCATCGGGCCGCGCGGTTGCGGCGACGCGCGCGGCGGCGAATCCGAAAAACGCGCCGAGCAGTCCGCCGAAACCGGCAAGCAGGGAAATCCACAACAGTTCCGGCGTTTTCGCCATATAGGCATACGAAAAACCGGCGAGCGAAACTACTAGCAAAATCCAGCGCATGGCGTAATCCCTCACGTCTGATAGGCGAATGCTGCCACAGAGCGAATCGCGGCGCGAGCCAATCGCCTCGATCCATCGCCTCGATTCAATCGCAGCGGATGAGATTGAGTTCATTATATTGATCGCACCCGCCATGAATCACGATCCGCGCTCGCTCGACAAAATCGCTGCCGTCAAAGGCCGCGGCGCCGCGTCCAATCGCGAAGGACGTTTCGAATCCTCGCGCGGCGAAGTTTTCGACGATGGTTGGATGCCGGACGACGAACCCGCGCCGCACGTCGAAACCCACGTCACGCACGAGCGCGCACGCACGATCATCAGCCGCAACGATTCGCCGGATGTTGGTTTCGATCAAAGCATCAATCCATACCGCGGTTGCGAGCACGGCTGTATTTATTGCTACGCGCGGCCGTCGCATTCGTATCTGAATCTTTCGCCGGGTCTGGATTTCGAAACGAAACTGTTCGCGAAAACCAATGCGGCCGAACTGTTGCGCGCGGAATTGTCCAAAGCCGGCTATCGCGTGAGTCCGATCAATCTCGGCGCGAATACCGATCCATATCAGCCGATCGAGCGCCGTTATCGCATCACGCGACAAGTGATCGAGGTTCTGGCGGAGGTCAAACATCCGTTCACGATCGTCACGAAAAACGCGCTGGTCGAACGCGATCTGGATCTGCTGACCACCCTTGCGAAACAAAACCTCGTCTACGTGTTCGTGTCCGTCACGTCGCTGGACAATCGGCTCGCGTCGAAACTCGAACCACGCGCGAGCGCACCGCATCGCCGCATCGAGGCAATCCGGCGCCTGAGCGCAGCGGGCATTCCGTGCGGTGTGCTCGTCGCGCCGATCATTCCGATGCTGACCGACAAATGGCTCGAAGCCATCATCGAACGCGCCGCGGATGCGGGTGCGCGCATGAGCGGCTACACGATTCTGCGCCTGCCGCATGAATTGAAGGACCTGGTGCGCGAATGGCTGGAGCTGCATTTTCCCGAGCGCGCCGAGCATGTGATGAGTCTCGTCAAGCAAATGCGCGGCGGCAAGGAAAACGATCCGCGTTTCGGATCGCGCATGCGCGGCGAAGGAGAGTTCGCCACGCTCATCCGGCAGCGTTTCAGCATCGCCGCGCGCAAACACGGGTTAACGCGCAATCGCGACATCGCACTCGACTGCGGACTGTTCACCCCACCCCGAAAACCGTCTCCGCAAGCCGACCTGTTCTGAGTCGCTGCTGACATAACGATGGCAGCAGGCATCACGCATGCTTCGTGCGTGCAATGTCGCACGCTGGTATCGGAGCATCGCCGTGTCGAAGATCAACATTCCCGCCAGGTCGCCGACATGAAGTTGCCGCGCCGCGCGTTTCTCGCACGCAGTGTGGCCGGTGCGGCACTGGCCGCACTCGTCCGCTCGCAGATACCGGCTGCCGCCGCTACCGCACTTTTCCGCAATCACGAGGCCTTTGCTGAAAGCATGACCCGAACGACATATCCCATCGTCGAACTACGGCAATACACGCTGCTGCCGAATCGCTTCGAGCCCTTCGCGGCATTGTTCGAGCGCGAGTTCATCGAGACGCAGGAAGTTACCGGTGCGAAGGTAATCGGCCAGTTCCACGATCTCGACGACCCGAACCGCTTCGTCTGGCTGCGCGGGTTTACCGACATGGATGCCCGTGCCCGCCAGCTTCAGGAGTTCTACGGCGGTCCGGTGTGGAAGACGCATCGCGATGAAGCGAACGTCAACTTCACCGATACCGACAACGTGCTGCTGTTGCATACCGCACGGCCGCAATCCGGATTCGCGCTCGCGCGGGCGAAGCGCGCGCCGATGGGCGCGACGCAGTCGCCGCACGGCCTGCTCGTTGCGACGATCTATGCGTTCGATGAACCCGTCAACGACGATTTCGTACAATTCTTCGAGCAGAAGCTCACGCCCGCCCTGCACAAAGCTGGCATAAATCCGATCGCGTACGTTCGCACCGAGGAATCGCCCAACAATTTTCCGCGACTACCGGTGCGCGAACATGAGCACGTGTTCGTCTGGTTCGTGCTTTTCGATGATGCCGCCGATCACCGCAGGCGCACCGCGGCGCTGGACGCGTCGCCCAACTGGCGCGACTGGATTTCGCAGGATCTGCGTCATCGGTTGAAGTCCGATCCGCAGACGCTGCGTCTCGCGCCCACGCCGCGTTCGCTGCTGCACCTGTAAAGACTGGCAAATGGACCGACGCTGCGCAATGATTTCCGCATGCGCCGCGCCGACCGTCTGTTTCTCATCATTCACGCGTTGCGCGGCCGCCGCACCGCGCTGCTGGCGCGCGATCTCGCCGCCACGCTCGGCGTGTCGCTGCGCACGGTGTATCGCGATGTCGCCGATCTGCAACTGTCCGGCGTGCCGATCGAAGGAGAGGCTGGCGTCGGCTACATGCTGCGCAAGGGCTCGGACATTCCGCCGCTGATGTTCAACGCCGACGAACTCGAAGCACTCGTCGTCGGCACACGCTTCGTGTGTGCTTTCGGCGGAACACGTCTGGCGCTGGGCGCGAAAGCCGCGCTGCTGAAAATCGAGGCCGTGATTCCGCCCGAGTTGCGCGCGCGTTCGGAACGTTCACGCATCTTCGCGCCGCCCGTCGGCGATCGCATCGAAAACACCGGTGTGATCGATCGATTGCACGCCGCCGTCATCGAGCACCACGTGCTGCGGCTCACCTATCAGGACAAGATCGGCAGCGGCAGCGAACGCGATGTCGAACCATTGTGCCTCGCCTTCTGGGGCGGCGTGTGGACGCTCGGCGCGTGGTGCCGATTGCGCCGCGGCTTCCGTAATTTCCGGCCCGACCGCATCGCGGAATTCGATGCGACAGGCGAAATTTTCGTCGAAACGCCGGATCGCTGTCTGGACGCGTACTTGCGGCACGTCGGCGCGAGTCCTGGCGCGCCGCAGTAGCCGTTTACGCGCAGCCGACTCATCTATTCATCGCCGCGCGGCAATGCGATGATCGCGCTTCGGCTGTGGAGACGACGATGAAATTCAGTTGGCTTTTTTTGAGTATCGGCCTCATGCCGTTGTTCGTCCAGGCAAGCGATGCGCCGTCAGCCGACGAACGGTTCAAAGCCATCTATACGGCTGAATGGAAATGGCGCGAACAACAGTTTCCCGGTCTCGGCAGCGATGAAGACGATGACGTCGACGACACGTCGGCGACGCCGCATGACCGCCTCATGTCCGTCGATCC
The DNA here is from genome assembly GCA_036267795.1 of Rudaea sp. Classification (GTDB taxonomy): domain Bacteria; phylum Pseudomonadota; class Gammaproteobacteria; order Xanthomonadales; family Rhodanobacteraceae; genus Rudaea. The sequence continues at coordinate 4,070 of DATAVJ010000023.1, forward strand.
GAAATCGCAGCAAATACGCCTCGTCTATTGGACCGACGTGCTGCACAAGCTCGACGGCATTTCGCGTCAGGACTTGTCGCCTGACAACCGCATCAATTTCGACGTGTACAAACCGCAGATCGAAAATCTGGCGGCCGATGTTCGTTTTCGCGCGTACGAGATGCCGTTCAACAGCGATTCGCAATTCTGGTCCGATCTCGGATTCATGTCCGAGCGGCATCTGAAAAATGCGAAACAGGCGCGCGACTTCATCGCGACACTGAACGATTTCCCCCGTTACTTCGACGAGAACATCGCGAACATGCGCGCCGGTCTGAAGCGCGGCTTCACCGTACCGCGCGCGGTGCTGGACGGGCGCGATGCATCCATCAGCGCGTACATCAACGTCTCTTCCCCGCAGAAGAGCGATTTCTACAAACCATTCATCCATTTGCCCGATTCCATTGCGGCCGACGAACAGGCGCGCCTGCGTGCCGAATGTGCCGATGCGATCCATCACCGCGTCATTCCCGCGTATGTGAATCTGCTGACGTTCTTCCGCAACGACTATCTTCCCCGCGCGCGCAAAACGCTGGCGGCGGAGGCGTTGCCCGATGGCAAAGCGTTCTACCGGCAGCAGATCCGCGAATACACGACACTCGATCTCGATCCGGAAACGATCCATGCCACGGGATTGAAAGAAGTCGCGCGCATCGATGCTGAAATGCGCGTAACGATAGCGTCGACGGGATTCACCGGCGATTTCGCCGCGTTCCAGAAATTCCTGCGCACCGATCCGCAGTTCTACGCGAAGACGCCGGAGGAACTTTTGATGCGCGCGGCATGGATCGCCAAACGCGTCGACGGAGAACTGTCGCGCTTTTTCGGACTGCTGCCGCGCGGCCGTTTCGCGATCAAGCCGGTTCCCGCGGCCATCGCGCCGTTCTGGACCGCGGGCCGCGGCGGTGCGCACACCTATTGGGTGAACACGTACGATCTGCCGTCGCGCTCGCTGTACAACTTGCCGGCGTTGACGCTGCATGAATCCGCGCCGGGACATGCGCTGCAAGGCGAGCTGGTCCAGGAACAGAAAGCGCAGCCCGAATTCCGCACGAAGAACTACATTTCGGCTTATGGTGAGGGCTGGGCGCTGTACTGCGAAAAACTCGGCAAGGAAATGGGCATCTATCAGACGCCCTACGAGGAATTCGGCCGCGAAAGCTACGAAATGTGGCGTGCGGCGCGGCTGGTGATCGATACCGGCATTCATCACAAAGGATGGACGCGCGATCAGGCCATCGCGTTCCTCGCCGGACATACGGCGTTGTCGCAGCACGAAGTGGAAACGGAAGTGGACCGCTACATTTCGTGGCCGGGTCAGGCGCTGTCGTACAAACTCGGCGAAATAAAAATAGTCGAATTACGCGCGCTGGCGGAAAAGGAACTCGGTGCGAAATTCGACGTCCGCAAATTCCACGACGCCGTCCTGGAGATTGGTTCCGTGCCGTTGCCGGTGCTCGATGAACACATCCGGCAATTCATCGCCGAGCAGAAGAAGAACGCGACAAGTTAATGCCCTGCCGCCGTTAGTTTCGCGGACGACCGGTTTGCTGTCTTCGGAATTTGTCCGGCAAATTGAGAGCTGTACTATCCGCTCGCCCGAGCTTCGGGCGAGCGGTTTCTAGGTCTCGCACAATGCGTGGATATTCGTCACATTTGGTTCGGCTGAGCATTTACCTATTAGCGCTCGTCCTCGAGGGATGTGCCTCGAGTCCAGCTATCCGCCGAGCGACATCGAGCTATCAGGTCATCGTTCCTTCCGGAAGCGAACGATACAAGGAGAACAAGAATCAGAAATTCCTGTTGGGTGATCGAATCGGCATCGCTTCGTTGCCCGAATATCCTCAGGCTGCTCAGGCAAACCATCTCCCCGTGCAAATCGTCTGCATCGAAATCGACATCGATACGGACGGGCGCGTCTTCGACAGTCGGCCACTCTACGATGTTGCGGGCTGTCCCGCGAAAGCGGAATCTTCTTCGGATCTGTTTCTCGGCTCGGCGCAATCAGCGGTAAAGCAATGGATTTTCATGCCGGCCCGCATGTGTACGTTTCCGTCAGGCACCGAAACGGACGATTTGTGCGCTGGGGACAATGTCACAATTGAATATGTGCCGGTTCGCCTGGCCTTCATGTTCTATTTTTCGGTGGCCGAGGGTCAACCGCACGTTACGGCTCACGAAGTCGCCGAAAACGCGCGTTAGCGGAGTGAGCAGCGTTTTTTTTGATTCCAGTAGTGCAATATCAGTATTGTTCCCGTCAGTCGGTCGACGTAAGTGGTCTATCTCGAGAAAATAACGCGCCGCTATCAAGTCGGGCGACAAATCGTCAACGCGCTTGCCGGCGTCGATATCAAGATTCCCGCCGGGCAATTCGTGGCGATCGTCGGACCGTCCGGTTCCGGAAAATCGACGTTGCTCAATATCCTCGGTTGCCTTGATCATCCGACATCCGGGCGCTATTCGCTCGACGACGTCGATGTCTCGACATTCGACGACGAACGCGCCAGCGACTTCCGCAACCGCCGCATCGGGTTCGTGTTTCAGTCGTTTCATCTTCTGCCGCGCTTATCGGTATTGGAAAACGTTCTGTTGCCGCGGCGCTTTCTGCGCACACCCGCGCCCGAACTGGAAGCGCGGGCGCATCATCTGCTCGAACGCATCGGTCTGGGCGATCGTCTGCATCATCGGCCCGAGCAGCTTTCCGGCGGACAGATGCAGCGCGTCGCCATCGCGCGCGCGTTGCTGATGCAGCCGGCTTTGCTGCTGGCGGACGAGCCCACCGGCAATCTCGATTCGCGCAGCGCGGGCGACGTGCTGAACATGGTCGATGAAGTTCATGCCGGCGGACAAACCGTGATCCTGGTGACGCACGACGCGGATGTCGCCGCGCGCGCGCAACGGCAGATTCACGTGCGCGACGGAAAGATCGAAGATGACACGGTTCACTGACGTCATCGCGGCGACGCTGTGCGCCGCGCCGATGATGGCCCGCGCCGTGGTGTTCAGCGGCGCGGTGGAATCCGGCAACGCACAATCGATTTTCACCCCGCCCTCGAATTCGTCGCCGGTCGTTTTGCGCTACTACGTGGCCGACGGCGCGCGCGTGAAGAAAGGCGACGTGGTGTTGCGCATCGATGCCGGCGATTCCGCCGCGAACATCCGCTCCTACGACGCGCAAATCGACCAGGGGCAGTCGAAGGCGGACAAGGAAGTGGCCGAGTTGCGGCTGAAAGCAATCGACGCGGAGATTGCACTGATCGATGCGCAGGCTGCGCTGGCCACGGCGAAAGTGGATGCGGCGCTGCCGAAATCGCTGTTGTCCGCGCTTGATTTCGACCGCTATCAAACCGAGTTCGAACGCGCGGCGAAAGATGCCGTGCTCAAGCAGCAAGAACTCGCCGCCGCCCGCATTGCGGCGGACCGGCGCGCCGATGACGGCAAACTGGAAGTGAAGAAACTACAGACGCAGCGGGCCTACGATCAGGCGCAGGTCGACACTGCCGAAGTGCATGCGGAGCGCGACGGCACCGTCATTCATTCGTTCGGCGTGATGTTCATGGCGGGCGGCGGACGATTCGAGGAAGGGTCGTCGTCGTATCCCGGCCAAAAAGTCGGCGAAATCGCCGGGGCCGGGGCAATGCGGGTGCACGCATGGGCGCTCGAACCGGAACGGCGCGATCTCGCCGTCGATACGCCGGTGAACCTCGCGTTCGACGCGTTGCCCGGAAGGATCGGTCGCGGAAAAATTCGCGCGATCTCCGGCGCGCCCGAAACCAAGAGCGAGTGGGGCTCAGGCCGTTATTTCACGATCGATATCGACATCGACAACGACGCCGCGTTGCCTCTGAAACCCGGCATGAGCGTTCGCGTGCAGACGCAGGAGGGCGGCGCGCAACTGGCCGCGAATGCGCTGGTCGATACCAACGAACCGGTGCGCGCGGCCGGCGAAATTTATGCGCGCGTCAGCGCAGCGATCGTACCGCCGCAAGTCGAAGACATGTGGCAGATGACGATTACGCAAATGGTCACTGACGGCCAGCCGGTGAAAATGGGTGACACGGTGGTCGCGTTCGACGGCGGCGAACTGACGAAGAAATTATTGTCCAAGCGAAGCGAACTTCAGGAAAAATTGCGCACGCAGGAAAAGCTGCATCTCGAATTGGCGGAACGTGCGCGCAACGAATCGCTCGATACCGCGTCGTCGCGCGCCGATGCATTGAAGGCGCAACGCAAAGCCAGCGCGCCGGAAGCGGCGGTTCCGGGCGTCGACTACAAAAAACTGGTGATCGCAAAACAAAAAGCCGAACGACACGAAGCCGCGAGCGAAGAACGCGAAAAAGCCGCCGCCGCCGAACGTGAGGCGGAACAGCGCATGGCCGACGCCGACGTGGTGCGGTCGAAGGCCGACGTCGACCGCATGGAAAAAGGCGCCGCTGCGCTGCAAGTGAAAGCGCCGCGCGATGGCGTGATCGTGCACGCCACCGGCTGGGACAACGAGAAGATCGATGTCGGTAAACAGATTTGGCGCGGCCAAAGCGTGGGACAGATCCCTGACGTCGCCACGCTTGCCGTGCGTGCGAGCCTCGCCGAGCGGGACATGGGCAAAGTGCATGTCGGCGACGACGTGCGCATCATTCTCGAAGGCGGCACAGGGCAAACGCTCAGCGGAAAAATCGACGATATAGGCTCGAGCGTGCACAGTAAATCGCGCGTCGAGCCGATGCCGGTGGTCGATTTGCGCATCGCACTCGATCCGACAAGGATCGCGTTCAAACCCGGTCAGGCAGTACGCGTGGAAATCGCGCGAAATGTGCAAAAGGTACTTGAGCGATGAAGCGTCTTTTCGCCGCATTGATTGCCGTTTTTCTCACCGCGTGCCGCGGCGGCGGCACTGAGACGTCGGTCGTCGAGCGTGTTTCGGCGGCGCCTGCGCTGCTGAGCGTCGAAGGCGAGGGTACATTGCGCTCGTCGAAATCGACGCCAATGGTGGTACCGGGCAGTCAGTGGGCGCAGCGTCAACTTACATGGATGATCGATGACGGCAAACGGGTCAAGGAAGGCGAGGTCGTCGCGCGGTTTTCCGCGCATTTGAGCGAACTCGAACTGTCTACCGCGCTGATCGATCTGCAACGCACGGCGTTGTCTCGCGCGGCCAAGCAGGATGAACTCGGCGACACGCAAGGCAAGCTGCAGGTCGATCTTTCGCAGGTTGCAGAGTTGCTCGGCATCGCTCATCGCTATGCGAGCGTCGCCGAGATCGGCGTATCGCGCAATACGATTCTCGACGCCGTGCAGGACGAGAATTTTCTCGGCATCAAGCAGAACACGTTGAACTGGCGCAAGGATATTTCGAGCACGCGGGGCCACGCCGAGCTCGCGCTGATCGACGCGCAGCGGGCAACGAACGACGTCGTCGCCAGGAACAAGCGCGGCGATCTGGAAGCGCTCGAGTTGCGTGCGCCGCACGCCGGAATCGTGGTGCTCGAACCGGACTGGAGCGGACAAAAGCCCCGCGTCGGTTCCAATCTTTGGGCCGGCAACACGTTCGCGAATTTGCCGGACACCTCGCACATGGAAGTGGAAATCGCGATTCCACAAAGCGAAGCGAGCGGCATCAAGCAGGATCTCGCCGTCGAACTTTCGCCGCTCGGCGCCCCAGAGCAGAAAGTGGAATCGACGTTGACCTGGATTGCCGCCGCGCCTGCGCCGCGCAGCCGCGAGTCGCCCGTGAAGTATTTGACGATGAAAGCGCCCGTTCCGGCCGAAGCGATCGAAAAATATTATTTGGTTCCCGGACAGAATTTCAGCGCGCGAATCATCCTGTTCAAATCCGATCGCGCACTGACAATTCCAAACATCGCAATAATCAGCAGCGGCGACACGGCGACGGTATCCGTGCGCGATCACGGCGGCATCGCAAAACGCAGTGTGAAAATCGGCGCGCGCGGGCCGAGCCGAACGCAAGTTCTGGAAGGGCTGCAAGAGGGCGACGAAATCGTTGTCGATGCGTCGAACACGAAATCGCCCGCAACGGCAGCGGACGGAAAGATCGCCGCGAGCCAGGCGCCGTGATCCCACCCGTTTGGCGCGAGGCGATCGCCGAGCTCTGGCGTCGGCGTTTGCGCACATTGCTGACCTTGCTAGGGCTTATCTTCGGCGTGGGCGCGATCGTGGCGATGCTCGGCGTGGGCGAAGGCAGCCGACGCGAAGCGTTACGGCTCGTCGAAAGCCTGGGACTGCACAATCTTATTGTCGAACGTGTGCAGCTCGACCAGGACACATTGAAGGAAACGCGTGCGCGCAGTCTCGGACTCACGCTTGCGGATGCCCGCGCCGCGCACGACGTGGTGCCGGGCGCAGGAATTTTCGCTGCGGAAAAACGCATCCGTACCTACGCGGCGTTCAGCGATTTTACGGCGAGCGACGCGCAATCCAGCGGCGTGAGCCCGGATTTTTTCGCACTGACGGCGCTGCGCGTCGAGCAAGGCCGCGCACTCGCGCAAGCCGACGACGATCAGCTCAGCGCTGTGGCAGTGCTCGGACATCAGGTTGCACACGATCTGTTTCCCGGCCACAACGCTGTGGGCGAACTCGTGAAGGTCAATCACGTCTGGTTGCACGTCGTCGGCGTCCTCGCTGATCGCGATCTCGGCCAGGAAAAATTCGAAGGCGTGGCGCTCGGCGGCGAGAGCAACCGCATCTACATTCCGCTATCGAGCGCGCTGACCCGCTTTCGAATGCCGCCGATGGATGACGAAATCGACCGCTTCGTCGTCAGCGTGAACGATCCGGAACAACTCGCCGCCGGCGCACGCGTTCTGCATGCGGTACTCGATCAGCGTCATGCCGGCGCTGCGGATTTCATTCTCGTCGTGCCGCAACAACTGTATCAGCAGAATCAGAAGACGCAGCGCATTTTCAGCATCGTGATGGGATCTATCGCTGGCGTGAGTCTGCTCGTCGGCGGCATCGGCATCATGAATATCATGCTTGCGAACGTTCTCGAACGACGCAGGGAAATCGGATTGCTGCGCGCGCTCGGTGCGCGGCGGCGCGACATCGTCGTGCGTTTCCTGCGCGAAGCAGTCGTCATCTGCATCGCAGGCGCGCTGATCGGTCTCGTTTTCGGCGCGCTGCTCGCGTATGTGATCGCCGCGTTCGCGCGCTGGCAGGTGGGCTGGTCGCCGATCCTGATTCTGTTGGCTACGGCATCATGCGCGTTTATCGGCATGGCTTTCGCCGTCTATCCGGCGCGGCAGGCTGCGGCGCTCGATCCGATCACGGCGATCCGCGCGGAATGATCGTTACGCGTCGTCGCCCTTCTTTTCCAGATGAAACCGGTGCAGGAAGCGGTGCACCACGGGCGCAAAGATAATGCCTGTCACGATGATGACGACCAACCCGCAGTAGAGCGCGTAGAAGCCGGCGAACCATTTTCCGGCG
>DATAVJ010000024.1:0-19163 GCA_036267795.1 Rudaea sp.
CGTGGCGACTTCATCGTCGCTTATGTAATTGCTCGAATAAACGTATCCATTGCCGGTACGATGCTGCAGCGGAATGCGCCACTGCCACCCGGCTTCACGCGCCGTCGAACGCGTATAGGGCGTCGGCGCTTCGACCTTCTCGCACGGAACCGCCATGGCTCGATCGCATGGCAGCCAATGTGTCCAGTCGTCGTATCCCGTTTTCAGTGCCTGCTCGATGAGCAAACCGCGGAAGCCGGAACAGTCGATGAACAGATCGCCGGCGATCTTTTCCCCGCTGTCGAGGACGACAGCTTCGATGAAACCATCCGGCTCACGCAGGATGGTTTGGACAACCTTGCCTTCGGTGCGGCGCACGCCGCGCGCTTCGGCGTAGCCGCGCAGGAATCGTGCGTACAGACCCGCATCGAAGTGATACGCGTAAGCGATGGTCGCCAGCGGCGATGTCGGCGGCACATCCTGAGCCGACGCCATGAATTTACCGCGCGGAGCAGCGGCCGTGTTCAACGAATACGCGCCGATATCGAGGGCGAAACCTTGTTGCTGCGCCTTGATCCAGAATTGATGAAACGCGAGCAATCCGTAATCGTGTCCGATGGTGCCGAAACCATGGATATATTTGTCGCCAAGCCTGCCCCAGTCGACGAACTGAATGCCGAGTTTGAACGTACCCTGGGTTTTCCTGACGAACTCGATCTCGTCGATTTCCAGCAAATTGTTGAACAGCTTCAGATGCGGCACGGTGGCTTCGCCGACGCCGACAGTGCCGATTTCTTCCGACTCGATCAGCCGTATCGAATATTGGTCTTTCAACACCTTCGAACATGCGGCGGCCGCCATCCATCCTGCCGTGCCGCCGCCGACGATGACGATATTTTTCACAGACTTTTTCATGGTCTTCCCGGCTGCGCAAAAAACAAAGCCCGCGAGGCGGGCTTTGTCGAATACCTGTAGCGATTATGTCACCAGCGGAAGCCGACCGAGAACTTCAACGTACGCGGCACCCCATCGATATTCCCGTTCGTGTTGTAGGTAACAGGCGTTCGATTCTCAATACCGTTAGAACCGAAATTCTCGATGTAATCAGTATAGTTATGGTAGTTGAATACATTCAGCGCATCGACACGGATATAGGCGCTGAGTCCGGCGGTTAGATCGAAGTTCTTCGTAACCTGCAAATCGATCGAACGATAGCCGAAGATCTTGCCGCCAGTAATGAACGACTGGCCGCCGGGGTATGGCGCGATAGGTGTGCAGAAGCTTCCCGTCGAAAACGGCACGTTCGGTGCCCCGTTACTGCCGAAGCCGTAGCATCCGTTCGCATCGTCAGGCAGAGGCGTAGCCAAGGTCAGCTTCATCGAGTACAGCATGTCCCACGGCCCGTCTACCGAGCCTGTGGCCACGAAGCGGTGCTTTGCTACTTTCGACGGTATGAAAGGATAGTCGCCGATCGTCGCCTGATCGAACGCATATTGATCGGTCAAATCGTTGTTGTCGTTGTTTTGCTTCGTATTGGTGTACGTGTACGCAAGTGTCGCTGCCCAACCGGATTCTTTGGTGTACGGCTTTTCGGCGGACAGCAGGATTTGCGTCGTCTTGGTTTCGACGCCGTTGTTGCCAATGATGAAGCTGCCGAAGCCGGGTACACCGTTGCCCCACGGCTGACTTCCATTTTCCCAAAAAGCGCCGGTCGGGTAACGGTTGCCCAACGTAAACACGAGGCCGTCCTTGCCGACGATGTGCTGGACTGTTGCGTCGGTGTTCCAGTCGCCGACCTTGTTTCGGATACCGAGGCTGAACTGATCGGAATACGGCGTCTTCAAATTGTTGTTGATGGCGTCGATTTCCTTGCCTGCCGTGCTGCTGCCGTACAGCGCCTGCAGTGTGGCCAGATCCATGAACGACGGATCGAAGGCAAGGCAGTTTGGTCCCGGTGCGCAGGTATGGAACTGATTCGGGAACGTCAGCGTCAATTCGGACAGCGACGCCTTAGTTTGTTCCAACTGCAGGATTTCGAAGATGTCACGGTCATACGAACGGCCGGCACCGCCATGCAGTACGTGCGCTTCGTCGCCGAGGAAATCGTACGAGAAGCCGAGGCGAGGCGCGATCGCGTCTTTCTGCTGTTTGCGATTGTGACCGTTGCTGATGTAGTCGTTGACATTCACACCGCCGAGCGCCAGTGCTTGGGCGTAAGTTTGGCCGGCGGGCGCAGTCGGATCGTTGTTCGGGCTGTTCAGCGCCGCGACGACGTCGGACGGTGTCACGTAGTTCAAATACGACGGTGTCTTTTCGTAGTCGTAGCGGACGCCGAGATTCAACGTGAGCTTGTCGTTGACGGACCAGTCGTCCTGAATGTATCCGCCGTATTGCTTGTCGGTCGTTTGCGCCGTGGGATTGGTGCCCGGCGCGGGGTTCGGGAACAGCACCTGATATGGAACCGTCAGCGTTCCGTCTGGCGTTACGTCGTAGGAAAATTGCGGGTTGAAGTTGCCCGCATCGGCCGCGGTGAGCTTTACCGACTTGAATTTGAAACCCATCTTCACGACGTGGTCGCCATGCCACGAGATATCGTTGAACGTCAAATTGTCCGCGATCGCCGGACCTTTCTGGCCTTTGTTCTGCGTTGCGCGCGGGTCGGCCGGCCCAGTATCCAGGACTACCGGATTATTCGGTGCGACTTCCGTATAGATAGCAGCGGCGCCGAAGTTCAGTGACGTCGGGTTGTAGAACGAATTTTCATACGTAAACAACAACTCGTTGAACCACGAGTCAGCACTGTGATTCCAGCGGAGGTCGTAGCGTTTATCGGTGTTGACCGTGTTAATCGCCGCCGATGCTGCGACTGCGCCGCTGACGCCGCTGATCGCGGTTTCGTCGCGATACTTGCCGGACAGTTCGATCCTGTCGCGATCGGACAATTCCCAATCGACCTTGCCGAACCATAGATCTTCGTCGAACGGCAAGCTGGTCGGGCCGATCTGGTCTTTCGCGCTTTGCGGAAGTTCGTCGGCCAAACCGACCGTACCGCCCGGAACGACAGCCACCGGCGTGACGAACTTCTTCGATTCGTACGCGAGAAAGAAATGCATCGTATCCTTGATGATCGGACCACCGATATCGAAACCGTATTCCTTTTGTTCGGTCGAGGGCTTCTTGCTGGCGGCTATTTCGGCCGGCGTGCTCTTGCGCAAGCTGGAATCGGTGTAGTCGCCAAAAACGTCACCGTGGAATTCGTTAGTACCCGATTTCGTTTCGGCCGTGATCGCCGCGCTGGAAATCTGGTCGTATTCCGCCTTGTAGTTCGACGTGATGACTTTGTATTCGCCGATCGCCAATTGCGGGAACGGGTTGCCCTGGCTTCCGGTCTGGCCGGTGAGACCGCTCGGCAACACATAGTTCTTCTGGCCGACGCCATCGATGAAAACGTTGATGCCGGAAGTGCTGATGCCGCCGCCTTGCAGACTGGTGTTGCCCTTCGGGTCGACGGAAAACACCATGCCCGGCACAGTGTCGGCGAACTCCAGGAAGTTGCGCGTGATCTGCGGCACGGTCTCGATCTGCCGCTGCGAAACCACGGTTCCGATTTCCGACGTTTTCACTTCCTGCAGCGTCGTCGCCGTTACGGAGACGCCTTCGAGCGTCGTCGTCGTGGTCGATGGCGCCGTCGGCGCTGCGGTCAGGTCGAGCGTCAATGTCGACGCGACGGAGAGCGTCACGTTTTGTTCAGTACCCGCTCCCGCGTCGATCGTGTACGCACCGGGCGGCAAGCCGACCAGCGCGTAGCCGCCGTCTCCGCTCGCCGTCGTACGGCGAACTGCACCGGTCGATATGTTTTTCGCGGTGACAGTGGCGTTGGCAGGGGCCTTGCCGCGCAAGGTCGCGTCGGCGGTTTGCGCCCAGCTGATCGTCGGTCCGAGCGCGGTAGCGACGACGGCCGTCCTGATCAGCGACGCCAATAATTTCTTTCGCAACGGTAAATGCCTTCTCATACTCTCCTCCCGGGGATTTCTATTTCTTTTTTGGATGCCGACGATCCGACGTCGCCGGAGACGGCTGCAGATTGATTCGCGCTGCCGCACGATGCGCGGACAACGATGTAGCAACTGGGTTTGTCGTCGATCGCTTCGCCGGGCGTCGCTATGTCGAGTTCGACCGCCAGCTCTTCGAGTGCGCAGCGCCCGAGATCGGCGATGCGCACGCGCACCGTCGTCAACGGCGGATTCACGAAACGCGCGATGGGAATATCGTCGAAGCCGGCGAGCGCCACGTCGTCGGGCACGCGCACGCCGCTTTCGTTCAACGCAAGCAGCATGCCGATCGCCATCGTGTCGTTGGCGGCGAATACGGCGCGCGGCAGCGTGCCGGCGGCGTGGAGTTTCTTGGCCAACCGATAGCCGGATTCTTCGGTGAAATCGCCGCAGAGCACTCGCGAGCGGACCGGTGTCTCGCTCTCGGCGATGGCATCGTTGAATCCGCGCAGACGCTCGCTTGCGTCGAAATTGCCGTCTGGTCCGCCGACGAATGCGATCGATTCGTAACCGCCGGCGAGCAAGTGCCGCGTCATCGAAAGTGCACCGCCGTAGTTGTCGATGTTCAGCGTGGGGTATTTATTCGTGTGTGCAACGGTATTGATCAGTACCGCCGGCAATCCTTCAGAGAGATGTTCCGTGAGAAACCGCGCATCGACATGCGGCGACATCACCAGCACGCCGTCGACACGTCCCTGCATCGATCGCAACGCCTTTGCGGCTTCGGAAGGATTGCCGTGCGAGCTCGATACGAGCAGATGCAGGCCGCGCGCGCGCGCCGCCAGATCGATGCCGCGGATCAACTCGGAGAAAAATTCGCCGAACAAGTCGGGAAGAAGTGCGCCCACCGTTTGCGTGCGCCGCGTGATGAGGCTGCGCGCCGCGCTGTGCGGAACATAGCGCAACTTTTCAGCCACGCCGAGAATGCGTTGTCGCGTGACTTCCATGACGTTGGCGCTCCCATTGAGTGCCCTCGACACTGAAGCCACGGATACATTCGCTTCCCGCGCAACGTCTTTAATTGTCACGGCCATGCAATCTCCGCCCCCTGACCGCGCATTGCATGTAAAATTTTTGCAAAGTTGCGGCGCGGCGGAATGTAAACGTTTGCATGGGCGATTGCAAAAGCACTGCAACATAAACCGTTCCGGCCGCAAAAAATGGCTTCGCGCCGCTGCTAATCACGATTTCTGAAGCGTCGCTGCGCTGCGCGCTTTTTTGTGGTCTTGCAGCGCACCATAAAACGGCAAGAAACCGTTACCGACGCCACGCCTTCCGGATACAGATCGCGACGTTCGGTCCACTGCGTTTTCGACGCGGCTGCACTGCGTTTCGCGAATGCGGCGACCGCGCCCAAGTTCCCGCAGCGTGCAGAAATTGTCGGCGTGAGATCGTCATGACGGCTCCTCGATGTGTGCGAAGTTTCTACACACATCGTGTCACGCCGTTCCATGCAATTGGTCACCTATGCCGCGTGACGCCGCGATGTGAAGAAGCCATTCAACGTCAGGCGTCCGACGGCGGGGTCCGCACTCAGTTTTTCCGGCGCGGCGATATCGCCGGAATGCAGCAATGCGCCGTCGTAGAAAATCAACCGGTTCCATTTCGCTTCGACGCGGGCGATACGGTGAAAATACCGGTTGGTTTCGCAGAGGTATCCCGGCTGGACGCCGTGGCGTTGCGTGAATTGCGCATTCGACATCGCTGCCGCGTCGTCGAACAGTTGCAGCATTTCATGAGGCGCCATTTTCGAGTAGTAAAAACTCGTGCCGCCCAGCGATGTGTCGTTGAACAAATAAAGCACCGATGCCTGCAACGAATGCCGGCCGTCGATCTGGAAATTGTCGCTGTGGCAGACGCGCTGATACGGACGCAACGATTCCGGCTGCAGCGTCACCATCGCCAAACGGCTGTGCATGCTCGCGATCCGCCGCACATCGAACATGCCGCGAATGTTTTCGATGAAGAACGCGTTGAGCTTTTCGCTGATCTCGCCTGGCGTCGGCAACAGCAAACCCGGATATGCGTTGTAGTCGACCATCCGGAAATCGATGCGCCGATCGACGGCGAATTGCACCAGCCGCTCCGGATTCATCAGCGCATCGTCGATCACGAAGCACGATTGCCCATTGCCGAGATCGACGCGCTCGATGCGCGGCTGCGGATTGAATTCGATGAGTCGTTTTTCGGGCATCGGATCGCTGTCGTTATACGGTCGAAGTATAGCGAGCAGCGACTACGCGCGACGCAACACCAGCAACGGCGATGCGCGCGTGATGCGTCGCGTGCCCGCCAAACCGGCGAGCGCAACGAGGGCCGCACCCGCAATTATCGACACCGCCAGCGCGAGCAACGGCGGCACGTACGACGAAATCCGGAACACGCTTCGCGCGAGCCACATGCCTGCTCCGCCCGCGCCGAGCGCCGCGATTATGCCCGCGAGCAATCCGACTACCGCGAATTCCGCGAGCACTGCCTGCACGAGTTGCCGGCGATTGGCGCCGAGCGTGCGCAACAGCGCCGCTTCGAATCGCCGTTCGTCCGCGGTCGCCGCCAGCGCCGCGAACAAGACGAGAATCCCTGCGGCGAGACTGAAAGCCAGCACCGCCGTCACCGCCGTGCCGACGCGCGCGATGATGTCGCGGATACGATCGAGCAATGCGTTGAGATCGATCAGCGAAAGGTTCGGATAGTCGCGCGTCAACGGCGCCAGCGCATCGGCCGACGCCGGCGCCAGATGAAAACTCGCGATGTCGCTGTAGGCGATGCCCTGCGCACTCGCAGGATCGAGAAGCAGGAAAAAATTCACGCGAAACGAATCCCAGCGCACGCCGCGCACGCTCGTGATGCGTGCGACCAGATCGCGATCGCCGATGCGCAATGTCAACGTGTCGCCGAGTTTCAGATGAAACATCTCTGTCCACATTTCGTCGACCGAAATCTCCGGCTCGCTCGGATGTGCGGAAAACCAACGTCCCGCCACGACACGGTTCGAGGGCGGAACCTCGGCGCTCCACGACAGACGCGTTTCGCCGTTGATCCATCCGGCGGCGCGGCGGTCTTGATAATCTTCCGCGCGCGGCGGCTCGCCGTTGATCGCCACCAGCTTGCTCACCGCCAACGGCAACGCGTTGATATTTTCCGCGCCCGCAGACTGGAGTTTCGCGATGACGGCATCGCGCTGCTCGGGCTGAATGTTGATCAGGAAATAATTCGGCGTGTTTGCGGGCAACTCCGCGCGCCACGCCGACAACAGCGACGGACCGACGACGGCGAGCAAATCCAGCGCCGTGATCGCGAGCGCGAGTGCGACGATCTGCAGCAAACTCAAGGCGCGGCGCCGCGCGAGATTGGCGAGACCGAAGCGCAACGCGCCCGCCATGCCATGCGCGCTGCGGACGATGCGCATCAATATCGCGCCGGCCAGCAGCGAAACGATGGCGACGCCGAACAGACTCGCGCTCAGGATGATGGCGAGCTTCGGCGTATCGCTCTCCAAATAGATCAACAACGCGCTTACTGCGAACGGAATCAGATACAGCGCATCGAAGCGGCGCACTCGATTTCCCGCCGCGCGCTGAAAAATGCGGAAGGGTGGAACATCGCGCAAGCGCAACAGCGGCGGCAGCGAAAACCCGAACAGTACGGCGAGGCCGACGGCGAACGCGGCGATGCTCGGACCGATCGGAACCGTGCTCGATGTCACGGGCAGCAAATTGCGCGCAAACGCAAACACGAACTCCTGCAGCGCCAATCCAGATGCCGCGCCGATTGCGCATGCGGGAATCGCGAGCAGTCCCAGCGTCGTTCCTATCGCGATCGTCACTTCGTTGCCACTTGCCCCGAGACACCGAAGCAACGCGACTTCGTCCGTCTTGCGCCGCGCATAGCGTTGCGAAGCCAGCGCCACCGCGATACCGGACAACAGCGCGGCCAGCAATGCCGCCAAGCGCAGAAAGGCTTCGCCGCGATCGAACGCGCTGCGCAGATTCTGTTGCGACTGCTCTACAGTGATCAGCTCGCCACTGCCGGGTTTGTGCGCTTTTATAAATGTGGAAAACTCCGCAACGGCACGTTCGTCGCCTGCGGCCATCATTCGATAACGTGCGCGGCTGCCCACGGCGAGCAATCCTACGCTGCGCGCGTCGTCGAGCGCCATGATGACGCGCGGCGCGAGCGCGAACAGTTCGCCGCCATCCGGCTCGCGCTCGATTTCACCTTCGATGTGCAACGTGCGGTCGCCAATCTGGATCGTGTCGCCTGGTTTCAGATCGAGTGCGGCAAGCAGGCGATGCTCGGCGAAAACACTACCGGCGGCTGGCGTGTGCGCTGCGAATTCTTTTCCGTCCGCGCTGCGGACGCGTAATTCACCGCGCAGCGGATAGCCCGCGTCGGCCGCGCGGATATCGGCGAGCTGGCTTTTGCCGCCAGCGAACAGCACTGTCGGAAAGTTGGCGGTCGTACTCATGCGCAGGCCGAGGCGCGAGGCTTCGGACATCAACTCCGTCGACGGCGGCTCGCGGGAACTGAGTCCCACATCGCCGCCAATGAATTCCGCCGCCGACGCGACGACACTGCGTTCGACGCGCTGCCCGAGCGTGGCGACGGCGCCAAGCGCCGCAACGGCGAGCACGAGTGCGATCGCGAGCGTCGCGAGTTCGCCATATCGAAATTCACGACGCAGCGTGCGCCATGCAAACGACAGCGGCTTCATGCCAGAGTAGCTTCCACGAGTTTTCCGCCATCCAGGTGCGTGGTGACGGCGCAACGCTGCGCCAGCGTCACATCGTGCGTGACCAGTACCAATGTCGTGG
Organism: Rudaea sp.; assembly: GCA_036267795.1. Classification (GTDB taxonomy): domain Bacteria; phylum Pseudomonadota; class Gammaproteobacteria; order Xanthomonadales; family Rhodanobacteraceae; genus Rudaea. Next base: position 8,846 of record DATAVJ010000024.1, read on the forward strand.
CGTGCGCGCGATTCAATTCGAACAACAGATCGCCGACGACACGGCCCGTGCGCTGATCGAGATTGCCGGTCGGCTCATCCGCGAAAAGTATGCGCGGCCGGTGCACGAACGCGCGCGCCAACGCGACACGCTGCTGCTCGCCGCCGGACAACTGATGCGGATAGTGGCGGCGGCGCGCATCGAGTCCGACATCGTGCAACGCTTGCCGCGCGAGTTCGCGCGCGTCGGAGCGGCCGTCGAGTTCGAGCGGAAGCATCACGTTTTCCTCCGCCGTCAACGCAGGCAGCAGATGAAACGACTGAAACAGAAAACCGACGTGACGGCGGCGCAACGCGGCACGTTTTTCTTCATCGAGCGTGTCGATGCGCGTATTCGCCATCGTGATTTCGCCATGCGTGGGCGTGTCGAGTCCGGCGAGCAATCCGAGCAACGTCGTCTTGCCCGATCCCGACGCGCCGACGATCGCGAGGCTCGCGCCTTTTGCAACGTCGAGATTCACGCCCGTGAGGATATCGATGCGGCCCTCGGGGCCTTCGACGCTTTTGCTAACATCGACGGCTCTGATTTCGACTTCGGCATCATTGCTCATGCGCCACTGCTTCCTTTTCGTTTTGCTGATTCTCGCCGCGCCGTTTGCACGCGCGGCTGAACGTCCGATTCTCGTACTCGGCGATTCGCTGTCCGCCGCTTATCACATCGACGCCGACGCCGGCTGGGTCGCGCTGCTCGCGCAGCGATTGAAGGCGAACCATTCGTCCATCGCCGTCGTCAACGCCAGCATCAGCGGCGAGACGACCGCGGGCGGTCTGGCGCGGCTTCCTGCGCTATTGAATCAACACAAACCCGACGTTGTCATCGTGGAACTCGGCGCCAACGATGGATTGCGCGGATTGCCGCTCGAACAGATTCGCACCAACCTCGATGCCATTATCAAAACCAGTCGTGATGCGGGTGCGAAGGTCGTCTTGCTCGGCATCGAGTTGCCGGTCAATTACGGACCGCAATACCGCGCGGGACTTAGAGACATGTATCGGGATGCGGTGAAGAAATTCAATGTGCCGTTGGTGCCGTTTCTTCTCGACGGCGTGGCGCTGGACTCGAAGTTGATGCAGGACGATGGGTTGCATCCGCTCGCGGCGGGTGAGCCGAAGGTGCTCGAGAATGTGTGGCCGGCGGTTGCTGCGGTGATTGGGGCGAAGTAGGTATCAACGTCAAAGCTTCCGCTGCTTTGCAGCGCTAAGTCATTACGATCCGCACATCGCACCGAGGACTCGGCTTTCGCAGAGAATAGGCTCGTTGCTCGCGCCTGAACTCTCGTCAAGAAGTGTATTTTTTCAGCTTGTTTAGTTCGAAGGCCGAGTTGCTTGATAGCGATTTGTCTCATGCACTCGCGCTTCTGATCCTCGACAATCTTTCTCACTGATTTTGGTTGCAACAAAATCGTGTTCTTTTGAGGTGTTTCTTGGTTACTTCTTTGCACCAGCAAAGAAGTGACTCGCTCGCCGCAGGCGAGTGAAAGCATGTCGAACATACAAACAGACCCGAAAAGCGGAATCGCGCCCCACGCAAGGAGCTGCGAAAACCGGCGCAGCGTTGCACCGCGCCGGTGTGAAACGCAATCAGGCTTTCAGCGCACCCGACGCTTTCGCGTTATGCGTCGCAATCGCATCCATCAGCGTCGGATTGAGGCAATCGTACGGTTCCAGTCCGATACCTTTTAGCGTGCTGCGCACATCAGCCATGCCGCTCGGGTTGTAGCCGCCTTCGATGATCGACGAGACGAACGCCGCGAATCCCGGCTCCGACCAGCCCTGATCCTTCGAGAGTTCCGTGTGGATGAAGTCGAGCCCATAGAACGGATGCGACTTGTTCTCGATGCGGCCGTACATATGCACGCCGCAACCCGTGCAGGCATGGCGTTGAATGGCGGCTTTTTCGTCGACCACTTTCAACTTGTCGCCGTTCTTGGTCACGCTGACCTTGTCTTTCGGCACCACGGCGACGACGGAGAACACCGCGCCCGCCGGTTTCCAGCATTTCGTGCAGCCGCAGGCGTGGTTGTGCGCCGATTGCGCGTCGATTTTTACTTCGACCGCATTGCTCGTGCACTTGCACTGCAGCGTGCCGCCCTTGAAGCTGTCGCCGGCGCCCTTTTTGACGCCATTGTCGATCGATGGATGAAGTTTCACTGCCATGATTGTTCCCTCCGCCTTCGTTTATTTGTACTTACGTTCAGACATTTCCGTTTTCAGTATTTGATTACCGAGCGAATCACTTTGCCTTCGTGCATGAGATCGAAGGCGTCGTTGATCTTGTCGAGCGGCAATACTTCTGAAATGAATTCGTCGATCTTGATCTCGCCGCCGAGGTAGCGATCGACATAACCGGGCAACTGCGAGCGGCCTTTCACGCCGCCGAACGCCGAACCGCGCCATACGCGCCCGGTGACGAGCTGGAACGGACGCGTGGAAATTTCCTGCCCCGCGCCCGCGACGCCGATGATCGTCGATTCGCCCCAGCCTTTGTGGCAGCACTCCAATGCCGAGCGCATCACGTTGACGTTGCCGATGCATTCGAACGAATAGTCGACGCCGCCATTGGTGAGATCGACGATCACCTGCTGGATCGGTTTATCGTAATCCTTCGGATTGATGAAATCCGTTGCACCCATTGCCTTTGCCATTTCCCACTTCGATGCATTCAGATCGACGGCGATGATGCGCGACGCTTTCGCCATCACCGCGCCCTGCACCACCGCGAGTCCGATGCCGCCGAGACCGAACACTGCCACCGTCGATCCCGGCTGCACTTTCGCCGTGTTCAGCACCGCACCGATCCCCGTCGTGATTCCGCAGCCGAGCAGGCAGACTTTATCGAGCGGCGCTTTCGGATTGATCTTCGCCAGCGAGATTTCCGGCAACACCGTGTATTCGGAAAACGTGCTCGTGCCCATGTAGTGCAGCACTTGCTTGCCCTTGATCGAGAAGCGCGACGTGCCATCCGGCATCAAGCCCTTGCCTTGCGTGACGCGGATTTTCTGGCACAGATTCGTCTTGCCCGAACGGCAATATTCGCACTCGCCGCACTCCGGTGTGTACAGCGGAATCACGTGATCGCCCGGCTTGACGCTTTTCACGCCCGCGCCGACTTCCTGCACGATGCCGCCGCCTTCATGGCCGAGAATCACGGGGAACAAACCTTCCGGATCCGCACCGGATAGCGTGAACGCATCGGTGTGGCAGACGCCGGTCGCCACGATTTTCACGAGCAACTCGCCCGCTTTCGGTCCTTCGAGATCCACCTCCTCGATGCTCAGCGGCTTGCCCGCTTCCCATGCCACGGCTGCTCTGGTTTTCATTGTCGCGCCACTCCGTCGGAGATAAGTCGATTGCAGATCCTCACGCGTGCAACGCAGCCGCGTGATGTTTCAGATGATCGTCCATAAACGTGCTGATGAAGTAATAGCTGTGATCGTATCCGGGCTGCATGCGCAGTGTGAGCGATTGACCCGCCGCACGGCACGCTGCGTCGAACAATTGCGGGCGCAGTTCGTCGGCGAGGAATTTATCCGCATCGCCCTGGTCGATGAGGATCGTGCCGGGAAACGTGCCTCGCGCCACGAGCTGGCACGCATCGTAATCCGCCCATTTTCGTTGATCCACCCCCAAGTAACGCGGCAACGCCTTTTGTCCCCAACGCACCTGACTCGGCGCGACGATCGGCGCGAACGCCGACACCGATTTGTAGCGTGTCGGATTTTTCAGCGCGATCGTCAGGGCGCCGTGCCCACCCATCGAATGACCGAAAATGCTTTCGCGTTTCATGTCCGCCGGAAAATTTTCGCCGATGACGCGCGGCAATTCGGATGTCACGTACGAATACATCTTGAAATGCGCCGACCATGGCGCTTCGGTCGCGTCGACATAAAAACCCGCTCCCGCACCGAATTCCCAATCCGCCGCTTCATCGGCGATACCCGTGTTGCGCGGGCTTGTATCCGGCGTCACGAGCATGACGCCGAGTTGCGACGCCATCCGTTGCGCGCCGGCTTTGATCGCGAACGTTTCTTCGGTGCATGTCAGACCCGCGAGGTAGTACAAAACCGGCACGGCACCGCGCTCGGCCTGTGGCGGCTTGTAGACGGCAAACTTCATCGGGCCGTCGTTCGCGCTCGACACGTGTTTGTAAAATCCTTGCACGCCGCCGAAGCTGCGCTGCTCGGAAATGGTTTCCAGAATTGCCATCGGCTCGTCAATCTTCCATGGACAGATTCAAAGACACCGCACGTGGCGGTTTCGCGCGATTCTACGCCCGCGTTCATACATCGGAGCCTTCAAAAAGTCATGGATCGGGAAGTGAACAGAGTGTCACGTCCCCGGCACAGACTTTTAGGCGCCGACGCGCGAGAAATTATTACAGTTTCACTTCGCTGATCTGGATCACGGGTTGCGCGTTGGTGAATTTCGGCAGATCGGCGAGGATGTCGTCGGCGTTCGGCCCGAACGCTTTCTGGAACGCATCGACGGAATCGAAATACAAATGTCCCATCGCCATGTACGTCGGCGGGGAATTCGGCGCGCCGCCTGCCAGACCGCTGTCGACGGCGACGCGCTTGAGCGCGGAGCCCAATTTTTCCTTGAGCAGGTCGCCGTGCTGCTTCAGGTAATAATCCATGTCGAATGTTTTGCCGGCGCCGCCGGGATACATCACGCTGACCTTGATCATTGGTTTGTCCTCGTCAGGGACTGCGAGTTTACGCAACGGCGTTGCGGTTGCACGCTGCGGGTGCGCAATGTTCGTAATTGGGACAAAGCTTTCACTCGCTGCGCGAGCGAGTCACTTTCTTTGTCCGTGCAAAGGAAAGTAACCAAAGAAAGCACGTTGCGTAGATTTGAGGGTGTGTTCGCCGAATGGACATCCATGTCACTTACGGCGAACGGCGCACTTCCTGTGCGCCGTTGAGGTCGTCGTCGGTTTATCGAAAGCGGGCGTCAGAAATCGATGCTGACGCCCACCCATTCCGCACGCGGCGCGCCGGGACTGACCAGGCGCGGGTCGGTGAATTGCGGCAGCACGGTGCTCGCGTTGCCGATGACGCCGAAATCCGAATAGCGCCGGTCGAAAAGGTTCTGCACGCGCAAATACAGCGACACGTGCGGCACCACGCGATACACCGCGCGCAGGTTCACGACGGCGAATCCGCCGAGCGGCGGCAGCAGGTTCGCTTCGTCGCCTCGATAATATTGCGACGAGTTGACCATCATGTCGCCGCCGATGGTGAACTGGGGAGTCATCGCATAGTCCGCGCCGATCTTGAACGCGTTGCGCGGCAATCCGGGTAGCTTGTCGCCTTTTTGCACGTCGATGAGATCCGTATCCGGATCGGCGTCGGGATGATTTGCGCTGATCTCGCTGAACGGCGAAAGAAACGTGGCATCGAGAAACGTGTAGTTGCCGAACCAGTCGAGCCGCCCATCGAACATCTTGCCGCCGATGGATGCTTCGACGCCTTGCCGCCGCGTGTCGCCTACATTCGCGAAGAAACCCTCGTTCGACTGCGCGCCGCCGGTCGCCTGGAAAATGATGTCGTTGACGTTCGTGGTGCGGAACACTCCCGCTTTCCAATGCGCCTTCCCGAAAAATCCGGCGTCGAAGCTGCCGCGCAATCCCGCTTCCCAGTTTTTCGCGACCACTTGTTTCAGATCCGGATCGGCCACGAATTCGTTCGGCAGCTTGCACGGCGCGTCGGGGCTGGCGCACGCGAGTTCGACGGCGGTCGGCGAGCGCGTCGATTCGTTATAGCCGCCGTAGACATTCAGCGCCGGTGTCCATTGATATGCCAGGCCGACGGCGGGGTTGAATCGCGAGAAACTGTGCTCGCCGTTCAAATCCGGATTGTCGCCGCTCACATCTTCGATGACGGCATGCGTGTGGTTGTAGCGCGCCGACACCGTGAGCGCCAGTCGATCGGTGAGGCTGAGCGTATCGGTCGCGTACGCGCCGGCGGTGACGTCGGTGGCGTGCACGTCGAGCGCATCGTCGGGAATGAAAATGCCGGTGTTCGCCGCCGTGAGGGAACTGAGCGGCAAGCTGTCGACGACGATCAGGTCGGACGCTTCGACCAGCGCGTTGTAATTGACGCGGCCATGGTCGTAGTCCAGGCCGGCGGCGAACTGGTTCGTCATTCCGAACAACGGCTGTTTGAACACCCATTGCAACGATCCGCCCAGACTGCGCTGCTTGCGCACGCCGATGTTGTTGATGGCATCGAAGGCGGTCGACAGACGATTGGCATTTTGATCGAGCACGGGCGAGCCATCGTCGTCGCACAGAAAATCACGGTTGTCATCGCATGCGCTGAAATCGGTGGCGTCGCCGTTGTACGAACGCGTATTCACCTGCCGCGCGAACACAGTCGCCGACACGATGGATCGATCGCTGAACGTGTAACTGCCTTGCAGGTTGACGAGGTCGTAATAATTCTGCGTACGATCCGGTGCAGTGAATACCGCTTCGGGACGAATCGCCACGCCCTCCAGCGGCGACGCGCCGTTGCCGTTCAATTTCGTTTCGGCGTGGGCCAGATGAAGATCGAGTGTGGCGCTGTCGCTGCGAAAATTTGCGGTGCCGAGAAAATTGTTCGCGTTCGAATTCGAGTAATCGCGCCAGCCGCGTTCCTCGAAATGATCGCACAGCGCGTAGTAACCCCACGTGCCGTTGTTGTTGCCGCCTTGAATCGACGATTCGCTGCGGCCCCACGAACCGTCCGACGTTTGCACGTGCAAGCCGGGATCGGTGAAGCCATTGCGCGTGGTGATCTCGATGGCGCCGCCCAGCGTGTTCAATCCGTACACGGGATTCGCGCCGGAGATCACCGACATCGTGGAAATGATTTCTTCCGGAATCAAATCCCAGTTCACGCTATCGCCGAATACTTCGTTGACGCGCACGCCGTCGACATACACCGATACGCCTTCGGATCCGCCGAGCAATGGCGATGCCGTGAAGCCGCGGAACTGCAAATTCGGCTGCAGCGGATTGCTCTGCGCGGAATTGATCGTCACGCCGGTGAGATTGCGGTTCATGTAATCGGTGATGTTGAACGTCTGTGAACGGTCGAGCGCGCCGGCCGTCGTCGTCTGCACGTTGTACGGAATCGCCGACTCCGGTAATTCCGCGCCCTGCTGCGGCGTGATGCCGATGACCTTGATGGTGTCGAGCTCGGCGCCGGATTCCGCATCGGTGTTTTGATCGGCCCAGCCCGGATGCGGCGCCAGCAGCAGAACGCACGTCATCAATAACGATCGGTCGTGTACGATCGGGCGGTTTTTACGCATATGTCCCACTCGAAATCCAGATGTCGTTTTTACCTTATCGCGCGCAGTCTGTGTGCACGAATCCGGCGCGGCGGGAAAATCGCCGATCGAATGTAAATTTTTGCAGCGGACGCGGCGCGGATGTTCCGAATTCGGAACAGTTGAATGGCCAAGCCGCTACACTGTAACGGCGTTTTACACTCAAGGAAAAGCACGCATGCAGCGCACAGTGACGGTTTCGATCGCTTCCATCGCATTTGCGTTCGGCATGACGGCGTGCCGCGCCGCAGCGGTCCATGCGTATGTCGGTAATCAGGAAAACGGCACCATCTCGATCATCGACACCGGTTCGGATCAAGTGATCAAGACCGTGCCGGAGAAAGGCAAGATCGGCGAGAAGATTCAAGCGGTCGTAACCGATCCGGCGGAAAAGACGGCGTTCGTCGTCGACGCGAAAGGCAATTCGCTGGTGGTGGTCGATCTCGCGTCGGGCGAGGTGAAACAGACAATTGCGGTGGGACGAAGTCCCGAAGGCGCATCGCTGTCGCCCGATGGGAAAACGATCGCCGTTTGCGTCGAAGACGACAACGTGGTGACGTTCGTGGACGTGGCGACGCAGAAAGTGAGCCGCAAAATTCCTACGCAAGGAAAGAATCCCGAACATTGCGTTTTCAGCTCGGACGAGAAATGGCTGGTGACGAGCAACGAAAATTCCAATGACATCGACGTGATCGATCTGAAGGCCGGGAAATCCATCGCGAAAATCGCGACGTCGGGTCATCCGCGCGGAATGGCATTGCTGCGGGGAAAAAATGTTGCGTATGTCGTGCAGGAATTGGTAAATGGCGTCGACGTCGTCGATCTCGACAAGAAAAAAGTCGTGGCGACGATCAAGACCGGCGTGCATCCCGCCGATGCGATGGCGAGCCGCGACGGCAAGCGCGTGTTCATCGCCAACGGCGGCGACGGAACGGTGTCGGCAATCGACGTCGCGACAGGAAAAGTCCTTGGCACGACACCGGTCGGCAAACGGTCGTGGAACATGGCGATGACGCCGGACGGCGGCAAGCTGTACACCGCGAACGGCCGCTCCAACGATGTGAGCGTGATCGATACGGCGACGTTCAAAACGATCAAGACGATTCCGGTAGGTGGTTTGCCGTGGGGCGTTTTCATTCGTTCGGGAAAGTAAGCGCACACGCGCAGGCCGCGATCGGCAATTTCGCGGATTTACGCGGCTGGTTGTACCTATTCCGAGACACCCTGCTGCGCGCGGGGCGCAGCAAATAGCTCTTCCGGCACCGTGCCGCAGTGCAACGTGCAGTGATCAAACACGGGACTAGACTCGTCCACGGTTCGTAATCGCACGACGCATAGCTCAAGTTGCGCTGAACGATCATGCCTGCGGGGTCAAAGCCAGGCATTGCATCAAACCGACAGCAATTCAAAAAGCGGAGGGAAGGCAATGAAAACACGGTACACGTCACTCTGTAGAACCGGTCGCATGCAGCGCTCAATTGCGTCGCTAGTGCTCGCCGTTGGGGCCACATTGCTCTGCTCGATGTCCGCCTTCGCGGCCACCGACGCCGAACAGTTCCAGCGCTTCAAAGATCCCAACCAGTGGGGAGCGCCGGCGGGAAATCTTGCCCTGAACCGCTACAGCTCGCTCAAAAGCATCAACAAGGACAACGTCAAGGACCTGCAAATGGTCTGGGCGCAATCCAGCGGTACGTTGCGCGGTCATGAAGGCCAGCCTCTCGTCATCGAAGACGTCGCCGGCAAGCCGATGATGTTCATCGAATCGGGCTGGCCGAACATCGTGCAGGCGCTCGACCTTTCCGATCCGGACAATCCGGTGCAGGCGTGGCAGTACAACAAGACCAGCGGCCGCGATGAATCCGCAGTGCCGCGCGCTTGTTGCGACACCGTCAACCGCGGCATGTCGTATGCCGACGGCAAGCTCGTCTTCGGAACGCTCGACGGTTACGTGATCGCCCTCGACGCAGCCAGCGGCAAGGAAGACTGGGTCGTCAAGCACGCGCATCCCGACAAAGGCGAAACCATCACGCCCGCGCCGATCATCGCGAACGACAAGGTCATGATCGGTTTCGGCGGCGACGAATTCGCTGCGCGCGGCCGCTTCACGGCGTACAACCTCGCCGACGGCAAGAAAGTGTGGGAATGCCAGTCGACCGGTTCGGACAAAGACGTCTGCCTGACGCCGGACACCAACAAGAAACATCCGGAATACGGAACGGCCGGCAAGGATCTCGGCATCCATACGTATCCGGGCGACGAATGGCAGCGCGGCGGCGGTGCGGCATGGGGCTGGTACGCCTATGATCCGGATCTGCACCTCGTGTACTACGCAACCGGCAATCCGGGTTTGTGGAGTCCGTCGTTCCGCTGCGGCGCCAAACCGCAGACGCAAAAAGCGTGCAACGACGGCTCGTGGGACAACAAGTGGTCGATGACCATCTTCGCCCGCAACGTCGATACCGGCGAAGCGGTATGGGCGTACCAGATGACGCCGTTCGATCAATGGGACTATGACGGCATCAACGAGCTGATCCTCGTCGACAATCTCGATGTCGACGGCCACAAACATAAAGCGCTCGTCCATTTCGACCGCAACGGTTTCGCCTACGTGCTCGACCGCACCGACGGCACGCTGCTGCGCGCGCACAAGTTCGTGACGTCGAACTGGGCCGAAAAAGTCGACATGAAGACTGGCCGTCCGGTGAAGGTCGCCGAACATTCTCCGCTGGAACCGCAAAAGAATACGCAGGTATGTCCATCGGCGATGGGCGGCAAGGATCAGCAGCCGGCGTCCGTCGATCCGAACGATCCGGCGTTCTTCTACGTGCCCACCAACAACTGGTGCATGGAGTTGAATCCGCAAGATCGCTCGCACACGCAGCAGGGTACGGTCTACGTGTTCGCGAATGTCTTCATGTATCCGGAAAAACCGGGCGTGACGGGCAAGATCAAGAAATTCAACG
>DATAVJ010000025.1:0-4960 GCA_036267795.1 Rudaea sp.
GCCGCATGGCATTCGCGATCTTGTTGTTCCAGGATGCCGCAGCCATCCCGATTCTCGCGCTGATTCCGCTGCTCGGAACGCGCGAAGCCGTTGGCGATGGCGGGCACGAACTCGTCGACGCGCTCAAGATCATCGCGGTGATCGGCGCCGTCATCATCGGCGGACGATTGTTGTTGCGGCCGATCTTCCGCATCGTTGCGGGTTTGCAGATTGCGGAAGTGTTCACGGCGACGGCATTGCTGGTCGTCCTCGGCACGGCGTGGCTGATGCAATTGGCGGGCATGCAGATGTCGCTCGGCGCTTTTTTGGCCGGCATGCTGCTCGCCGATTCCGAGTATCGTCACGAAATCGATTCACAGATCGAACCGTTCAAAGGACTGCTGCTCGGACTGTTTTTCGTCAGCGTCGGCGTGTCGCTCGATCTGCATTTGATACAGCAGCAACCGGTCGGGATCGCCGTCATCGTCGTGACGATGATCGCGCTGAAATCGCTCGTGCTGGCCGTCATCGGCCGCATGTCGAAGAAAATCGATTTCGCGGAAACCGTGCGGCTGGCCGTCGTGCTCGCCGGCGGCGGCGAATTCGCATTCGTCGTTTTGAATCTGGCGCAGCAGGACGGATTGCTCGATGCGGGTCAGCGCGACGTTTTCGTCGTCGCCGTCACGCTGTCGATGGCGCTCACGCCGCTGGCCGTCATCGCGACGTCGCGCTGGTTGGCCGGGCGCAAACCCGTAAAGACGCGCGAATTCGACGACATCATCGATATCGCTCCGCGCGTGATCATCGCAGGATACGGTCGCGTCGGGCAGATCGTCGCGCGGTTGTTGCGCGCGCAACGCATCTCGTTCACGGCGCTGGAAAGCTCGGTCGAACAAGTCGATTTTTCGCGCCAGTTCGGAAGCAGCATTTATTTCGGCGATCCGAGCCGTCCCGAATTGCTGCGTGCGGCTGGCGTCGACAAGGCCGAAGTGTTCGTGCTCGCCACCGACGATCCGGAAACGAATATTCGCACCGCGCGTATCGTCAAACGCATGTATCCGCATCTGAAGATCGTCGCGCGCGCGCGCAATCGCCAGCATGCGTTTCGATTGATGGACATGAATATCGAGCACGTCGTCCGCGAGACGTTTTTCTCGAGTCTGGAAATTTCGCGTCTGGTGCTCGAAGATCTCGGCATCGATCCGGCCATCGCCAGAGATCGCGTGGACAAATTCAGCAAGCACGACGCGAACGTTCTGCAAACGCAGTATTTGGTTTACGACGACGAAGCGGCACTCGTGCAATCGGCGAAAGAGGCTTTCGCGGATCTTGAAAAGCTTTTCGAGGCCGATATCGAAAACGAGGAACGCGCGGTCAGCGATTCGCGTTGACGGCGACCGATCACTCCATTTCGCGAACGGCCTTGCGCGGCGACGATGAGATCGGCGCAGGCGCACGCGTTGCGGCCAGCTCAGTCGCCACGTCGATGAAGCCCAAGATATGCGCCACTTCGCGCGGCGTGCGCTCGCACATATCGCGCAGTTGCGTATCGGCGCCCGCGGCAACGAGTGCGCGAGCGAGCAGCAACAGGCCATGCATCGCGCAGGCGTGCAGTGAGGTGACGCCGCGATTGTCGGCCACATTGATATCGGCGTGCCGTTGCAACAGCAGCGGCAATAGCGACAACAACGTTTTCTGATCGGCGGTCGAGCCGGCCTCCGCGTGCGCGCCGAGCAATAGCAGCAGCGGCGTCTGCCCTTCCGAATTACGCGCGTCGATGGTCGCGCCGTGATCGAGCAGCGTTTGCAGCAATTGCTGCGCGCGACCGGCATCGCGGCCGTGGAACGCAAAATGCGCAGCCGCATGCAGCGCGCGCGTTTGGCTGCTGTCGGCGGCATCCACGTCGGCGCCCGCGTTCAACAGCACGGCTGCGATATCCGGAAAACCGAGCGCCGCGGCAATCATCAGTGCCGTGCCGCCGCCTTTGAGGCGCTGATCGATGTCGCCACGACGTGCCGCCGTCAGCGCCCGGACAACACCGATGTTGCGCGCGATGACTGCTGCGCTCAGCGCGGTTGCACCGCTGTTGGCGGTGCGCGCCGAGTCGGCGCCCAACTCCAGCAAGCATGCGATGGCGTCGGCGTGACCGTTGCCCGCCGCGCGCAGTAACGGCGTTGCGCCTTGCACATCGACCGCATTGGGAGAAAAACCCAGCGACACTAATTTCTTGATGGCCGACGCATCACCGACGGATGCTGCCGCGAGCACGTCGTCATCGCGCAGCGGCCGTTGCGGCAATTTCCATACGTGCCAATTCAACCAATGCTGCACGCTGGATTCAGACCGCGACAGCGCGAGACCCAGCGGCGTCTCGCCGCTCGATGCAACGACATCGGGATTTGCGCCGGCGGCGATCAATAGCTTGATCATGTCGATGGCGATATCCGTCGGCAATGTCAGCGCCGCAAATAGCGGCGTGCATCCGTGATGATCGCGGGCGTTCGGATCGGCGCCGCGGGCGATCAGGACCCGCGTGAGCGCGACGTTTCCGGCGGACACAATTCGCGCGAGCGGGGTGGTGCCGGAACGATCGGGACCAAAAATATCTGCGCCTCGTTCGATCAGGTTTAAGCCGAATGTCTCTAGCGCAGCGTGTTGTGCCGAGTTCGGCAACGCCGCGCAAACGGCGTGCAAGAAGTTTCCGCCGACCGGCGCGGCGGCATCCAGCAGATCGCAGGCGGCCGGCAATGACATCGGCAACTGATCGAGCACGTGCGCGAGCAACGGAAGATCGTCGATGCGTGTATCAGCCGCCAATCCGTGCGTCAGCAGCCAGCGTCGTGGCGCGGGATCGTCGTGGGAAATCAGATCCATAAACAGCGCCGCCAACTTTGACGCCGGCCAATCACGCACGCGCAATTCGAGCCCATCGACGATATTCCAATGTCCGAAACGCAACGCATCCAGCAGATGTTCGGCGGATTCGTCGTTCGATGCCGTCGCTGTGCCGGCCGCGAGATTCTGCGGCCGCGGATAATTCGCGTCGAGTAGCGCGACGATATTCCAGCGTCCCGCCGTCGCTGCAAAATCGACGGCGCGTCGTCCGTCGCCGACCGCCATCTCCCGCGATGCGCCCATGCCGAGAAGACGCCGCACGATGTCTTCGTTTGCGTGCGCGGACTGACACGCGATGATGAGCGCGGTGCGGCCGGTGTTGTCGACGGCATCGATCGGAGGATTCTTTGTCGCAAATACATCGAGCACTTCGGCGGCATTTGCGCGTGCGGCTTCCATCAGTGCGGTGGTGCCATGTGCATCCGCGAGACCGAGATTCGCGCCGGCATCGATCAGCATCTGCGCGACGAGCTCGTTGCCGTTCATCGCCGCAGCCATCAGCGCGGTGCGTTTCAGCGGTCCGCGCGCATCGACACGCGCTTTGCGCTTGAGCAGGAGTTTTATGCCTTGTATGTCGTCATCGTCGACGGCGGCCGCTGCCATGATGGCCGGTTGGCCGTGTTCGGTTTCCGTCTTCGCGCTGCGTTCGAGCAGAAATCGAACCATCTCCCAATTCGCCGCGGAACAGGCGATACCGAGCGGCGTCAGACCCTCGCAGTTGACAGCATCGAGCGGCGCACCGGCATCGCACAGCAGTGCCGCGGTGATCGGCTTTTCGCATAGTGCGGCGCAATGCAATGGCGTGTCGCCGCGGCTATCTGCGCAACGCGGATCGGCGCCGTTGGTAAGGAGCGTCATGACGGCATCGGGGCGTCCTTCTAGGCTGTCGCGCGTCGCGGCAATCAACGGCGGCAAGCCGGCGTGGGCGCGATTGAGATCGGCGCCTTTCGAAATCAATCCACGCAGCAACCGCATGTCCGGACTCACGCTGGCCAGCTCGACGACGGAGCGTTGATCGCGGTCGTTCGGCTCCGGCACGCAGTTGGGATTCGCGCCGCGATCGAGCGTAGCTAGCGCCAGTTGTGTTTGTCCCGCGCGGACACAGCGCAGCAACATCGCATCGAGTTCGGTGGCAGTGGAAGCGGCCGACAGTTCGATGGCTACGGATTCACTTACGTCCTGCGCAATCGTTTGCGGCGCATTGATCTGTGCATGCGACCGGCGTTCTCGTGTGCGCTCGATCAACACGGCGGATGCGGTGCGATTCACCACAACCCAACTCGCCAACGGAGCGATGCAGACTGCGTACAGAATCAGGATTGTCAAACGCTGATTTCCGTGCAGCGGAATACTGAATCCGCCCAACGCGAAAGCGCCTTCGACGAGAAGGAGCAAGCACAGCGAGACGAGCAATCCATGGCTGAAGAACAGTTCGTTTTCGCCGGTGATTCGGCGCGCGCGCGCAAACACTTGCGACATCAATGGCGCGTTACTCTCGCGCCGATTGCGAAACAGGATTGCCAAACCCAGCGCCGGCCAGCTCTTCCAGAGACTCAGCAATACGAGGACTGCTGTCGTCGATAACGCCATCGTGGCGCCAAGCGTCGGGTCGCGCAGCAGGCGACTCATCGGATAGGCGATGGCCAATCCCACGAAGACCGTGTAACCGAAGAGAAGCACGATGATCGTGCCCAACCGCGTTGCTGCGTTGGGAGAAGCGGTGTTGTCGAATCGCAATCCGACGAGACGCGCCACGCCTGCAAGAACGAAGACATCGGCAGCGACGATGGGTGCCGCGATCCAGAGTTGATTGACGAAAGCGGCGGCGACGAAGGCGACCGCGGCAACAACGAAATAGTTGAGCGAAGAAATCCGATCTTGCGTGCGCCTTGCGGGCATCGATGACTCAGAAAGCATGGAACGAGTGATCACAGTATAAGCGCTTATGCGCACGTCAACGATAGGCGTATTTCGTCCGAATTGTGTCCGACTGGGTGAGCATGCTTGTGGCTATCGTGCCGCATGCAAAATTTCTCAGAAAGTACGTCAACTGCGGCGGCACGGACTATCGTCTGCATGAAGTGGG
>DATAVJ010000026.1:0-25740 GCA_036267795.1 Rudaea sp.
TAACTGCCGCCCAGATGCAGCCACATGCCGAATTCGTCGAACGTCAACGCCATCGCCGCGCCGTATGCGAAGGCGGCCACGCGCAAAAAGAACCCCGTCGGCGCATTGAACAGCAGGAACCCGGCCACGCCCGCCAGCAAAAATATTCCGTAATTGAGATGGTGAACGTGCGTGCCGCTCAGGAAAAAGTATAAATTGGGAATTCGGTGCGACATGATCAACAACACGATCGTGCGCGCCGCGATGAACGTGAGCAGAAACGCCAGCAACGCCCGTCTGGCGAGTGCGTCGGTTTGACATCGCGCGTCCGATTCGGTCATGGCGAAGTTCTCGGGAAAACTACTGGGACTCGATTGGCGATGATCGATTAATCGCCGCAATCACGCAACGGACGCCCGCAGCAAATTGGTTTGAACGACGTTCGATGCGGCGGGCCATCTCACACCGCGGCTGTCGCTCGAAACGGCGATTGACGCAACACGACCCAGCAACTCTCACATGGGTGGAAAAATATACAAGCGTCGATAGGCATTTGCCTCACCCGTACACCGCACGTCAGTCAGAGCCATACGCCACCCACCAAACGGATCACGCGCCACACGGATTCGTCCTTCTCCAGCAATGCGACATAGCGTGTCCTGCATTGATACACGTAGGACGCTCTTCGCAATACGTGTAGCCGCCATAGGGCAAGACCCATTGGCCGTTCAATTCACGAACGCTGCCAAAAAGTTCCATCCACCGACATCTGTTGTCCATCGGGACTATTCGCAGCTGGCGTCGTTGAGCCGATCACTCAGTTGTTTTCCAACGTCAACATTCGTGACTGTTATGCAGAACGCCGATTGCTCCAAAGCGTGATCGGGTTGCGCCGCCTCGTAGCGAATCACAGCTTCGGCACCGGCCATATCAGCCGGCGTGTAGCGGCCACGGCCATCGAAACGGCAAACGACTGTGCAATTGCGATCATCGTCTTCCCCGATCTATCACAGTGATCAGAGTGGAGGCGGCTGCAGAAGTTCATCCTGTCCTTCCCCCACACCCGCAAGTGGCAGTTAAAATTATGCCGCCCAGATATGCTTTACCAAACCATCTATTGCTCGAACTAGTCGCTAACAAATTCGAACCCGGATTTGAAGATTTCGTCTGGGGGACCAAGCGTTGCGCTTGCCTCAACGAGATCGATAAAGTTGTAATACGACGAGGCAGTACTGCACGGAGAAGTACAAAATTGAACATCTCGCGAAGGGGATGTTACAGAATGACCGGCCGTGAAGTCTGAAGTCGCGTCCGCCGCCACGGATGTATTTGGTCCCGATTGATAGCTGGCTCCAGCATCGACACCAATTGGAGACTGCATTGTAAGTCCCGCAAGCACCCCCACCGCTGGCGTCGATATCGTGATTGCGTTATGCGGGAAGTCGAACGCGACCATCGGCGTAATTCCACTATCATCGAAGGCCATCTCGGCTGCATTCCAAATAAGAAGGCCGGCAACGAGGTTGTTTGCCGTATCAAGGGGCGATGACGACGCACACGGTGGCGCTCCAAGGCTCTTCGTGGTCAGTAGAATTAAGACATCGGTGCCCGATTCGCCTGTGTTCTGATTGTTGTCAACGTCGATTGGTACTTGAAACTGCTCGTCGAACCCCACTCCGGCATAAGCTTGAGGATCGCGACATAGAACAATTGAGGTAGGCAGCGCGGTAACAGTGAATGTCACAGATAATGAATTTGTGATCGCTGCGGCATTACCGCTCACAGCGGCGATCATGAGAGGCGCCGAAAACGCAACTAACCGAGCTCGATTCAACTTCATGGCATGTCCCTTAGTGAACGACGCGAATTGTGTTCCCGACGGCGGGTCTTCACTGTACAGAAACAGGAAATGGCGCTCGATCCGGCAGCGCAAGTTAATTTGGGAGCGAGCTTGTTCGCGGCGGCAAGGAAGTCGCGGCCGGGCATGAGCCGCCAAGCGATATCGGCTGTCGACGTGAGTTTTCCGAGTGGACTCAGACTCCCTCCCGGCGACCATCGACTGAGTCGGTCAACAATTCAGAATGCGATATGCAGCGCGCCGCGAGTGCTTCTGCTGAACTGGCTGGGAGTTTTGCGATGATTGGCAGCAGAGCATGAAAACCAGCGTAATAGGCACGCTGGCTGCTGCACGATGTTCAACTTCCGAGGGGGGCCGAACTAAGCTGCGTAGAGAAATCGAGCAACTCTCTAGGCGTGCTCGACATTGCGATGATCTTCTTTTGATTCCGCCGATTCGTTTTTGAGGGCTAAGCGCTGCTGCTCTGGCATCCCCGCCTTCTGCGCCGCCTAGTCGACCCCTGCGTATCGCATCAGAGTTCTTACCTGCATTCAGGTCTTGCTCTGCCTTCTCGCCGGTCGCAATGTCCATAATGAGCTTGGCGAGTTGGTTCGGATCGCGCGGGCGCTTTGGACTTGTCATACATCAAGTATGGGGCGCGATATTTGAGCGTGCGCAAATGGCTGAATAATATGGTGCCGGCAACAGGAGTCGAACCCGTGACCTACTGATTACAAATCAGTTGCTCTACCAACTGAGCTATGCCGGCCTTTTCGCTTATTTTCGCACGAACTGTACGGCTGCGGGAATCAGGATCAGAAGCACGTCACGGGTTGCTGGCGAAGATCGTTTTGCCCAACGACGTGCGCGCGCCAATTCACGGGCGTGTGCGCATCTTGCGCGAAATCGATCCAGTAGACGGGCAGTTCCTCCGTACGCGCAATAAGCTCGGGTTTGAAGCCCAGTGCCGCGATCTCGTTGCGGCGTTTTTCGGCATTGCCCTGATCGTGGAACAGTCCCAGCGAAATCGTGTTTTGCTGATCGCCGGCGGTGACGACGTAATAGTCGCGAACGCCTTTGCTCGACAATTGGCGAGCCATCGACAGCGCGAGTTCGCGGCTGTTCTGCGCCGGCAGATAAACCCAGTAGCCGCGGGTTTCGGTTGCATGTGCTTCGCGATACTGGATGCGCGACACGACGGGTGTGATCGAATTCAACGCCGAGCGCATGTCGGCCTGCGTGGCGAACGGCCCGACGCTGACGCAACTGTCGTTCTTCAGATCCGCCGCGGATTCCGGCGGACTGGCCAACTCCGCCGCGTTCGCTTCGCCGCCACGGTCGCGCTCGGACAACAGCACGAGCTTTCGCACGCCGGGATCGGTGGCGGCAAACGCCTGCGACGCCTGATGCGGCGCGAAGTAAAGCCAACAACCGACACCGATATTCAGTGCGAGCAGCAGCAGGAATAACATGCGTGAAAGCATGTCAGCATCATTCGACGGACAGTGACGACATCGCGCATTCTATCCGAGCCGAAGGCGTTGCGCCGGATTCAGGTGCGTGCGTCGGCGAATAGCGCCAGTCCGCGCGGCACGAGATTCGGCTCCGTGCGATAACTCGGCGCCAGCAAAGCGCCCAACCGCTCCGAACCGCCGCCGGTCAACCACAATTGCGGCATTCCGTTCAGCCGTATGGATGTCTGTTTAACGAATCGTTCGACGAGCGCTACGGCGGCAAGCCACGTGCCGGAGGAAATGGCTGCGTGGGTATTCGTCGCGATCTCGGCGACATCCGTCTCCACCGCATCCGAGAGCCGCGCGGTTGCCTTGCGGAGCGCGGTTTGCATCAACCAAGGACTCGGAGCGATCAGCCCGCCGAGGTGCTGTCCCGTCGCATCGATCGCGTCCAACGTGAGCGCCGTGCCGCAACTCGCCACGACGGCGTCCTGTTTCGTCGATGCATGCGCGGCGATGAGGGCGAGGAACCGGTCGACGCCGAGCCGCTCGGGATTTTCGTAGGCATTGCGCACGCCGCACGTTTCGGCCCTGCTGCGGGCGAAGCGCGGTTTCATTCCGAACCGCTCGGCCACGGC
The DNA here is from genome assembly GCA_036267795.1 of Rudaea sp. Classification (GTDB taxonomy): domain Bacteria; phylum Pseudomonadota; class Gammaproteobacteria; order Xanthomonadales; family Rhodanobacteraceae; genus Rudaea. Next base: position 3,909 of record DATAVJ010000026.1, read on the forward strand.
GGCGCTCACGATTTCGTTCGCGGCGTCCGACGCCACCGACGCGATCCAGATCGAGTCCACCCGTTGTATATTTGTCCACAATGCGGCAGATCGGAGATTGTCGTTGGCGACCGGCGGCATTGCCTGAAAATCCAAGCCGTCGGCGATCGCCGATTTCGTCCGCGTATTGCCGATGTCGATCAGCAATTTCATGCGCGGCGCACCGTCACTTCAGCGCTGTCGTACGTCGCGACGCGTTCGCCGTGCCGGACGCGCAGGGCGCCGCGGGAATCGACACCGTCCGCAATGCCGTCGCAGACGCCGGCTGCGGTATGCAAACGCACCGGGGCACGCTCGAGGACGTCGAACGATGCGTATTCTTTCGCGAACGCCGCGAATCCCCGCGCTATGAATAGGTCGGTCGATGCGACGAGCTGGGAAATGAGTCGACCGATGATACGGTTGCGCGACGGCGGATCGCCGCCACACAGCTCAGACACGTCCGTATATGGTTGATCGATCTCGGCGCAAGCCGGCATCCGCACATTGATGCCGACACCGATGACGGCGAAACACGGGCCGAGAAATTCACCGCCGAGTTCGACGAGGATGCCGGCCAGTTTCTTTTCGCCGGCGACGATATCGTTCGGCCACTTGACACCGATACCGGATACGCCGCACTCGTGAAGTGCGCGCACGACGGAGATTCCCGCGACGATGCTGAGGCCAGCCAGCGATCCCATGCCGCTGTCGAATCGCCGCAGCAGCGAAAAGTATACATTTCCACCCAACGGGGACTGCCATCGCCTGCCGCGACGGCCGCGGCCGTCGCTTTGCACTTCGGCGGCGACGACCGACGCATCGGCGGCGCCTTCTGCAGCGGCCGTGAGCAGCGACAAGTTCGTCGAATCGATTTGCCAGACGACGCGGAGATCGCCGACACGCGGCAGTGCGTCCTCATCGATTTCGCGTCGAATCCGGGATTCATCCAATGGCTCGATCGGCCACGCCAGACGATAGCCTTCGCCGGCGCTCGCCTCGATGGGCGCGCCGAGCGTGCGCAAGGTTTCGATCTGCTTCCAGACGGCCGCGCGGGTGACGCCCAGTTCCTTGGCAAGTTCACTGCCGGAAACCGGTTTTTGCGCAGAAATCGAGCGCAACAGAGCGGAAAGGTCGATGGTCACGGCAGCCTTCTTCGGGACTCAAGTGAGGTCGATCGGGTGCGACGAGACAATCGTATCTCTGCAATGCCGGATTTTCGAGGAACAAGTGTCCGCGGGCGGGAAAAAGTGTCCGCGGACACTTTCTTGCACGGCCCGTCGCCGGGATTGCCACGTGCGCAACATGGCCTTTCAATGGCACAAATACTGCTGTCAGCACATGTTGGCGGGCAAGTTCACTGGCGAGGAAAGCGTACTCGTGCGACCATACTTGCCTCCCGAGCGTCCAGATCCGATCCGCTTTGCGGGGAAACTCATGCTCAAGCACTTTTTCTTGTTCGTTGTCGCATTGGCCGGATCGCTGCCGTTGACCGGGGCGTTCGCGGCGACGTCGATTCCGATGCCCGAAGCGGGATTCGCCCTGGCGAGCAACAACGGAAGCTCAGACACCATAGCGGCACCGATGCCGAGCGACATGGGCGGCGGCACGACGCGCGTCAATCATGTGGCAGCCGACGTGCCGAGTGGCGATATCGTCCCCGCGACCGCAACGACCGGCGATGCCATCGCCCGCGACGATCATGCCGGCAAAGGCGCACCGACCGACGGCAGCGTGCCGGCGAATTCCACGGCTACCTCGCACAAGTCGCGCGGCAATGCTCATTGGCAATCGTTGTTGCCTGGGTTGATGCGGTAACGCCGCGTAGTTTCGATATCGGAAATCAGATATCGGGATACAGTTCCCGCGCATTCGGACAATGCGTTCGCAGATGACGGCGAATCGCCGCAACTTCTTCCGGATCCAACGGCGATCGATCTTGAGTTTTTATCGGCGTCCTTCGCGCAAAATTTCTTCCCAGCGTGCGCGCGATGATGTCCGGATCGTGCACGATATCTTCGTAACGCAGCAGCGCAAGCTTTCCGCGCAATGCGACGAAGCGCTTGCAGAACCGCTCATAGATCAGCACTTGCCGGAGCAGGACGTCGTCGGTCTGGCGCGCGACGTCCGCAATTTCGGGCCAAAGCGTTTCGGCGGCGGGTAGCCGGCCTTGCCGGATGGGAATATCGACCGATTGCCACGATCGAATCACGTCCAGCGGATGACGTACGATCGCGACGACGTCAAACGCCGGCTGCGCCACGATCCGAGGCAGCACGCAACTGTAGTGCGCATTATGTTTCATGCCGAGCAGGAAATTTTCCGACAGCCCGGATCGTCGAAAATCGACGAGTTCGCATGAACCTGCGCCATCGCGAAAATAATCGCTGACAGGAGTTCCGTCCGGACGTCGCCGATCGATGACGCCATTACCATCCAACAGATCGCGCCGCACGCGGGCGAAATCATCGAGCAGCCGCTGCACGTAAGCGTCGGCATCTTCGGTTTCGCGCGCCCACATGTCCTGCCACGTGGGCTCGCTCAGGCAGACGGTATCTTCGAGGTCATCGATCAGCGCGGCCGTCAGCGTAGTTCCCGAGCGGGGAATGCCGGTGACGATAAGATCGCGCGTCATCGCAAATGCGCAACGATGCCCAGCGCGCGCGACAATCGATCGATCCAATCGGCGCGAAAGCGATCGTAAGAATACGCCGCCGCGGTTTCGCGGCCTGCTTGCGCCAACTGCAGCGCAAAGTCCGCACGTTGCGTAACGTCGATCAGTTTTTCGGCGACGCGATCGATGTGCGGATAGGACGCCACGGCGCAATTCTCTCCGTCGCGCAGATAGTGGCGTCCGCCGAATCCATCGTAGCCGACGACGGTCGTGCCCATCGCCATCGCTTCCAGCGGCACGAGTCCGAACCCTTCCGCGGGCGACAGTGTGAGGAAATAGCGGTAGTTGCCGATGACGGAGAGAAGGTCGCGGTGCTGCCGGCCGCGCGCCGCCAACGGTTCCGACAGCCGCACATGAGGCGTGTGTGCGCGCGCGATGTCGCAAAGACGTTCGAACGACCATTTCCATATCTCGGCGTCGCCTTTGCCGTAGCAAAGCACGTCAGCTGCGGGTCGTTCGTTCCATGCGGGCGCGGGCGGCACTGCATCGACATCGACGAACGGCGGAATCACGTCGACATCCAGGCCGTAAACCGTGCTCAAGAAATTCCGGACAAAATCGCTGACTGCGACGTAGCAGTCGAAATTCAAATCGAGCAATGTGAACGTGTTGAAGCCTTGCACGTAGCAAATCTTGAATCCAGGCAATCGCGCGCCGAATCGATGCGACGAAAAACTCGGATTCGCGATCAGGACGTCGCGCGCGGTGATTTGCCTTTCCATCTCTGCGACGGAAACGCTCGGCATGCGCACATCGTAATCCTGGATGCCGTTGTCGGCAGTTTCATCGGCGGTTTGCACGGCGATTGCCGTCAAACCGAAATCGCGTTGCAACAAGCGGCCCAGATGGTACGCCATGAACGTGCCGCCGTTCGGAACATACGCTCCGACAACAAAAACACGATCGAATTTATTCATGGCCATGATCGGCCGCAGGCGGCGCGCTCTGCGGTGGCGCAGCGCGTCCATCGAAACCCAGTTCGGAGATGTCGTCGTTCGGATTGCGCACGCGTGGAGGCCTCGGAACGATCGGCGGCGCTTTCACGATCGCCGGTTTCGGTGCAGGAGGAGGCAGAACGTTAACGGCACCCATGGCGGAAAAGCCTGTCCTCGTATCGCTCACGAATACTTGAACTTGCGCCGCCTTCTTCAGCACGGCCAAGGAAAACTGCGTGTCGCGGGCCTGGTACTTTCGGGATTCCATGACATCGCCCTGCGCATCGAGCCAATCGACGTCGACATCGCCACCGAAGCTCGCCGCGGGAATTCGCACGGTCACTTTGGAATTCCAACGATCAGCGGAACGTTGCAACGAAAGCGTCCCGTTTGGCTGCGCCAGCACCAGCGCCGGATCGCCAAGCAGATTATACATTTCCACTAATACACGATCCGCCGTCTTCGATTTCACGTTGACGATCGCGTCTCCGATGGAAACGCCGGGCGTGAGCAGTTCCTGGACGAGCTTCCGGGAATTTTCCGCGTTGGGCCAGTTTTTCCATGATGCGGCGAACACCGCGACCGCACCGCGACCCGGCTCGCGCAGGAAGCGTTCGCCGATGGAATCTTCCGTTGGATGATCGAACGGCGCGGAGAAACACGTCATCGCGAGCACCATCGGATAACGCCCGGCGTTTTTCAGCGCGCTCACATCGTCGAGCGTGAACAAATCGCCGATCGGCCCCACGCGCCAAATGTACTGGCCGCCGTGGCCGATGAAATGAACCAGCAGATTTCCCTGATCGAGATCGCGCCGAAGCACGTCGCGAATGCCTCGATATTGGTTCGTGTCTTTCTCGTTGAAATCCGAATAGACACTGTTGACTTCGAAGCCGCGCTCTTGCAGATTTTTGGCGATGGCGTCGGATGTCTCCTTGAACGAGGCGACTTCGCTCGTGCTGACGAACGTCACGTCGCGATGCCAATCGCCCACCGTCGGTTTCGATACGTACGAGATCGTCTTGTCGACGATGGCTTTGACTTCCGACGGCAACACCACCGGCAAACGTCCGACGGCAAGTTGCGGATGAAAGTCGTCGGATTTCGTCGCCACGAAACCGTTGTCGCTGGCCGACTGACCTTCGCCCGTCGGGAACTGCCACGTCGGAATCAAATTGCGGTTCGGCAATTCTTCGTTGCCCGTATACGACGTCGAAGGCAGCGCGAAAAACCCGTCCTGCAGCATCATGTCTGTGGTGGGCTCGACGCTGGGCGAGTACAAATGCTTGTCCGGACGGTTCGTGCGCAGATCGTGATGGATGTCGAAACTGGCATCGCCCACGAGCAGCAAATAGCGCGGCTTCGTCCTCCAATGCTGCAGTCCCCACGCGACGAGATCGCGAATCGCGCGCGGATGCACGATGCCGCCGCTGAACTGATCGTACACGTCGTCGACATTGTAGAGCGCGACTTTCAGACCGTGCTCGCGATGGTATCGGGCGAGCGGCTCGATCGCTTCGAGCAGTCGCGGATGGGCGACGATCATGTAGTCATAACCCGACGTCGCCGTCCGCTCATCGTCATCCGTGATCGCGCGTACGAGTAAAGGCGTGCGGTCGCGTTCCGCCATCGCCGCAAAATAATCGACGCCGCGAATGAGTGTGGCGGCTTGTCGCGGCGATAGTGTCTGGTAAGTGCCATCCGCCCCGAAAACGTCGACGGCGGAGGCATCGCGAGGAACGATCGCCGCCGCACCGTCGTTCGTCGAACTGAATGCGGCAGCGTAATCGTGCGGAGTCGCGCGGATCGAATAGTTCGCTTCGAACCAATTGAACATGACGACATCGACGATGAACGCGCCACCCGGCAAATCGCGCTTGAGCACGCGGATCGTCAGCTCGTTGTCCTTTTCCTTCAGCACGGAATTCGCAACGTCGATGCGTTTGCGCCATTCGCTTCTGCCGTCCCACGTAAGGCGTTGCAGCAGTTTGCCGTTGACGCTGATCTCGACGACGTGATCGACTGCTTTTTCCTCTCCTTGTTTTTTGCGCACGTTCGACATGCCGCGGAAATCGACCGTGAACGACGATGTCGCGCGCCTGGATGCCGTCGCGTCGAAATCGGGAAGATCGAAGATGTGCGCGAACGGTTTCGGATCGATGGGCGTGAGCTTGGCCCATTGCCATACGTCGGGTTCTTCGCCCGGCTTCATTTCGGTGTCGCCCACCCGCAACATCAGGTTTTCCTGCTCGACGTGAAGCGTGCGTTGCAGCGCGACCGGTTTCGCCGGCACCGCGACGGCGGCGATTTCCTTCACGCGCGCATGCGCACCCGGCGTCGCGCCGAGCTGATACACGTTCACCGACGAATACTGATCGAACCAACTTTGCGGCCCATGCAGCGCGCTGGCCAGCCATTCGATGCGGTCGCCCTCGCGGAACTTGCCGTCGCCTTTGGACACGACGCGAACCGGAACTTCCGTGCCGCGATTGAGCAGATACATGTCGTCCGCGCGGCACCCGCGCAGCGCCGGTTGCGCGCGCGCGATCGCGTCGTAGTCGAGCGCATAGACGCCCGATTCCTTGATCTCGATGTGCACTTTGCCTGAGCAAGCGATGCCGCTGAGCGGCGCAAGCGCGATGAAAAAGCCCGCGAGCGAGATGGAGAGCCGGGCGATAAGGCGAACGATCACGACGTCAGATTAGCCGAAAAGACTGCAGAAACCGCGACTTTCGCGGCATGGGACAAAAGCGGACGGATGCTACGGAAGCGGCCCGTCAAAGGCAACTGTTCGGGCTCGACGTGGCCGGTGATTGTCCGAATGCGGCGATCGCGTTCCAGCTCCGGCGCGCGGCGGCTTCGAAGTCGAAATCCGCCGTGTCGAATTCGATGAACGCAATGGCCAGACTCGCAGCGACCGAACGCCAGCGGATTTTCGTCGGCGCCGCCGCCGCCGCCACAACGTATTCGATCGCGTGTTCGACGAGCCAGGCGCACAGCGATTCGTCATCGGCGATTTCGACGTTGCCATCGGTGCGCAACGTTCCCGAATCGAATGCGCGAATGCATTCGAAGGCGACGAGGCGCGATGCCGCGATGTGCGCGTCCGTGTTCGATGCAATCGCCAGCATGCGCGGACGCGGCAGCGGCACGCGTTCCGCGTCCGCATAAATGCGCCGCACGCGATAGTCGAGTACGCGACGCGCAAAACTATACAATGTCGCACCGACATCGCGTTCATAGTCCGGATAACGCTGGCGCAGGACGGCCATACCCTGTCCGCCCAATCGCGCGCGGCGTTCGTCGCCGAAGCTGGCGCTGCGCGCATGCGCAACGAACACATCGCCTGCGATCAGATGACGAAATCCCGCGCGTACGCCGCGCTGGCAGAGATCGTTTTCTTCGCCGTATCCGGATGGAAACGCGTCGGCATCGAGCACGCCGACGGCATCGAGCATCGCGCGTTTGATATACATGCAGAAACCGTTGCCGGTCGGCAATTGCGGCGGCGGACTGGCGACGCGCTGCAACAGCGCGCGCTGCGTCTGCGGCAACGTCCAGCGCGGTGGGATCGGACAATACCGTTCGAGGTCGGGAACGCTGAAGGCGCCGGCGTTATCCGAAACCGCTGTCACGGTGCCGACCGATGCGTCGGAATACGCGATTTGCCGTAAACGATCCAACCATCGCGGGCCGACGTGCGTATCGCTGTTGAGAAGGACGACGTCGGCGCCGCCGGACATTTCGATGCCGAGGTTCGACGTACGCGTATAACCGAGATTTTCGGAGTTGCGCAACATCGTGACGTTTTGCCGCAATGTATACTTTTTCAATAGCGGCGCAATCGCGGGATCGTCGCTCGCATCGTCGATGAGAATCAGCCGCGCCGGCGACGAAGTCCATCGGATCACCGATTCGATGCAGCGCTCGACCAGCGCCGGCGCGTTGAAGATAGGAACGACAATCGCGACTGGCTTGCGTGCATCGGTTATCGGCACGGGCGTGACGATGGAGCGCATGGCCGTCGCGGCGCCCTGCCATGCATGCGCTCCCGCCATCGCCGGTTCGCCGTGAACGACACGCCACGCGGGCAGCAGGATTGCGTCATCGGCGGCGCGTAGTGAAAATTCGATCCGCGCGTCGCCGGTCGGCGAATAATCGAATGTTTCTGCAACGATGCCGTCGGACGCCGCACAAGGCTCGAAGACGACGCCGTCAATCACCAATTCCGACGACGGCGCGGCGCATTGCCAGCGCAGCGTTCGGCCGTCCCAATCGAGCCACGAAGCCTGCGTCATGGATCAGACCGCCGAGGGCAATGCGACCGGTGGCAGCGACGCTTCGTGATACGCGCGCAACACGTCGTCCACGCCGCCCCGCACGACATTGCGGCCGTGTTCGATCCACAACACGCTGTCGCAGACCTGGCGGATTTGCGCATCGCCGTGCGAAACGAAAACGACCGTCGTGCCGCCGTGAATGCGTTCGCGCAACGCTGCGCCGGATTTCTCCTGGAACTCCGCGTCGCCGACAGCGAGCACCTCGTCGATCAGCAGAATGTCGGGTTCGATCTGCATGGCCACGGAAAACCCGAGACGCATGAGCATGCCGGTCGAATAACTGGAAATCGGCTGTTCGAAGAAATCGCCCAGTTCGGAAAACGCCTGGATTTGCGGCAGACGGCCGATGATTTCACGCCGTCGCAGACCTTGCATGAGCCCCGTGAGAATCGCGTTCTCGCGGCCCGACAGATGCTGCATGAAACCCACTGACAGCGACAACAACTGGCACGATGCCGTCTTGCGGACGATGCGGCCGCGATCGGGTTCGATGATGCCGGCCAGCGTGCGCAAAAGTGTACTTTTACCCGCGCCGTTGCGGCCGATCACGCCAAGGCGCTGGCCGCGGTTCAGCGTGAAACTCACGTCTTCCAGCGCCCAGAACCGTTGATCGCGCAAGCGCAGGCTCGCGTTGAACGCGACGCCGACATTCTCCAGCATGATCAGCGCATCGCTCATGCCGGCAGTTTCACGTAGCGCGGCGTCAGCCGGGAAATCATGAACACGCCGAGCGCGTACAGCGCGATGGAGATGAGCGCGACGCGGCCTAATGCCGCCCAGTCCGGCCACGTGCCGTACATCAGGATGGCGCGGCCGGCCATGATGAGTTGCGCGATGGGATTGATCGCAAGCCAGTGCTGCATCGCCACGGGCGCGTTGTCGAACGCGATGAGCACGCCGGAGAGCCACATGAGCACCGTCAATACTTGTTCGATGATGAAGCGCAGATCAGGCGCCAGCGGCATCACGGCCGCAAATACGTACGCCGCGCCGGCCGCGAACACGAGTTCGATCAACAGCACAGGGATCAGCGCGATGTATGCAGCGTTCGGCGGATATCCGCTGCACCACAAGATAATCATCAGCAGGAAAAGTATAAAAATAAACTTTACCGTGTCCGCCATGATCTGCACGGCGGGAAAAACCTGTGCCGCGATCTTCACTTGCCGGATCAACCCGAGCTGATTCCAGATCGCATAACCGCCGTGACTCACGCACGACTTGAACCACTGCCACAACGTGAGGCCAACCAGCAAAAACGGAACGTAATCCGGCTGCGGAATCTTGATGATGACGCCGAAGATCAAGTAATACGTCGCCATGTTCATGGCGGGCTCCAGCACCCACCAGATCAATCCGAGATACGAACGCGAACGCTCCGCGCGCAATTCCGCATACGTGGAGAAGGCGATCAGTTCGAGATAATGCAGCCGCATGCGGATCACATCAGAAATGCGCTGGTCGCGGCGGTGCGCGGCGCACGCTCAATGGGCTTCGGATTTCGGATCGAGCGGATGCCGCTTCGCGGGCGCGCGAAACACCGACGTGAATTTTTCGCGCGAACCGTCGGTATTGATCGATTCGACGTAGTACCAATAATCCTTGCACGGATCGATCGCGTCGTCGGAATACTTGTATTCGTGCGTTTCGTCGGTGGTGCCGTTGCCGAGGATTGGTTGTTTAGTCAGTTTGTCGAATGGACCTTTCTCGCCGACGCTGCTGCGGAATACGTCGTAACCGAAATTCTCCTCTTCGCTCGCCGTCGTCCAATGCACGGTGTTGACGACGCGTTTTTCGGCCGGCACGTCGGCTTGACTGCCGCAGATGCCCGCAGCGGCGGATGCCTGCGAAGAAACGACGAACAACGCCGCGGCGGCGAAGCGAATGATCGACACGGAAAACTCCTCGAACGATGACAATCCTGCGCGCGAACGATAGCGGCAGCGCCCACGCCGTGCAATCGGCATGCTTGACTTCGCCGCATGTTCGCACGTGAAAATGGGCGGATGCGCGTTTCGATTCTTCTCTTGGTCGCCGGGGCCCTGCCCGCGCTGTGCGCCGCCGACGAGCCGGACTGGACGGCACGCGTTGCGCCTTACAACGGCATTTATCCGGCACTGGAACTATCGCAGACACGCCGCAATCCGACTCGCACCGCCGAGCACGCGATCGGTGGCGGCAGCGGTTTGATCGCGGTGTCGGTGAAATCGGCACGCGAGGACGAGCACATCGCACTGACGATCGATATTCCGACGTTCGGACATTCCGATCGCTTCGACGCAACGCTGCCGCGCGCGAACGTCGATTACGAACTGCAGCCATCGATGGACTGGAACGAACCGGCGTTGCGTTCACTCACATCGCCGCACGCGGCTCGCATCGAATTTTCGATGCGGCGCGACGATCAAAGCGCGGGCACGCTCGCCGACAGCGTCACCATCCATCCGCTCGACGAGGCGCTGTATTTCGTCCGCGACGGCGCGGATACGGTGGATCTGTCATGGATATTCGCCGCTTACGTCAATGAACGCGACGGTGTGGTCGACGGCGTCATCGACGCGGCGCAAGCAGGCGGCATCATCGAGCACTTCGACGGCTATGCGAGTACCGATCCGGACGACGTCTACCGGCAGGTGTGGGCGATCTGGCACGCGCTCAGCGCGCGCGGCATCCGTTATTCGAATGCGGACCCGGCGATTGAACGCGGACCGAAAGTTTTCAGTCAGCGCGTGCGTTTTTTGCGCGAAACGTGGAACGACCGTTCCGCCAATTGCATCGATGGCAGTGTGCTGATCGCATCGGTTTTGCAGCGCATCGGCATCCGCAGTTTTCTGGTGCTGGTGCCGGGCCATGCGTTCATCGGCTTCTACGCCGACGCCGATGCCCAGCGCGCCGCGTATCTGGAAACCACGCTGCTCGGCGCGTCGGTCGCGCGTACGCAAAGTGTTCCGGGATTTGCAACGGCTATTTCTGCGACGCCGCAAAACCGCTTCGATCTCGATAGTTTCGCCGCTGCGCTCGCCGCGGGCCGTGCGCGTCACGCACGTGTAGCCGGAAAGCTGGATGGCAGGCATCGTCCCGATTACGCCGTCATCGACATCGGCGCGGCGCGCGCGTTCGGAATTCAGCCTATCGACGACAACGGATCGGATCGCCGATCAGGCCGCTAATTCGGATCGAACCGCAGCGTAAACGCCGCGCCGCCGAGCGCGGACGAATGCGTCACCTTCATGGTGCCACGATACGCCTTGATCAACTGCTGCACGATGGCCAGACCGATGCCGTAACCCTGCACGCGCTCGTCGCCGCGCACGCCGCGCTGCAGGTAATGCTCGACTTTGTCGTCCGGAATTCCCGGGCCGTCGTCTTCGATGATCATTTCGACGCCGACACGTTTCGCGCCGCGGATGTCGAGCGGACGCGCCGTGAACAGCACGCGGTTGTTCGCCCATTTGAAACCGTTTTCGAGAAGGTTGCCCAGCAACTCGAGAAGATCGCCCTGCTCGCCGTAAAAGCGCGCGGCGGGATCGATCTCGAATTCGCACAGGATTTTCCGAGATGCGTATACTTTTTCAAGGCTGTTGACGACTTCTTCCGCGCACGGCCCGATGGCGATCGGCGCGGCGAAGGTGGTATGTCCCGACGTCGCCGCGCGCGACAGTTGATATGCGACGATTTCGTCCATGCGTCCCACTTGCTCGACCACCGTCCAGCGCAACTGCTCAGGCGTGCCGCTGGATTCGAGCTGACTGCGCAAGACGGCGAGCGGCGTTTTCAAACTGTGCGCGAGATCGGCCAGCGTGTTGCGATAGCGCTGCAGATGTTCGCGTTCGCTGTCGATGAAATCGTTGAGGTTGCTGGCGAGGCCGGACAACTCCGTCGGGTAATCGCCGGACAATCGTTCGCGTTCGCCGTGCTCGACGCGCGTGAGATCCTGCGCGACGCGCCGCAGAGGGCGCAAACTCCAGCGCAAGGTGAGCAGCAACAACACGAGCAGGCCGACGCCAAGCGCGCCAAGATAGACGAACAAGCTGCGGCGGAAAACGGACCGTTGCTCGTCGAGCAGGTCCGCATCTTCGGCGACGTGGATCGTCAGATCGACCGTGCCGCGATTCTTCACTTCCCACGATACGCCCTGGCTGAGCAGATAAATGCTGCGATTGCCGACCGTGATGGGTCCGGAAAATTCCGGTTCGCCGTGCGCGAGCTTTGTGTCAAACGGCAATGCGTCGACGCGCGAAGACGGCGAACGCCATTGGCTGGCCGGCGTGCCGTCATTCTCGACTGGTCCGACCACGCCCGCATACAGGCTCCCGCTCGGCTGATCGAAGCGCGTATCCGGACCGACATCCGGCGGTATCCAGCGACCGGAACGCGCGACATCGGACGTCGCCAGATACGCGTATTCGTAACTCTGCAGCCGCTCGCGCAGCGACGTGCGCAGGGTCTGGTAAATCGCCGCATCGAGCGCGACGCCGGTCAAGCCGAGAAATGCCGCCAGGGCGAAGCCCGCCGCCAGCAGCGAACGCGCTTGCAGCGACAGCGGTTGGCGGAACATAGTGGATTTGTATACTTATTCGGCGGTGACGGGCGGCGGCGGATTGTCCACGTCGTTGCGGGGAATAGCGAAGCGGTAGCCGCGCCCGCGCACGGTTTCGATCGGCTTCATCGCATTGTCGGGATCGAGCTTGCGGCGCAGCCGGCCGATGAAAACCTCCAGCACGTTGGAATCGCGGTCGAAATCCTGCTGATAGATGTGTTCGGTAAGGTCGGCTTTCGAGACCAGTTCACCGGCGTGCAGCATCAGATATTCGAGCACCTTGTATTCGTAGCTGGTGAGATCGACGGGTTGATGATTGATGTTGACGGTTTGCGCCGTCGTGTCGAGCACGATCGGACCGCATTCCAGCGTCGGTTTCGTCCAGCCGCTGGCACGGCGCACGAGCGCATTCAGGCGCGCGAGCAGTTCTTCGACGTGAAAAGGTTTCACCAGATAATCGTCTGCGCCCTGCTTCAAACCCTGCACCTTGTCCTGCCAGCTGGTACGGGCGGTGAGGATGAGAATCGGACAACGCTGACCGGCGGCGCGCAGATCCTGGATGAGTTCCATGCCGGATTTTTTCGGCAGGCCCAGATCGATGATGGCGACGTCGAACGGCACTTCGCGTCCCAGATACAAACCTTCCTCGCCGTCGGCAGCCATGTCGACGGCAAAACCTTCGCGTTTCAGCCGCGCGGCGAGGGTTTCCCGCAGCGGGGCTTCGTCTTCTACCAGCAATACGCGCATGATTTTTTCCTTTTTATACTTTTTGCGTTCCGATTTTACACGGTAATCGGGGGAGTTCCGCTATCCGTCCGCCGGCACTTCGATGACCTGGACGCGGCCATCGCGGGTCAAAACCTTGATTCGATACACGGCGCGATTGCCGGTGCGCTTGGTTTCCGCGGACAGGACCTTGCCGTGCGTGTCGCGTTCCACTTTCGCGATCGCGTCCTGCAACGTCATTCCGGCCGCGTACGCAGCGGGCGCTGCGGTCAGGGCAGCCAGACAGACGATCGCGGTGACAAGGGCTCGTTTCATTGCACAAGGCGCACGGCAGGATGGCCGGAATCAGGCCCTACTATGGGTATCGCGATTTAATTGCACCTGAACCGTGTCTAGAAAATCTCGCCCACGCAGCAACGCAAGCTGCCGCCGGCCTTTTCGATTTCACCGAGCGGAACGCTGCGCAGGGCGAAATCCCATTGCGTGATCGCAGCACGTTGTGCGGCCGTCAGGCTTTCCGCCGCGCGTTCGCTCATCCAGACAGCGTCGCTCGACAGCGAAATCGCATTTGCGGCAAATGCGTTTTTTTGCGCGGTATCCAGCATGATCGTTCGCGGCGCATACACGTCGCCGATGGCGACGGCAACCTCCGCGTTTGCGAAACCGTCGGGCGCGATAATCGCCGCGCGCGACGCCAGTATGGCGAGTACGACGTTCGTATGATATTCGCCATCGGCGAGCGCGAAACAGAACATGAGTTTCAATCCGAACGCCTCGTGCATCGCGCGCGCGCCGTCCATGTCGCAACGTTCCGACAATCCGCAGAATCCGATGCTGCGCGCGTGATCGATCACCAGCGAACCGGTCAATTCGGCGCAAAGCGGCTGTGTGGACAAATCCACAATTTCATATTTCAGCAAGTCCCGGAAGAATGAACGGATGTCGCTCCGCACCGTTTCGCGTTTGCGTACGGGATGCCGCATCGCACCGACGATCAGCTTTCCCGGCACGGTTCCGAACGCGTTGTTGGGGAATACCGCGTCCGGCGTTTGCGGATCGCCGGGAAAGACAATCGTCGGTACGCATTCGCGCAGCCGCGCGGCGAGTTCGGCATGCTCGGCGAGCGCCTTGGCCGCATCGACGCACTCCTGCATTGCCATGTAACGGTTGTCGCCGGCGGATTCCTGCGCCAGGGAAAATCCCGTCGGCGCAACGAGAAACGCCGCGCGCGCCGTCGGCGGCGACGTCGGCGGAAAACGCTCCGGCGAATACGCGGCGAGAAAATCCCTGGCGGTGGTGACGATCATGCAATCAAGCCGCCGTTGCGCGTTCTTGCATCGCCGCGATCGCTTCCGTGAAAACGTGCGGTTGCGCGTTGCCGCGCATGTGTTCGCTGAGATAACGCCGAAATAGCCGAGCGCCATGTTCGCCGAGATACAAACCCAGCACGTGCCGGCCGATGTGATGCAACGCGTCGCCGCGGCGGATTTGTTGGCTCACGTACGGACCGAGTTTCGCGAGGATGTCATTTCGCTCCGGCAGCGGTGTGCCGAACAACGCGTTTTCGATTCGCGCCAACACATACGGATCGTGATACGCGGCGCGGCCGAGCATCACGCCGTCGACCGCTTGCAGATGCGAGCACGCCGCATCGACGGAGGTGATGCCGCCGTTGATCACGATCGCAAGCTGAGGGAACTCTCGTTTAAGTTGATAGACGCGCGAATAATCCAACGGCGGAATTTCGCGGTTCTCTTTTGGACTCAATCCGTGCAGCCATGCCTTGCGCGCATGCACGATCAACGTGCGCAGTCCTGCTTGGACGAGAGTTTCGGCGAAGCGATGCAAGTCGGCATATGCATCCTGCTCGTCGACACCGATGCGGCACTTCACGGTCACGGGCACGTTCACCGCGGCACGCATCGCCGACACGCAATCGGCGACGAGCGCCGGCTCGCGCATCAGGCATGCGCCGAATCGACCGGACTGCACGCGATTCGACGGACAGCCGACGTTGAGATTGATTTCGTCGTAACCGAAATCGACGCCGATGCGCGCCGCTGCCGCGAGTTCGGAGGGATTGTGTCCGCCGAGCTGCAGCGCCATGGGATGTTCGGCTGCGTCGAAACCGAGCAATCTTTCACGATCGCCGTGCAACGCGGCACCGGTCGTCACCATCTCGGTATACAAACGCGCGTGCGGCGCCAGCAGACGGTGGAAATAACGGCAGTGGCGATCCGACCAGTCCATCATGGGCGCAACGCAAAAGCGCCAACCCGCACCACTGCTGGGTCTCTGTGACTCAAGTGTTTGCGAGTGTTCAACTGTTCCTGTCACTTCCCTTTTCCTCCCAAAGAGCCCCGCACGTTCCCGAAGAATTTGAGCCAACTCTATCAATGGCGTGCCAGTATCCCAGCCAGGCAGCTCGTGCGGAATTGGTACAGGCTGGACTGACCAGTAGATCGTAGACATTTCCGGCCTATGGAAATGACAATGCCGCCATTCGGATGCAATTTTCACCGATCAGTTGGCGGTTCTGCCAATACGCAGGTCCCGGCAGACCATTCGACGATCGATAGGTATTCACCGGCTGACCCATATCTCACGGTGCGAACGCGGCAGCGGGATCGTAATTCAGTTCGATTTCATTGTACGTGCGACCTTGACTCGGCACGTCGCCGCGACTTCGGTTCATGGGTGGCGTTGCGATGGCGGCCGAAGCGCACCGCGTCGCGTTTCTGGCATCGATTGCAGATACCTTCGACTTCCACGGCGCGCGTCTGACGAAATCCGATGGTGTGCGCGGTCGAGGTGACGGCATGAGCGATTGCGCTATCCGCCGACTCGTTGACTATCCCGCAATCGACGCAAACCAGAAATGCGGAAGCGATCTGCGCCGACTCCGAAGCAGACCGTACGACAAACGTCCTGGTGCTCGGCAAATACACCACCAAGCCCGCGCCGACCAGGTATCGCAAGGTCCGGTAGATCGTGTTGGCCGAACTGCGACCGTAAGCGTGCTCGTACTGCCGCAGCAAGTCATAGCCGCCGATGCTTTTGCCAATACGCGTGAGCAGCGACAAGACCTGCTGGCGGATGGGAGTAAGCCGTGCGCCCGAAACGACATCGGACGCTGGCGGCACGGTTGCGCGTGCCGCCGACGATCGCGATGCTGCTATCCGGGCCATGACTCAGCGCGAGCCGAATGCCACGACTCAGAACTCCTTGGTGATGCCGACATACACGCCGCGGCGCGGGCCGAACTGCGGCGCACCGACGCCCACACCCGAACCATCGCGCAGTTCGTAAACCTGATCGGTGACGTTGATGATCGCGAGCCGGATATTGGTCTTGCCGAGCTGCGGCAAATCGAAGTCACGGCTCGCGGATAGATTCACCTGGTAGTAGTCCGGCAGATGTGCGGTGTTCGCGAAATCCGCACGCAGGCCGGAACCGTATAAGAAATCGGCGCCGAGTTTCGTGCCGTTCCAGTTGTACGTCACGCCGCCGCTGCCGGTCAGGCGCTGATCGTGGTCGAGATGAATCCAGTGCGTGGCGATGTAGTCGAGTTCGTCCTGCTCGAAGTTGTATTGCCCCGTCACGACATCTTTGCCGTCGGCGCGATTGACCGACGCGTTGAGGTACGCGCTCCAATCGCCGTTGACGTAGTTCGACGTGAATTCCAGTCCCTTGATCCGTCCCTGGTTGTAATTGAACGGCGAGAAGATCAGCGCGGCGCCGAACTGGCCTTCGTCGAGCAGGTTGTGCACCTTGCGGTAATAGCCGTCCAAACCAAGCGTCAGCGTGGCGCCGATTTTTTGCGAAATGCCCGCGTCGAAGTAATCCGAACGTTCGGATAATGTTTCGGCGTTGACATTGGTCGGCAGCGCGTTGGTCGTGCCCTGGAACAAGGCGATGTCGGTTTGCGAGATGAGTTCGGTGGGCGGCGGCGTGAAATAGCGCGCGTAGCCGGCGTGCAGCGTCGTCGAATCCGTCGCTTGGTAGACGAGTCCGATGCGTGGACTGATCTGCCCTTCCGACACATAGGCATCGACCTTGTCGCCACGCACGCCGTAATTCAATGTCAGCCGATCGGTAAGGTTCCACTCATCCTGCACATAGATACCGTACGTCTTTGCGTGAATGTGCCGGGCATCGTCGACGATGGTGATCGGAACATCGGACGTTTGATTGCCATCGTCGTCGGCCGGGAACACCTGGGAAACGCTGTTGCTGATCGGCTGCTCGACGCTCGCATAAACGCCGTAGCGGATCGTATGATTGCCCCACATGGGTGTGGCGAAGTCGGCTTGCAGCGTATTGGCGCGGTTGCTGCGATCGATGGTGCCGGCCACGCCGTTGAAGATGAGATCGCCGATCGGATCGGGTTGATAGTTCACGCTCGTGTAGCGTTGACCGAGCGAAACCTGATAACTGCTGTCGCCGAATTTGCCCTGCAGCGAAAGAACACCGAAGGTCGTCGTCTCGCGCTGACGCTCGTCGAGGTTCGCCGAGTCAAATGCGGAAACGCCGTTGAGTTGATACGCGGGTTCCTGATCCGGATTGTTCGGAATCTGGAAGCGGTCGTTGGTGGCGCCGAACATGAAACTCAGGCGCGTATCGTTGTTGATTAGATACGACACGTCGCCGAATGCCTTGAATTGATTGGTGTGATCGTGAATCGGGTTGCGTGAGGACGTCGGGTTTTCGATGCCGACATCGTCTTCGAGATAGCTCGCGGTGAAGAAATAACTCCAGCGATCCTGCGCGCCATACAGCGACACTTCCGGATTCCACGTGCCGAACGAGCCGGCGGTTAAGCCCACCGATCCGCCGCTGCCGTTGGCGCCGGTCTTGGTCGTTATGTCGACTACACCCGCCGTGCGATAGCCGTACTGCGCCGGCAGCGCGCCGGTAAGAAACTGGATGTTGTCGATGATGCGCGAATCGAGCGTTTGTCCAAAACCGCTGATGCTTTCGGGAATGATGACGCCGTTGATGCGGTATTGCAGATCGGCGTGATCGCCGCGCACGTGCAGCTGCCCATACGAGTCTTGCACGACACCCGGCGCTTGCAGCAGGACCTGATTGAGAGACGTTGCATCGCCCAGCGGCAAAAGCTCGATTGATTGCTGCGAAATGATGTATTGGCTGGCGCCCGTTTCAGGCGACAACTGGTTGCGCGCCTTGTCGAGTGCTGCATTGACTTCGACGGTGCTCAATGTCGTGCTTGGATCAGCCGGTGCGGCGGGGTCGGCGGCCGTATCGGCGTGGACATAAGAAGCCGACAGGGCGAGTCCGACGGCGATGGCAAGAAGGGTGCGGTTCATGATCAATCTCTCGGGCTATTAAGTAATGTTATAACATACGGATAACAGATCGTGCGATATCCAGGAAGTCATGGGCCGCGCTAACCGTTCCAAGGACGAGCGTTGCCTCGTCCATCGTGTATGCGGCGCCGGCCATCTTGTTCGTCACGGCGTGTGAGCGGATGACACCCTTTAGCCAAAACGGATCCCAGATTTCGGGCGGCTTCATGGGATCGGTCAGCCTGGCGTAGATGATGTGCTTGACGACCCGAAAGGTATCGCCGGTAAACCGTATGTTATATCATTACAAAAGATTTCCGCAACGCGTGTCCTGCAAATGGCCGCCGACGCTACGGGTCGTCCAAGAGATCAACGCGCGAGGATCGCAGCACAATGGGAAGTATCAATATCTTCATAATTGCCGCAGCACTGGCTGCTGCGGGAGCGACGTTCGCTGGCGGCTATTTCGCCTTCTGGCTTCGCCACCGGTCGCATTTCGTGTATGCGTTCAGCGCAGGAGCGATTATCGCCGTCGCATTTTTCGATCTTCTGCCGGAAGCGATGAGTCTCGGACTGCGTTTGCCGCCACGCCAGATACTGGCGGTCGCCTCCGGCGGATTTTTTCTTTACATGCTGATGGATCGTGCCTTGGCGGCGTCGGCGAAAGATCGTGAAAGCGGGTTCGCGGCTCCGGTGCAAAGGCGCGGTTGGATCGGGGCGTTGAGTTTTTGCATTCATAGCGCGATGGATGGGCTCGCGCTCGGCTGGTCGTTTCACGCGTCATCGGAGTTGGGCGTCGCCGTGGCATTTGCGATTCTCGCGCACGACTTCTCCGACGGGATCAATACGGTCGGCGTGCTCCTGCGTCACGGCAATTCGCCGCGGCAGGCTCTGTATTGGCTCACTACCGATGCGCTGGCGCCGATCTTGGGTGCGGGTTTAAGTCTGCTGATCGCTCCGACGCTGCTCGCTTTGCAGTTGCTGCTCGCGCTGTTTGCCGGCTTCTTTCTTTATATCGGATCGACTCAACTTCTCGCAGCCGCCAGCGAGAAACGCTTTGCGTTTCCTACTGCGTTGGTAACTGTTGTGGGCGCAACGCTGATTTATGGTGTCGCCCGACTGTACGAATGATTCCAGAGAACCAACTGCGCGTCGATCGGTAGCGCAGCCGCCTTGTCGTATGTCATACGGTCACTGCCTGAGTCCGAACTCACGATGGCCAACATGGAACCGCCCCGAGCCGTTTCGTATGCGCGCCTGCCGACGCGGCCGAAGCCGAATCGCAACTGCTCTTCACCGACGACAGTCCGCCATCGGAAACTGAGAAACCGCCGACACGCGTTGGAAGATTCCGCCGCCGCTGGAAAGCACCATTCCGGTCGATCCATCCCAACATTTTCTGCAAAGCGATGCAGCCGTCATTCACAACGGACGTCCGTGCCTTGCGCAGCGCACTGGCGCGGCCAAGTGTTTTGAGTCCAGTACTGAGGCATATGCATTCGTAGCAAGAGTTCGCCGAATGCCGGCGTGCGACGTAACGACGAAAATTCCGGCGCCCACATCAGCGTAGCGTCAATGTCAAACCCGTGCACGTCGGACTCGATCAGAGACATGATGGCAGCGATGTTCGGGTGAGGTTCCGACAATCGTAGCCAACTGGTGTAGCCCGATTGGCGTTCGCGCAACTCGATGGCGGCGTCGGCTTCTGGCCAACGCGATGCGTCAAGCAGAGCAGCGGTGACAGCCGCATAGGCGGACCGCTGGAAGTCATGCTCGGGCATCTGAGCAGCGAACTGGCCGGCGCTGACGAAATCCTTACGCCATATCGCGTTGCGCCATCGTGCGACGAGCGTCAATCCGCCGAGTTTCGTTTCCAGCGTCGGCAACAAATCCAAATAGTGTTTGGCGTCATCGTGCCGGCCCAAGGCGTCGAGCTCATGCCCGCAGAGGACGTTCGTCCAATAATTCAAAGGATCGGCCGCGTTGGCGGTTTGAAATTGGAGCAACGCTTGCTCGCGATAACCGAGGATGGCCAAAAAAATTCCGTGCATCAGATGCGTCAGCGAATCGCTGGGGTTCAGCGCATGAACGATACGCAACTGATTCATGCATTCGTTCCATTCCGTGCGTTGGCAAGCGCGTTGTGCCAGAGCGGCATGGCCGTCGAGAGAGTCGGGATCCAGTTCCAATGCACGGTTGGCTTCCTGAAGTGCTTCGGATTCCGCGTCGGGCGTAAGGTGTCCGGTTGCAAGTGTCAGCGCCAGCAGTCCGTGCGCGGCGGCATAGTCCGGAGCACGCGCGACCAGGGCGCGCATCGCCGGTAGTGCCTGTCGAACTTCCGCAGTCCAATCCGTCGCGTTGTGAATAACACTTCGCAATCGCAGATACTCGCGAAATAGTTGCGGGTCGACGACCTCACGCGATGTATTCGCCAAACCGATGTGCAACGTCAAGGCAGACGCGACCGCCTGCGCAATTTCCCTTTGTACACTGAAAATATCGGCGAGCTTGCGATCGTAACCTTGCGCCCACAACGTGCGACCCGACGGAACTGCAATCAAGCGTAAGTCGATCCGCAACTGATCGCCTTCCTGTTGCAAACTGCCTTCGAGCGCGTGCGTGACCTTCAAGCGTTGCGCGAGTTGTGTTGGATCGAGCCCTTCCTTTCCAGCACGCATGGCCGACGTGCTCGAAATGAGACGCAGCCCTTCGATATGCGCGAGCTGCGTGATAAGTTCTTCGCTCAGCCCTTCGGCGAAATTGCTTTCGTCTTTTTCATCGCCCAAGGCACGGAGAGGCACGACGACCAACGTCGGCGAAACGTTAGCCGATACGGTTTTAACGTCGGCAATGTCGCTGCGCAGCGCCCACGCGAGCGCGATGCCCAAAACGGCGATTGAAGCCGCGAGCCATACGATCAGACGAGAGGCTCTCGATAGACGGTTGTCGGGCGTTACGGCGGAGACTTCCGCTGAATGTACTGCGGCAAGTTGGGCGACATCGACGTCTCGTCCCGAAGAATCAGACTCCAGCTGCTGCGTGTTCGGGCGGGCCGCGAAAAACCTCACGGCGGCATCCAATCGATAACCGACGCCGTACACGGTGTGCAGATGCTGATGCTCTTGGCCGTCTTCCTTGAGCGCTTGTCGAATGAGGGTCATCGCACGGTTCAATACGCCCGGCGTTACATGGCGATGCCCCCACACCGCATCAAGAATTTGGTCACGCGTAAGCACCTGGCCCGTCTGCCGCGCCAGAAGAATCAAGACAGCCAACGCCTTGGGTTCCAG
>DATAVJ010000027.1:0-32679 GCA_036267795.1 Rudaea sp.
GCCGAAGAAAATGGTCACGACGCGAATGCGATCTGGTTTCGGATCGCCGATCGCATCGCGATGGATGACTGGACGGACGATAAAGCGTGGATCTCGCGCGTCGATCCGCGCGAACGCTGGCGCTCGACGAACCACTTGTGCGGTCCCGGATATTGGGCGTGGCTGATTCCGTTGTCGTCCGGATCACATTCCGTCGGCATCGTGGCGGACGCGAAAATGCATCCGCTCGAATCGATCAACACGTTCGAAAAATCGATGGCGTGGTTCGCGGAACATCAGCCGCAGCTTTATCGCGAACTCGACAAACGCCGCGACAAGCTGCAGGATTTCGCGTTCTTCCGCCATTTCTCCTATGGCTGCAAACAGGTCTTTTCCGGCGAGCGCTGGGCATTGACGGGCGAGGCGGGATTGTTCCTCGATCCGTTCTATTCGCCGGGCAGCGATTTCATCGCCATCGGAAACACGTACATCGTCGATCTGATCGCGCGCGATTCCCGCGGCGAGCGTTTCGCGCGCGAAGCGCGGCTCTATGAAAATTTATACTTTTCCTTCTACCGCAATACGCTCGCGATGTACGAAAAGCAGTATCCGATGTTCGGCCACGCCGAACTGATGCCGCTGAAAGTGACCTGGGACTACGCGTATTACTGGGGCGTTCTATGCCAGTTCTTTTTCCAGAATCGGCTCACCGACATGGCGCTGTTCACGCGTTTGGCCGATCCGCTGGCGCTGTGCGAAAAACTCAATCGCGAAATCCAGATCTTATTGCGGCACACGGCGGGCTCGGACATCGGCAGAAACGACGCGATCATGCTGGATCAGCAGAAACTGCCGTGGTTCGCGGAACTCAACCGCGGATTGCGCGACGTGTTGAGCTGCGAGCAGCTTGAATCGCGCCTTCGCGAAAACGCGATGATGCTCGAAGGGCTTGCCGCCGAAATCGTGGCGCGCATCCGCGCAATGGGATCTGCGATACCGCCGGATTTGGGAACACTCGCCGCTTTGCAGACGGCGACATCATCTCTGTTGCGCGAAGCGGCGTGACGCGCGTCGAAAGCTAAAGCGCGTCGGCGTCCGTTTCGCCGGTGCGGATGCGGATCACTTGGTTCAGCTCATACACGAATATCTTGCCGTCGCCGATCTTGCCGCTCTTGGCTGATTGCGTGATCGCTTCGACCACGCGCTCGACGAGATTTTCCGGCACGGCGATTTCGAGTTTGATCTTCGGCAGAAAGTCCACGACATATTCCGCGCCGCGATACAGCTCGGTATGGCCTTTCTGCCGTCCGAATCCTTTCACTTCGGTGACGGTGATGCCTTGCACGCCGACTTCGGCGAGCGCCTCGCGCACATCGTCGAGTTTGAACGGCTTGATTATCGCCATCACCATTTTCATGCATCGTTCTCCGGAACCGTCACCGATTCTATCGCGTGCTCACCAGTTGTAACCGCGCTCGTCGTGCAGACTCAAATCCAGGCCGTCGCTTTCTTCCTCGGCCGTTACGCGCAGGCCGATCATTGCGTCGATGACATTGAGCACCACAAAACTCACCACGCCGCTGTAAACGAACGTGACGACGACACCGACAAACTGGCGTCCGAGCTGTGCGCCGATCGAATCGACGCCGTCGGAAAATCCCGCACCGCCGAGCACGGGCGCGGCGAAAACACCCGTGAGCAGCGCACCGACCATGCCACCGACGCCGTGCACGCCGAATGCGTCGAGTGAATCGTCATAACCCAGCTTGCGCTTCAACCGGCTGGTGGCGAGAAAGCAAATCGATCCCGCCGCGGCGCCGATCACAACCGAGCCGAGCGGTCCGCACGTTCCCGCCGCGGGCGTGATGGCGACGAGCCCAGCCACGGCACCCGACGCGATGCCGAGCACGGAAGGCTTCTTGTGCAACACCCATTCGCATCCCATCCATGTGAGTGCGGCGGCGGCGGTAGCAAAATGCGTAACGAGCATGGCCATGCCGGCCGTGGTATTCGCAGCTAACGCTGATCCCGCGTTGAAGCCAAACCAGCCGATCCACAGCATGCACGCGCCGATGACGGTATAGGTGAGGTTGTGCGGCGGCATCGGCTGCACGGGATAACCACGGCGGCGGCCGATGACGAGACAAGCGACGAGACCGGCGACGCCGGAATTGATGTGCACCACCGTTCCGCCGGCGAAATCCAGAACTCCCAAATCGCCGAGCCAGGCGCCGGGGCCGCCCCACATCATGTGCGCGATCGGCAGATAGCTCAGCGTGAACCAGCCCGCCGTGAACAACAGCAGCGCGGAAAATCGCATGCGCTCGGCGAATGCGCCCACGATAAGCGCGGGCGTAATGATGGCGAACGTCAGCTGGAACATCGCGAACACCGTTTCCGGAATCGTTTGATACAACGCGTCGCGCGGCACACCGCGAAAACCGGCCTTCGCCAGCGAACCGATGAACGAATGCAGGCCGACTTCGTGCGCGGTCATTCCGGCGGTGTCGAATGCGAGCGAATAGCCGTAGAGAAGCCAGAGAATGCTGATCAGCGAGCAAATGGCGAAACATTGCATCATCACCGACAGCACGTTTTTCGACCGCACCAGGCCGGCGTAGAAAAGGCTGAGGCCCGGAATTGTCATGAACAAAACCAGTGCCGACGACGTAAGCATCCATGCGGTGTCACCCGGATTCGCTGTCGCCGGTGCCTCGGCCTGCGCGAATGTGTGCAGCGGCAGTAAAAACGGCAGGGCGAGTAAAGCGCGGCGTCGCAACATCGCGTATGTCCCGTATTTTGGTGACAAAACCCGGAAAGATGATGCTACCGCATAAATTCAGCTTGAGTGCTGCAACCGTGCATGCTTTACTTCCAAAGCTAAGCAGAACTGGCGGTTTGTAGGAACTTTCCTACACATATTTCGGCAACGTGCCGACTGCGCCGGGTCAACGGCGCGCTTACCCTGATGTCGCCGTATAACGAGGGTTGCATCATGTTCAACGTTACTGCCATCGACGAGCTCGCAAGACGCCTGTCGGATCTGGTTCCCGCCGGCGCGCGCCAGGCGCACGACGAGTTGCTGACGAATTTCCGCGACACGCTGCGCGCGGGATTGCGCAAATTCGATCTGGTCACGCGCGACGAATTCGACGTTCAGCGGTGCGTGCTTTTGCGCACGCGCGAAAAAGTCGAGGCGCTCGAATCGCGCGTCACCGAGCTCGAAACGCTCGTCGCCGGATCGAAGTCCGCGAACTGATCCATTCGTTTTCCCGTTTTCCGCGAACGGCCGTTCCGCTGACTTGATTGTCCGCGGCGGCGGTTACGGCCCGCCGTTGCCGATGAGATTCCACGGCTGCGCGGTGCAGGACGCAGCGCACATGCCATTCAAATCGGCGCGGCCGTTCGCGGATTCTTCCATTTGTATACTTTGCAAGGATGCATCGATGAGTCTTGCCGTCGTCCACAGCCGCGCGCAGTCCGGCGTTAGCGCTCCGTCCGTCACCGTCGAAGTGCATTTGTCCGGCGGACTTCCGGGCACGTCGATCGTCGGATTGCCTGAAACAGCCGTGAAGGAGGCCCGCGATCGCGTGCGCGTGGCGATCCAGAATGCGCAGCTCGACTATCCGTCGCGTCGCGTCACCGTCAGTCTCGCGCCGGCGGATCTGCCGAAACACGGCGGTCGGTTCGACCTGCCGATCGCGCTCGGCATTCTCGCCGCCAATGGGCATTTGCCGAAAGACAATCTCGGCCAGTACGAATTCATCGGCGAGCTCGCGCTTTCCGGCGAATTGCGTGCGGTGACCGGTGTACTGCCCGCCGCGATCAAGGCGTCACGCGCGGGCCGCACGATCGTCGTGCCGCGCGAAAACAGCGCAGAAGCGGGATTGATCGCCGGATCGAAAGCGCACGGTGCCGGATCGTTGCTGGACGTGTGCGCATTCTTGCGTGGCGCGGCCGATTTGCCCATCGCGACAGCGCCGACTCTTCAAGACACTGCATTCAACACGACCGATCTCGATCTCTGTGATGTACGCGGCCAACCGCACGCGCGACGCGCTTTGGAGATTGCGGCGGCTGGAAATCATCACGCATTGTTCATAGGCCCGCCGGGCACGGGCAAGACGATGCTGGCGAGTCGGCTACCCGGAATTCTGCCGCCTCTGTCCGAAAGCGAAGCGCTCGAAGCGGCTGCGGTTAAATCCGTTTCCGGCCACGGCATAGATTTCCACAAATGGAAAATGCGCGCTTTTCGCGCGCCTCATCACACGGCATCGGCCGTCGCGCTGGTCGGCGGAGGATCGAATCCGCGGCCGGGAGAAATTTCGCTCGCGCACCGCGGCGTACTGTTCCTCGACGAACTTCCGGAATTCGACCGCCGGGTTCTCGACGTGCTCAGAGAACCCCTGGAGTCCGGCCACATCGTCATTTCCCGCGCAGCCCGACAGGCCGAGTTTCCGGCGGCGTTCCAACTGGTCGCCGCCATGAACCCGTGCCCATGCGGATACGCGGGCGATCCGTGCGGGCTTTGCGCGTGCACGCCGGACATCGTGCGCCGTTATCGCAGTCGCGTTTCCGGTCCACTGCTCGATCGCATCGATCTACAGATCGCAGTTCCGCGCGTTCCACTCGCCGATCTCGCCGCGCCCGGTGCGGCGGCGGAATCGAGCACATCGGTGCGGTCACGCGTGATCGCCGCGCGCGAACGACAACTCCATCGCGCCGGCAAACCGAACTCCGCGTTGAGCAACCGCGAAGTCCTGCGTGATTGCGCACTCGCCGCGAGCGATCGAACGCTGCTCGAACGCGCACTCGACAAACTCGGTTTGTCGGCCCGCGCCTATCATCGTGTATTGCGCGTTTCACGAACCATCGCCGACCTCGCAGAAAGCAACACCGTAACGACCGCACATTTAATGGAAGCCATCCAATACCGCCGCGCACTAGGACCGACATAAAAAGCTCTAACTCAAAGTCGCGAGGACCCCCAATGGCGCACAGGAAGTGCGCCGTTCGCCGCAGGCACAGGGATGTGGCTTCGGCGAACACAGCCTGCGTGAAGACAAACGTGCTTTCTTTGGTTACTTTCTTTGCACGCAGCAAAGAAAGTGACTCGCTCGCGCAGCGAGTGAAAGCTTTATCTTTCCAAAGACACAAACATTAAAGGCAAGGAGCTGGATTCCGGCTTTCGCCGGAATGAAAGCGGTTAAGCAAGGGCTGGCTGCCGGCTTCGCCAAGATGACGAGCGTTAGAGCAAGCGCAAAAAAGCCCGTCACGCCGAAATAGCCAACCTCTCACTGCGATAAATGCGCACCGTCACCGCGCACAAGATCAGCACAGCAATCGACGTACACACAAAACTCAACACCAGTCCCGTCATCGGCACATAATCCCCACGCAACAACCGATTGATCGTCATCTGCTGCCCCATCAGCGGCACCGCGTACATCCATAATTGCTGCTTCAGCGGCAGCACCGTCAAGATCAACGTAGGGACCACCGGCACCAGCATCATCAGCGACACATACGTCTGTGCCTCGCGATAACTCTTTGCGAACGCCGCGACCAGCGTTTGCAATGATGCGAGCAACGCCGCCAACGGCAACATCACGAACAACGTGCAGGCGACAAACCGTACGCCGATTTCCAGACTCATCCCGATCTTTTCCGTCGGCATCAGTTGCCCAACGACGGAAAACGCGATGATGCTCAGAAACACGGTCGCGATGGCGAACGCCGTCGTCGCGCCGAGTTTGCCGGCAAGGATTTGCCAGCGCGGCACCGGATTGGCGAGCAGGGGTTCGAGCGATTGACGTTCGCGCTCGCCGGCGGTGGTGTCGATGGCGAGTGCCATGCCGCCGATGAAACCGCCGAGGATGAAAAAGTACGGCAGCATCGAAAACAATCCGCTGGAGCGGCTTTGCGGCGTCGATTGATCGCGATCCGCGACGGCGAGCGGTTTGGTGATCGTCGGCGATAGCCCGCGCGCGAGCAATCGCAACGCGGCGCCGCGTTGCGAATAGCGGTCGAGCAATCCGCGCAATCGTTCGACCGAAGAGCCCGCGTCGCGTTGCGATTCATCGAATATCACTTCGACTTGCGCAGGTTCGCCTTTATTCCATGCTTTTTCGAAATCGGCGGGAATGCGCAGCACGACATCGTCATCCTGCTCGCGCACGGCACGTTCGGCGTCGGCGGGGCCGGTTTTGATCTCGACATTTTGCTGCTTCAGCGCCGCGATCAGATTCGGCGCGTTTTCCGCACCGACAACGGGCAGCGGCAATGGCTTTTCGGCTTTGTCGAGTTCGCGCGTGATCATCGTGTTGATGAGAATCACGAAGATGATCGGCGCCATCAGCGGCCCGGTGATGAGGCTGTTGATCACCGTGCGGCGATCGCGCAGGTTCTCGCGGACCTCTTTGAGAAAAACGACCAGTGTGGATTTCATGCGGCGAGTCCTTCATCGGTGCCGATCAGTTTCACGAACGCGTCTTCGAGATTCGCTTCGCCCGTTTGATCGCGCAGCGCCTGCGGCGATTCGTCGGCGACGACGCGGCCTTTGGCGATGACGACGATGCGATCGCACAATGCAGCTACCTCCTGCATGATGTGACTGGAAAACAGCACGCAACGCCCTTCACCTTTCAGGCGTTTGAGAAAATCGCGCATCGCGCGCGTGGCCATGACGTCGAGGCCGTTGGTCGGCTCATCGAGAATCACGTTTTTCGGATCGTGGATCAGCGCGCGGGCGATCGCTGTTTTCACGCGCTGCCCTTGCGAGAAACCTTCGGTGCGACGATCGGCGAAATCGTGCATGCCGAGTCCGACGATGGCCGCGTCGGTACGCGACTTGATCGTGTTGTCGTCGAGTCCGTGCAGTTGGCCGAAGTAGGCGATGTTCTCGCGCGCGGTGAGCCGTTTGTACAGGCCGCGCGCATCGGGCAGCACGCCCAGGCGGCGGCGCACCGACACCGGATCGGTGGACGCATCGATGCCGTCGACCAATATTTGCCCGCGCACGGGTTTCATCAATGTGTACAGGCAGCGCAGCGTCGTCGTCTTGCCGGCGCCGTTCGGGCCGAGCAGTCCGGTGATCTCGCCGTCGCGCGCGGTGAACGATACATCGTCGACGGCGACGACCTTGCCGAATGTCTTGTGCAGTTGTTTGATCTCGATCATGACGATTCCTTAGGGCGCAGCGCCGTTGAAACTGATGAACGCAGGCATGGGGCCGAGTGCGTCGACGCATTTCGTGTTGAGGTCTTTCGGTTTGAGGCCGTCGACGAAATCCTCGACGACTTTCGGAATGCAGCCGCGGCCGATCACGTTGTGGCCTTGGCCTTTGGCGACGATCAGACGCGCATTGCCCAGATTCTTCACGACTTGCTCGCCATAACGCGGCGGTGTGACCGGATCGAGTTCGCCTTCGAGCACGAGTATGGGCTTGTCGGTTTTGAGCGGCGCATGGAAATCGGCCGGGCGCGTGCCATGCGGCCACACGTCGCACATCGCCTGCATGCTTTCGATGAGCAGGTTGCCGAGCAACGCGTTCGCGTCTTCAGGGCGCGGCGCGAGAAGATCGGCGTCTTCGCTGCACAGCACGGATATCTGCATGCCGTTGTCGCTGAGATCGGACAAATCGCCGCTGAGGATCTTGTCCTGGCCGACGAGCGGCGTGTAGTCGCCCTGCAGGCCTTGCGAGATCGACAAAGGCAACAACGCCGCCGTCTCCGGTGTGTACGCGAACATGCGCACGAGACCGGCAAGGTTGTATTGGTTCAGGTGCGCCGTATCCGTCTTGAAGGTGACGGGATCGCGATACGTATAGTCCTGCGGCTTGGCGCGGAGCTGATCGCGCAACGTGTACAGATTCGTGTAGGGGTCGCCGAACGCTTTCTGGCACGCGGGCGTTTGTACACATGTGGAGAAATTAGCTTTCAGCGCGCTTTCCAGATTGGCCGCGAAATCCTCGCCGAGCGCAAGCTCGTTCGGCGCCACGCTGTCGAGAACCGCGCTGCGCACGCCATCAGGATGGCGCATCACGTATTGCTGGGCCATGCGCGTGCCGTACGAAACGCCGACAAGGTCGAACTGCGGACTGCCGAGCGCCGTGCGGATCGCTTCGAGATCGTCGGCGGCGACCGTCGTCGTGTAATAGCGCGGATCGGCTTTTTTCTCGACGATGGCAAGACAATCGCGCGTGTGCTGCCGCACTCTCTCCGGATTGAAATCCTCGCCCGCTTCGGACACGCCTTCCGAGCGCTTGCAGCTCAGCGCATTGGATTCGCCCGTGCCGCGCTGGTCGACTAACAGCACGTGGTGGTGCTTGAGCAGCGGCTCGAATGCACCTGCTACCTGCGGCCACGTGTCGACTGCCGCCTGGCCCGGACCGCCGGCGAGGAAGACGACGATGTCGCTGTTGGCGGCGGAAGCGCGGCTCTTGATCAGCGCCAGCCGCAGATCGATTGTGCGGCCGGCGGGCGCATCGCGGTTTTCCGGCACGGAAAACGGCGCACAGAACGCCATCGTGGTTGCGCCGGATTGCTTCTGCTTGATTTCGCACGATTTGAAATCGAGCGTGCCCATGGTGAATTGCTTGGCGTTGGCGGCAATCGACGGCCTAAGCGTGCTCGCAGGTTCGCTTGCTCGATTGTGGAAATGCGCGTAGCCGAGATACGCGGCTGCGCCGCCGACGATGACGATACGCAAGAGATTTCTTTTGTTCACGGATCAACCCTTCCCCGGTTCAAAAATAGACTCGATCGACATGCGGAACAATTTCGCGATCCGGAATGCCAACGGCAAACTCGGATCGTACTTCCCCGTCTCGATCGCGTTGACGGTTTGCCGCGACACGTCGAGGCGGTCGGCAAGTTCGCCCTGCGACCAACTATGCCTGTCGCGCAGTTCGCGCAAACGGTTGTTCATTCGGCGGCGCGGCGCTTGCGCCAGCGGCGTACCGCGAAATAGATCGCTCCGGCGACGAGCGCCGACGCCATGCCGAGCGCGAAACTGCTCGCGCGTTCGTCGTGCGCATGGAAATAGACGTAAGCGCCGACGGCGCAGAACAGTCCGGCCAGCACGAGAAAGCGAATGTACAAGGGCATCGCTTCGTCTTCGTCGCAACCGTTGCTGCCATAGCGCCGCGCTGCATAGGTACGCACACCACCATAGGTGAACATCAGCAGCGGAAAAATCCACAGCAGAATGGTGGCGGTGACGTCGAGCGTGAGCACGTTGGCCGCAGCGAGAAATCCGCTGACCAGGCTGACCACCGAAACGACGGCGGCGCTAACGCCGAGACCGATCATGTGTGTGCGCTGTTCGAGCTCGTCGCTGCGCATGATCCGCCGCGCCATCAGCCAGATGACGTAAATCATCGGCGGCACCGGCGCGAGCGCATAGACAGCCTTGAGCCACACATTCGACTCGCCGCGTGCGAGCGGCCAGATCATCATCATGATGACGACGTAGATCGCCATGGCAGCAATCAGCCGGCGTTCGTAGCTTCGGTTTGCGTTGCGCACCACGACATCTTCTCCGGACATGCGCCGCGCGAGACTCGACGCAGCGTGTAAAGGAACCTTGACAACGCACTGTAGTGAGGAGCTGGACCGCTGTCAAGCATCCTTTACACGACTTGCAGCGACGCTGCCGCGCGAAGGCCGAAACGACAAAATGTGACGCAGTTGACATTCCATTGCGTGAACTTGACACAGTGCAGCATGCGCGTCTGTGGATTCATTACTGAATAAAAAATCTAATAAACAGCAACTTAGGGAAGGTTTTCGGCTTGGCACGCTTGCTGCTTAATGGCTCCGCGTACCACAAAATATTCAACCGATGTTTTTCCTATCCGCGAGACTACCAATCAGGGGATTTTTCCAAATGTATACAAAGCAACTTCTCATCAGTGCCATCCTTGCCGCCGGTATCTTTTCGGCCGCGAACCAAGCCCATGCGTCTACCGACGTCGCCAATTTCAATGTGACGATGACGATCACGAAACTCTGCGACGTGCGCACCACTGCACCGACCGACATGGCTTTCGCAACGCCGGCCGATTTGGTCACCGCGATCAATCAGACGTCGACCATCTCGGTCAAGTGCACTCCGCTCACGTCGTACACCGTCGGCTTGAGCGCCGGTGGCGGCAGCGGCGTGACCGCGCGCAAGATGACCGGCCAGACGATCAACACCTACAGCATCGGTTATGGCCTTTACACCGACGCAAGCCATTCGGCCAACTGGAACGACGCGGGCGGCACCGGCCTCCCCAGCGGTACGGGCAACGGTTTGTTGCAGACGTACACCGTCTACGGCCAGGTTCCGGCGGCGAATATCGCTGGCGCCAGTGCGCAGGTGTATAAGGACACCGTTCAAGTCACCGTTACTTACTGATCGGGTCCGACCGTGCGAATGTTCTCCGCCAAACTCGTTATCGGTGCAGCTCTTACCAGTATATTTCTCGCAAGCTCGGCCGCTTCGGCGTCCGGCTTGCAGGTGGCTCCGACATCGTTGGACCTGGCGCCGAACAAGAATGCGGACGGCTTATGGCTCAGCAATACCGGCGACGGACCGCTGCACGCGCAAGTGCGGGTGTTTCATTGGACGCAGGAAGGCGGTGAGGAAAAACTCGCGCCTTCGCGGGGACTCGCGATCAGTCCGCCCATGCTGCAAATCGACACGGGAGCGCGGCAACTCGTCCGCGTGATCCGCTCGGGTGCACCACCCAGCGTCAACGAAGACGCCTATCGCGTGCTCATCGACGAACTGCCGGTCGACGAATCGCAAACCTCGACAGATGACGCGAGCAAATCGGCTGTCCCGCAAGGCGGGCTGCAATACGTGTTGCGCTATTCGGTACCGATTTTTGTACAGCCGTCCGGTCAAGCCGGAAGCGTTGCACCGAAACTCAGTGGGAAAGTGGTGCACGAAGGCGATCAGACGTTTATAGAAGTTGCCAATCAAGGCAGCGGCCATGCGCAGCTGGGCAATCTCGTGCTCGTCGACGCGCAGGGAAAACGAGACGAGCTATCGGCAGGCTTGGTCGGCTATGTATTGCCCGGTCAAACCAAGCGGTGGCCATTGAAAGTATCGGCGCAGGCGCTCGCGTCCGCCGCCAGCCTGCAATCGAGGATCAACAGTGAACCGGTCGAGCAGACGCTGGTTTTGCTCGCTCCTGCTCGCTAGTCTCGCCTTCGCTGTGTTGCCCGCGATAACCGAAGCGGGCGGTACGAGCGACGTGATCGACGACGGCGCCGACTGGGCCACCGGCAACAGTCTTTACCTGGACGTTACGCTCAACGGCGTCGCAACAGGACATCTCGCTCATTTCGACGAACGCACCGGCGTTCTGTACGTGCGCGCGGCGACGTTGAAGCAACTCGGTTTCGTGCTGCCGCCGGATGCCGCCGATCCGTTGCGCCTGGATACGCTGTCCGGCATCAACGTGGATTTCGATGCGAACACGCAGCGGATCAGCATCGTCGCGCCGCTGGCGCTGCTGAGCCTGCAGCTTGAACGACTCAATCAACCGAGCAACGTCGAACCGGTAGCGAGCTCCGCGCCGGGCGTTTTGCTCAACTACGACCTTTATGCAACGGGCGGCGCTCAGAATAAATCGCTTTCACTCAGCAGCGAGGTGCGCGCGTTCGCCGGCAATAACGGCGTGTTGAGCAATACGGAATTGATGCGCTATCAAAGCACGCCCGGCAGCGGCTGGAGCGCGGATTCGGTGCGCCTGGACACGAATTGGCAATTGGCTTTTCCGGATTCGATGCTGCGCCTCACCGTCGGCGACGCGGTTGCCGGAGATTTATCGTGGACACGCGCGACGCGCATCGGCGGCGTCTCGATCGGTACCGACTTTTCGCTGCAGCCGTATCGCACGACATTTCCGCTGCCCGCGTTCTTCGGCTCGGCAACGCTTCCTTCGGCGGTGGATCTGTACATCGACGGCATGAAGCAATACAGCGGAAACGTCCAGCCCGGGCCGTTCCAGCTGACCACCATTCCCACGATCACCGGCATCGGCAACGCGCAGATCGTGTTGACCGATGCATTCGGCCGCACCAGCACGATCAACATGCCGCTGTACGCCACGCATCAATTGCTGCAAGCGGGACTCGCCGACTGGTCGGTCCAGGCCGGCATGGTTCGCGAAGATTACGGCGTGAAATCGTTCAGCTACGCCAGCGATCCGATGGCCAGCGGCAGTGTGCGTTATGGCGTGAACAACGCGTTCACCGTCGAAGCGCACGCGGAGGGCACGGACGGGCTCGCCAACGCCGGCACCGGCGGCGTGGTGCTGCTGGGCAACGAAGGCGGCGTGGCGTCCGGTTTCGTCGCACGCAGCACATACCGCGGCGATGCGGGAATGCAATATAACCTCGGTTACACCTGGAGCAATCGCCGTTTCAATTTCGCGATCGACAGCACGCGCACGCGCGGCGATTATCGCGATGTCGCGTCGCTGTATGGATCATCGCCGCCGCGCGTCAGCGACACGGCGCTGGCGAGCGTCAGCATCGGTTCGCTGGGCAATGTCGGCGTCAACTATCTGCGTCAGCAATATCCGGCACAGCCTTCGTCGCGCTATGCGGGCGCGTTCTGGTCCAGCACGGTGCGCAGCCGGTTTTCATTGAGTGTAGGCGTCAATCAGAATCTCGATGTATCGCGAGACCGCAGCCTTTTCGCCAGCGTCACCTATAGCGGCGACAATCACATCAATTACTCGGCGTCGTCACAACATAGTCAAGGCCAGACCAGCGCCACAGTCGAGGCCGATCGGCCCGTGCCCGGCGACGGCGGTTTCGGCTGGCGCGCACTCGCGCGCAGCGGCGACGAACAGAACGGCGGCATCGCCGAAGCAAGCTGGCTCGTCGATCGCGGCCAGTTCACCACCGGCGTGAGCGCGACGGGCGACAGCCGTTACGCGTACGCCGACGCAACCGGATCGCTCGTTTTCATGGCGGGACATTTGTTCGCGACGCGACGCGTCGACGATGCGTTCGCCGTGGTGTCCACCGACGGTGTTCCGAATGTGCCGGTGATGCTGGAAAACCGGGTGATCGGCAACACCGACGACAGCGGCATGCTTCTGGTGACGCGTTTGAATGCGTATCAGAAAAACCAGCTCGGCATCGACGCGATGAATCTGCCGGTGAACATGCGCGTCGACACCGTCAGCGCGATCGTCACGCCGAGCGATCGCGCCGGCTCCGTCGCGCGTTTCGGGATGCACACTGTCCGCGCGGCCACCGTCGTCCTGCATGACAGTGACGGCAAACCGCTGCCGGTCGGCAGCAAAGTGCGGCTCGACGAACAGCCCGGCAGTGACGCGCTGATGGGTTTCGATGGCGTGGTCTATCTGGACACATTGACGATGCACAACACCTTGACCGCACAAACGCCGGCCGGAAAATGCCGGACGCATTTCGACTATCCCGTCCCTGTCGAAGGCGTGCCGGAAATCGGTCCGCTGACATGCGCGCTGGAGTCCAAATGAAATTTCTGCGGCTGATACCGGCATTTCTGATTCTCGTCTGCGCCGTGCTGGCCTTCGGCAGCCGCGCGCACGCGACCACGACCTGCAGCGCCACGATGACCGCTCTGAACTTCGGCACCGTCAATCCCAGCGGCAGCCTCGTCAACGCATCGGCCACTTTGAGTTACACGTGCACGTTCAACGCTTTGCTCGGCGGACTTGACGTCGACTACATCAGCGCCTGTTTCAGCATCGGTTCCGGATCGCAGGGCTCCAGTCTCACGCCGCGCGTGATGAAAGACGCGAGCAACGACGCGATGTCGTTCCAGATGTATACCGATCCGTCGCGCTCGCTGGTGTGGGGTTCGCTCTTTGCCGGAGGTATCGCGCCACCGCAAGTGTCGCTGCAAATAAGCGGAAACGGATCGCAAAGCGGCACGTTGACCTTGTACGGACAGGTTCCCGCTGGCCAGACCACATTGGGCGCAGGCAATTATTCGAGCCTGTTTGCGGGCGCGAACGCGCAGATCAATTTCGGCTACAACGAAGACTTTCTCGGCCTCGGCGGCAAACCGACCAGTTGCTCGAGCGGTGCGACCGGCGAGGGTACGGGCAACTTCGCTTTCGACGTCAGCGCCAACGTACAGTCGCAATGCACGATCACAACGGCGACGAATCTCAGCTTCGGTTCCGCGCCGGGCCTGTTGACCAGCAACGTCGATCAGACATCGAGCATCAGCCTGACCTGCGGCGCCAACACGTCGTGGCAGGTCGGTCTCGACAACGGACAGAACGCGTCGGGCAACACGCGGCGCATGACGGTGGGCGGCGATTTCGTGACATACGAATTGTATCGGGACCTCAACCGAACCCTGCGCTGGGGCAACACGTTGAACACCGACACACAAACGGGCACCGGCACCGGTACGGCGCAAACATTGACCGTGTACGGCCGCGTTCCGCCACAAACAGCCGTGCCGGCGACGAACTATACAGACAAGATCACGGTCACGGTGACTTACTGAACGTCGCGTTCAACGCGACGAAACGTACTTCTCGCGACGGATATGCGGAATCGGAAGGCCGGCTTCTTTCAGTTGCGCGAACGCCTGATCGACCATGTCGGGATTGCCGCAGAGATAGGCGATGTCGTGTGCCGCATCGGGTTTCAATTCGCTCAGTGCGACATGGACGCGGCCGCTACGATCGTTCGGGCGCGGCTGCGCGCGCGGTGCGCGGCTGAAGCAAGGATAAAAGTGGAAATGTGGATTCTTTGCGGCGAACGCCTCGAATTCCTCGCCGTACAGCAGTTCCGATTCGTTGCGCGCGCCGTAAACCAGCGCCACCTCGGCGCCGCGCGCCGCGATCTTCTCTATTTGCGGCAACATCGCGCGATACGGCGTAACGCCGGTGCCGGTCGCGACGAGCAGATAACGATGATTGGCATCCGTATCCATCAGACAAAAACGTCCGTATGGTCCGCTTGCCTCGATCTCGGCGCCCTCGGTCAAATTGCCGAGCAGATCCGTCGCTGCGCCGCCATCGACATACGACACCGCCATTTCGATGCGGCGCACCGCGCCTCCTTGCGACGTGCCGACGGTCGCGACGGAATAACTGCGCTTGGTCGGTTTGCCGTCTGCATAGTGAAAATGCACCTGCAGGAACTGGCCGGGAATGAAATCGAACATCGCGCCATCGGCGCGCTCGAACGCCATGTGCCGCACGCTCGGTGCGAGCATGCGGCTTTCGGCCAGGCGCAATTGAAAATGTTCTGCCACGAGAAACGTTCGACCTGTCGGAAAGGGTCGCTATACTAGCTGCCTTGCCTCTTTTGCGCAGCCCATGAGCACGATTCCCGCGCTGGAAGTCCGCGATCTAAAGAAAACCTATTCGAACGGCGTCGAAGCGCTCAAAGGCATTTCCCTGAGTGTGCAGGCCGGCGATTTCTACGCTTTCCTCGGTCCGAACGGCGCGGGCAAATCCACGCTGATCGGCATCATCAGTTCGCTGGTGAACGCCACGTCCGGTGAGGCGAAAGTGTTCGGCATCCCGATTCACGAACGGCGCAGTGAGGCGATGCAGATGCTCGGCCTCGTGCCGCAGGAAATGAATTTCAACCTGTTCGAGCAGCCGTTCCAGATCTGCGTCAACCAAGCCGGTTTTTATGGCGTGCCGCGCAAGATTGCAGGCGAACGCGCCGAGAAATACCTCAAGCAATTGGCGCTGTGGGACAAGGCGTTTGAAATATCGCGCACATTGTCGGGCGGCATGAAACGCCGTTTGCTGATCGCTCGTGCGATGATGAACGAACCGCGCTTGCTGATTCTGGACGAACCCACCGCCGGCGTGGATATCGAAATCCGCCGTTCGATGTGGAAATTTATACAAGGCATCAACGCGGCCGGCACGACCGTGATCCTGACCACGCACTATCTGGAAGAAGCCGAACAGCTTTGCCGCAACATCGCCATCATCGATCACGGCCGCATCATCGAGAACACGGCGATGCGCAACCTGCTCGGCAAGCTCGACGTGGAAACGTTCGTGCTCGATTTGTCCAATCCGGTCGCCGATCTTCCCACTGTCGACGGCGTGAAGATCCAACGCGTCGACGAACGCACGATCGAAGCGGAAATGTCGCGCGCGCACGATCTCAACTCGCTGTTCGCCGCGCTGACGGCGCGCGGCATCACCGTGGTATCGATGCGCAACAAGGCGAATAGGCTGGAAGAATTGTTCGTGCGCCTGATCGAAGCAAACGACAAGGCCGCGTGACCATGAGCGCGACATATATAAGCGCTCTCCCCCGGGCCACGCCTGGGGGAGAGGGTTGGGTGATGGGGCAGCGAATCGCACCGAAGAAGCGTTGCAGTAATCCCGAGCTTTTCCCCCTCACCCCACCCCTCTCCCCAAAGCGCAGCTTGGGGGAGAGGGGGCAAAAGCGGACAGCCGCATGAATTCCGAAGGCACGTTGATCGCACTGTGGACGATCGTCCGCCGCGAAGTGACGCGCATCCTGCGCATCTGGAGCCAGACGCTGCTGCCGCCGGCGATCACGATGACGCTGTACTTCGTCATCTTCGGCAGCCTGATCGGACGCCGCGTGGGCGAGATGGCGCCGGGAATTTCCTATATCGAGTACATCGCGCCTGGGCTGGTGATGATGAGCGTGATCCAGAATTCGTACGGAAATATCTCAAGCTCGTTCTTCGGCGCGAAGTTTCAGCGCTTCGTCGAAGAAATGCTCGTGTCGCCGATGCCGGGTTGGACGATCCTGGGCGGCTACGTCGCCGGCGCCGTGCTGCGCGGCATGATGGTCGGCGTCATCGTGCTGGGTATTTCTTTATTTTTCAGCAAAATCCACTTGTATCATCCATTCGTGACCCTGACGACGTTCCTGCTCGCTGCGATTATTTTCGCGCTGCTCGGTTTCATCAACGCGATCTATGCGCGCAAGTTCGACGACGTCGCCATCATTCCAACCTTCGTGCTGACGCCGCTCACGTATCTCGGCGGCGTCTTCTACAATGTCGCGCAACTGCCGTCGCCGTGGAAGGAAATCTCCTATGCCAATCCGATTCTCTACATGGTGAACGCATTCCGTTACGGCCTGCTCGGCACCGCAGACATCAGCGTCGGCTGGGCCTATGTGGTGATGCTGGGATTCGTCGTTGTGTTCGGCGCCTTCTGCCTGAATCTCCTCCGGCGCGGCGTGGGCCTGCGCACTTAATCGAGATCGAAGAACCGCTTTGCCGCCGCCGTCGCGTTGGCAGCGGTGATGGCATTGTCCTCATCGCGGTTGCGCGCCACTTCCGCGCAGATGTGCGGCAAGTACATCGGCTCGTTGCGCCGATGCGATGGCATCGGCTTCAGGTCGCGCGGCAGTAAATAGGGCGAGTCGGTTTCCAACATCAATCGATCGGCGGGAATGCTTTTCACGAGTTCGCGCAAATGCAGGCCGCGCCGCTCGTCGCAAATCCAGCCGGTGATGCCGATGTAGAAATCGCGGTCGAGATAATCGAACAGCTCTTTTTTTTCGCCGGTGAAGCAATGCACGACGGCGCGGCCGATGCGATCGCGAACGTTGTCCAGGCAGGAAATGAAATCGGCATGCGCATCGCGCTGATGCAGGAACACCGGTTTTCCGCAATCGACGGCAAGTCCCAACTGACGCTCGAACGCGAACAGCTGCGCCTCGCGCGGCGAAAAATTGCGGTTGTAGTCCAGCCCGGTTTCGCCGACGGCGACGACTTGCCTGTGCGACTGCAGTTCGACCAGCAACGCTTCGGTTTCGCCATGGAAATCCTTGGCATGATGCGGGTGCACGCCGGCTGTCGCATAAAGCACCGACGGAAATTCGCGCGCGAGCGTCAATGCATCGCGCGATCCCTGCGCATCCGCACCCGTGACGACGAGTTGCGCGACGCCATTCCCTCGCGCACGCGCGAGCACACTGTCGAGATCGTTTTGAAAAGAACTGTGTGTGAGGTTGGCGCCGATGTCGATGAGCATTTTTTTACACTTCGATTCGATGCGTGATTATGCCAAGATGCGATGATGTTCACGCTCGATTAACTGAAACGGCGACACCCTTTGGCGGTGCCGTTGCAACTGGAGGAAGAAACAATGAAGTCGACTTTCGCTCGCGCCGTGACGGGCGCCGGAATCTTTTTCGTCGCGGCGCTGCCGGCGTTCGCCGCTCAGGCCATCAAAGTCGAGCCGGCCGCATTCCCGTCGCAAGCGCAGGTTCGCGCTTCGTCGCAGACGCATGCGTTGCCGTTGAATGTCACGCCGGACGAGGTTTTCGCAAATCCGGATCGCTCCTATCCGCCGAGCTGCCTCAATGCGCCGCTCGCGTTGAATTTGTATACGAACGACTCCAAATCCGTGACCGGGCTGCTCTCGCTGCGTGGCGATCCGGTCAGCACCGATCCCGCCGAAAGCACGTTCACGGAATCCGACACCATCGTCATATTCCGCGTGCCGTGTTCCGGAGGGAAATCGGCGGTCCTGATGGAAATCATTCGTCCGACGAACGCGGCGGCGTATCCCTATCCCATATTCCCAGGCGTCACGATCGGAAGCGGCTATGTTCCCCGCATCGTGGCCGATCCGAACACGTTTTATAGCACCACGTTTGCCTACGATCCGGTGCAGGTCACTCAGGCTTATGTTTTCGATCGCATCTACGGCGTCGGCGACACCACCGATTTCAACCAGGCGCTGTCGATCTTCGTAACCAATCTGCAGAGCGGAAGTTCGGAGACGACCGAACTTTTTCCCATACCCGCGTATAACCCGGCGAATTACGCAGCGGCGTCGCAGCCGTTGCCGATCAGCGGCTATCTCACCGGCACGTGGTACGACAGCGCGCACAGCGGCGAGGGCATCCAGACGGAAGTCGGCGATTTCGGCACGGCCGGCACGCAGCGTTTCGTCAGTGTCTCCTGGTACACGTATGACGCGACCGGAACACCGTACTGGTTGATCGGCAGCGGGCTGATCACTATCGGAGCGAACAGCGCACTGGTGACGCTCGGCTACAACACCAACGGCGGTTTCGCGGGGAACTTCGGTTCGAAAGCCACGCAAGCATTGTGGGGCACCATCAATCTCAGTTTCCCCGATTGCAACACGATGACGTTCGACTATGCGACCACCGGCACGGGAATTCCAACCGGCGTGCCGACCGGCAGCGGCTCCAAAACCTGGAAACGCCTGACGCAGGTAAATGGACTGACGTGCCAGTAAGATCCGCTTGACGAACCGGTCCCGCCGCGCCGCGGGACCGGTTGGCTGCGCCACCGCGGGATGCGCCACCGATTTTCCACTTGGATAAAAGTATACAATTTCCCATCGGCGAGGTTCTGTCGGAGATAGCGACCGCGCTTGCGGCGCATACCCGCCTGATCGTCGAAGCGCCGCCGGGCGCAGGCAAGACGACGCAAGTGCCGACGTCATTGCTTGATGCCGAGTGGCTCGGCGGCAGGAAAATCCTGATGCTCGAACCGCGCCGCATCGCCGCGCGCGCCGCGGCCGAATTCATGGCAAGCCAGCGCGGCGAAGAAGTCGGCGACACCATCGGTTACCGCATCCGTTTCGAATCCAAAGTGTCCGCGCGCACCCGGATCGAAGTCGTTACGGAAGGCATTCTAGCGCGGATGATTCAAGCCAATCCCGAACTCGGCGGCATCGGCGCCGTTCTGTTCGACGAATTCCACGAACGCCATCTGCAAGGCGATCTGGGTGCGGCGCTCGCGCTCGATGTGCAGGCATCGCTGCGGCCGGATCTGCGCCTCGTCATCATGTCGGCCACGCTGGACGGCGAACGCATCGCGCGCTGGTTCGACGCACCGCGCATCACCAGTGCGGGACGCAGCTTTCCGGTTCGCGTCGAATATCCGCCGTCGCGGCCCAATGAGGAATGGCCGGCGCATATGCGGCGCACCGTCGAAACTGCGCTGAAAACGACCGATGGCGATGTGCTGGTATTTCTCGCGGGCCGCCGCGAGATAGACCAGGCGCGGATGGTGTTGCATGCGTTGAGCGACATCGAGCTCGTGCCGCTGCACGGCGAACTTTCACTGATCGAACAGCATGCAGTCCTGTCGCCGACCTCGTCCGGAAAACGACGCATCGTGCTGGCGACGAACATTGCCGAATCGAGCGTCACGT
This sequence comes from Rudaea sp., assembly GCA_036267795.1. GTDB lineage: Bacteria > Pseudomonadota > Gammaproteobacteria > Xanthomonadales > Rhodanobacteraceae > Rudaea. The sequence continues at coordinate 20,147 of DATAVJ010000027.1, forward strand.
TGCCCGGCATTCGCGCCGTGATCGACACGGGATTTGCGCGCGAACCGCGGCTCGATCCGAATTCCGGTTTCACGCGATTGGAAACCATCCCTGTCTCGCAGGCATCCGCCGATCAGCGCGCCGGCCGCGCGGGCCGCGTCGCGCCCGGTATCGCGTATCGATTGTGGCCGCAAAGTCAGCGCCGCGAAGCGTCTCGTCGCGCTGAAATCAATCAGGTCGAACTGTCCGGCTTGGCGCTGGATATCGCCGCGTGGGGATCGAACGATTTGCGCTGGCTCGATCCGCCGCCGAGCGGCGCGTTGGCCGGCGCGCGAGATTTGCTGATTCTGCTCGGCGCACTCGACCCGGAAAATCGCATAACCGCGTTCGGCCGCGTGATGCTTGCCACAGGTGCGACGCCTCGCCTCGCCGCCGCGCTGCTGCGCGCGCCGGACGCGCGATGGGAATTGGCATGCGACCTCATCGCGCTGATCGATGCACGCACTCCGTTGCGCGGCGATCAAGCGCGCTCCGACGATTTCGAGGCACGTTACGCGGCGCTGGCCGATTATCGCCGTGACGGCGCGCGTGCTGCGCGCGCTGCGAATGCCGATGTATCCATGCTCGCCGCGATCGATCGGGCCGCAAAGAAATGGCGGCGACGCGGTGAAGCGGTCGGACGTAAAACGAGATCATCGAACGCACCGATTGCCGACGACGACATCGGCAACGTGCTCGTGCACGCGTTTCCCGATCGCGTCGCGCGGCAGGATGAAAACGATCCGCGCCGCTATCGCCTGAGCAACGGGCGCGGCGCGCATGTGCACAGCAATAGCGAATTGCTCGGCGAGCAATGGCTCGTCGCCGTCGACCTGCGTTATGACGAAGGCGACAGTTTGATCTTGTCGGCCGCGCCGTTCGATGCCGCGATTCTCGAACAGGATTTTTCCGATCGCATTGTCCGCGAACGGATCGTGCGATGGAACGAAGTCACTCGGTCCGCCGAGGCATTCGAGGTGGTGCGCTTTGCCGAACTCGTGCTCGAGCAGCGCAGCGTGCCCACACGGCCGGGCGACGCGCACGCCGGATTGTCGAAGGCGGTGCACAGTCTTCGCATCGACGCGCTGCCGTGGAGCGATCAGGCGCGCTCGTTGCGCACGCGCGTGAATTGTCTGCGCGAATGGATTCCCGATCTGGATTTACCCGATTTGAGCGACGATGCGTTGCACACATCGATCGACGCATGGCTGATGCCGCACCTGGACAACGCGACGCGGCTGGACGCGCTGACGCCGCAACTCGTCGGCGATGCATTGGCCGCACGCCTCGATTATGCGCAACACCGCGCGGTAGACGAACTCGCGCCGGAGTCGATTGCCATGCCGAGCGGCAATATGCGTCGACTGGAATATCACGCCGGCCAGTCGCCCGTTCTCGCCGTCAAATTGCAGGAGTTGTTCGGGCTTGCCGATACGCCGCGCATCGCCCGCGCAAAAGTGCCGGTGACGCTGCATCTGCTCTCGCCCGCCCAGCGGCCGATTCAGGTGACGCAGGATTTGCGCGGATTCTGGGAGCGCACGTATCCGGAAGTGAAAAAAGAACTGAAAGGACGCTATCCGAAGCATCCCTGGCCGGACGATCCGTGGAGCGCAACGCCGACGCACCGCGCCAAACCACGCGGCAAGTAAAACCTTGCACGGATGCCGCGTCAGCAAATTTCCATATCTGCGCGTTACCCTGCCTGCGATCCGAGTGATGCGGAACCATCCGCTGCGCAACCAGTCTCACGTAGAACGCATCCAACCTGTCTTCGGATTCGATCGCCATGACCAAACCTTCTAATGTTTTCATCTGGATGTTCGGCTTCCTGGCCGCCGTTGCGCTGCTCGCCGCGCTGATGGCTGGCAAGCTCGTGCAAAACTTCCAGGCCAATCCTTTTTTCAACGGCGTGATTCTCGCCGTGCTCGTGGCCGGCATCGTCGTCAACGTGCGCCAGGTTTTCCTGTTGTCGCGCGACGTCGAATGGATCGAGCTGTTCAAACGCTCGCCGCCGGATCGTCCGTTGCCAACCAAACCGAAACTGCTCGCGCCGATGGCGCGCATGTTCGGCGGACGCGAGCGCGCAAAATTTTCGCTGTCGACGCCATCGTTGCGTTCGATCCTCGACAGCGTGTACCTGCGTCTCGAGGAATCGCGCGATCTGTCGCGCTATCTCGTCGGCCTGGCCATTTTTCTCGGCCTGCTCGGCACGTTCTGGGGTTTGCTCGAAACCATTCGCTCCGTCGCCGACATCATCGGTTCCCTCGGCGTCGGCGGCGATCCGGTCGCGATGTTCACGCAGCTCAAGGAAAACCTGAAGCAGCCGTTGTCCGGAATGTCGACGAGTTTTTCGACGTCGCTGTTCGGCTTGGCGAGTTCGCTGGTGCTCGGATTTCTCGATCTGCAAGCCGGGCACGCGCAAAACCGTTTCTACAACGAGCTCGAGGATTGGCTGTCCGGCATGACGCGTTTGTCGTCCGGTGGACTTCAATCCGACGGCGAAGCGAGCGTTCCGGCATACGTGCAGGCGTTGCTCGAACAGACGGCCGATGGACTCGAACGCATGCAGCGCGCGCTGACCGAATCCGAACGCGAGCGGCGCAGTTCGACGGAACAACTGAGCGAACTGAACACGCAACTGACGCGGCTCACCGATGTGCTCGGCCGCGAATCGCGCGAACTGCGCGGCATGTCGGAAACGCAGGAAGAATTGAAGAACGTGCTGAAGACATTGGCAGCTGCGCCGAATGGCGGAGCGCGGTTGTCCGACGAATTGCGGGGCGAATTGCGGCTGCTGTCGCGCACGATCGCCGCCGCCGTGGACGGCAAGCGAGGCAGAGCAACCTCATGAATTGCGCGGTTACGCTCAGAAATGACAAATACAGTGGCGCCGCGATATGAATTCCCTCGGGCGGCGGCGGCGCAGTCTCGACATCTGGCCCGGATTCGTCGATGCGTTGTCGTCGCTGATTCTGGTGATGGTGTTCGTGCTGTTGATGTTCGCGATCGGGCAATTCGTCCTTTCGCAAACCATCGCCGGCAAGAACGAAGCGTTGTCGCAACTCAATGCGCAAATCGCGCAACTATCCAAAACGCTGTCGCTGGCCGAAGGCGCCAATCGCGACCTGCAAGCCAGGACAACCGAGTTATCCGCATCGCTCGGTGCGGCTGCGAACGAGCGCGATGCCATCAAAGGCCAGCTCGACGCGGCGAGCGCCGAAGCGGCGAAACTCAATGCCGACATCGCCTCGCTCAGCGAATTGAAGGCGCAATTGGAACAGCAGGTGGCGAGTTTGTCGGGCCAGCTCGATACGTCGAAGAAAGATCTCGTGGCGGCGACCGACCTCAATGCGAAATCCGCGGCTCAGGTCGAACTGCTCAATCGACAACTCGCTGCGGTCCGCGAGCAATTGAACAAACTTTCCGCCGCGTTGGATCTGGCCGACGCGAACGTCAAAGACAAGGACGCCAAGATCGCCGACTTGGGCGCGCAACTGAATCTGGCGTTGGCGAACAAGGTCAACCAGCTCGAAAAATACCGCTCGGAATTTTTCGGCAAGCTGCGCGAACTACTCGGTACGCGCGGCGATATCCGCGTCATCGGCGATCGTTTCGTGGTTCCCACGGATATTCTCTTCGACACCGGCTCGGCCGATCTGAATCCCGGTGCGCAATCCAGTCTCGACAAACTCGCGCAGACGTTGAATGAAGTTTCCGCGGAAATTCCGTCCAACCTGGATTGGGTCGTGCGCATCGACGGCCACACGGACAAGCGGCCGATCCACACGGATCAATTTCCGTCCAACTGGGAATTGTCGACGGCGCGCGCAGTGGCCATCGTCAAATACCTCGTCGTGCAGGGCATACCGGCGCATCGGTTGTCGGCGAATGGATTCGGACAATTTCAGCCGCTGGATAGCGCCGATAGCGAAGCCGCTTACGCCAAGAATCGGCGCATCGAAATCCAGTTGACGAATCGCTGATTGCTGCGGTGCTGACTGGTGCGGTGCTGATCAGCGCGCTGCGGACTCGCGCTGGCTGACGATAACGCTGCCGAGGATCACGATGCCGGCGATGGCCATGGTGGGCGTCGGCGCCTCGCCTAAAAACAGCCACGCCCAACCGACGCCGAATACGGGAATGAGATACGTGCATGTGATCGCGCGCGCCGCGCCCACGCGTGCGATGAGCCGAAACAACAACGCGTAGGCGATGCCGGTGCACAAAACACCGAGCGCCGCGGCGGCGAGCCAGGATTGCATTGGCACGGCGGCCGTCGGCCAGTTGAAGAACGCCAGTGGCGCGAGCATCAGCGCCGAACACAATTGCGTTCCGGCCACGGCCGCTGCCGGAGGAATGACCGAAAGCCATCGCCTCGTGAGATTTGCCGCGAACCCGTAGCTGAGCGACGCAATCGTTCCCGCCACAGCCGCCTGCATGACATTCGTGCCGCTCACCCGATCGCTTGCGAGGACGATGACGCCGATCAATCCGACCACCAGCGCAATGGCGCGCCGCTTCGAAATCGCCTCACGCCAAACGGCAAAGGCGACCAGCGCGGTGAACAATGGCGTCATCGAATTGGCGATCGCCCCGACACCGGCGGGCGCACGCTCCGCGCCCCACGCGAACAACGTGAACGGAATGGCCGAATTCATCAGGCCGACGATGGCCAGACGCAGCCACGACGACGCACCGATGGAACGGCGCACGCGCCACAAGAACGGCATGAGCGACAGCGCGCCGAGCGTGACGCGCACTTCGACGAGCGCGAGCGGTCCGAAATCGGCGGCGGCGACGCGCATGAACAGAAACGATCCGCCCCAGATCGCACCGAGCGTTATCAATTCGGCCGGCGTGATCCAGTCGCGCGTCGCGTTTTGCCGCAAAGACGTTGCGTCCACCTAACCCGCTCTTCCGCAGCGCAAATGAAATTGCCAACGCACCTCGCGGATCGTGCCGGCATCGCCCCATGCAGCGCGCAGATGCGGCTCGATGATCGCGACAGGATCGCCGCCTTTAATCTTCATGTAGCGCTGCGAAGCAGACCAGGAGCAAAAATAGGCGAGCAGATGCTCGGCCGTCCAGTGCGCAATCATCTGGAATTGCGGTGCCGCAATTTCCACAAAGGGAAAAGGCAGCGTTTTATACCCCGTGTCGACGTGCACACGCTCCGGCGGCCAGTACGGACCGGTCAGCTCGGCGTAGAGCCTGTCTTTGATGCGGTCGATGTCCGGATCGCCGGTTGCGCAGTCGGAATATGCCCATGCGGCGAAAAGGCCGTTCGGTTTGAGAACACGTTTCACTTCCGCGTAGAACGCCGCGTGATCAAACCAGTGAAGCGCCTGCGCCACCGTGACGAGGCTCGCGCTCGCGCCGGTCAGCGATGAATGCTCGGCGGACTCAACGCGATACTCGATCGTCGCCCTCGGTTCCGCCGCAGCGATCTGGTTGGCGCTCGGATCGGTGCCGATGACGTGCGTGAAATGATCGGCAAGCGCAACGGTGGCCTGACCGTTGCCGCAGCCGCAATCCCAGGCGAATTGCCGATCGGGCGCCTGCTGCGCCAGCCACGCAAACAACCGTGGAGGATAGGTCGGCCGCGCTTCGCGGTAGATACTGGCGTGGCCGGAGAAGTGGTCCTTGAAGCCGGTCACGCCTTTTCGATCCTCGTTTCGCCCGGCTGCAGCGTGCCGAGCGCGATGTCGCCGATGCGTGTGCGCACAAGGCGTAATGTCGGCAGACCCACGGCCGCAGTCATGCGACGCACCTGGCGGTTGCGGCCTTCGTGGATTGTGAGTTCGATCCACGCGTCGGGTACGGTTTTGCGAAAACGCACCGGTGGATCGCGCGGCCAAAGCCACGCTGGCGCCTCGATCTCGCGCACGTCGGCAGGCAGCGTCTCGCCGTCGTTTAAAAGTATACCTTTGCGCAAACGCATCAATTGATCGATGCGCGGTGTTCCTTCCACATGCACCGCGTACGTTTTTGCGGTGCGGCTGCGCGGGTCGGTCAGGCGTTTCGACAATTTTCCTTCATCGGTGAGCAGCAGCAGTCCTTCGCTGTCGAAATCGAGACGGCCTGCCGGGTAGACATCGGGAAATTTCACATAGTCGGCCAGCGTGCGGCGCGGAGGATCGTGATCGTCCGTGAACTGGCACAGCACGTTGAACGGTTTGTTGAGTGCGACGAGCATCGCATGGCGGGCGACGCAATCGCATCGCCCGTCCTCATCGTTTCCTACGGCTTGGCGGGAGGTTTGGTCGAATCCGATGCGCCGGTGAAAATCTGATCGCCGCCCGGTTTCACGAACTTCAACGTCATGCGGTCGGATTCGCCGATCGCCGCGTATTTGTCGTGATCTTTGTCTTTCAGCGCGAACGTCGGCGGCAACGTCCAGACATTTTCCGGATAATCCTTGGTGTCTTTCGGATTGGCGTTGATCTCGCTCTTGCCTTCGAGTTTGAAACCGGCGTCGGTGGCCAGCTTGATCACGAAGTCCTCCGGCAGATAACCCGTGCGTTTGATCTTGTCGAGATCGGCACCCGCCGCCGCGCGGTGGTCGGTGACGCCGAGAACGCCGCCGGGTTTCAGCACGTTGAAGAACGCCTTGAACATGAGCGGCGCGGTGTCGGCCATCACCCAGTTGTGCACGTTGCGGAACGTGACGACCATGTCGGCGGAACTGTCCGGCCCGAGATTCGGCGCCTTGCCGTCGAATTCGACGAACTTGGCGTCGCCGTATTCGCTGGCGTCGCCGGCGAATTTCTTGTGAAGCGCATCCATGTCCTGCGCGTCTTCGCCATCCTTCTTCTTCGGGGTGACGATGGCGGCCGTGTACGTGCCGGCGCCCTTCAGGAACGGTGCGAGGATTTCCGCGTACCAGCCGCCGCCGGGGGTGATCTCGATCAGGTTCATTCCGGGTTTGAGCCCGAAGAAATCGAGCGTTTCCTTCGGATGGCGGTACTGATCGCGCGCTTTGTTCGACGCCCCTCGCCAATCCCCGGCCAGGACGGAACCGAGTTTCGCATCCGTCGCCTGAGTCGCGCTTTGCGGCGGCGGCGGATTGGCCGGTTGATCCGGCGCACGCGTCGTGGCGACGGGCGCCGGCGCATTCGTCTGACTGCACGCGTTCAAGGCTAAAATGCTGCAAACGCTACAAAGTATAACTATCGAAGACTTCATGGGACGCTCCTGGTCGATCGCAAGCCGTGACTGATCATGATACGCCAGCGCAAAATTCGGCGCTCGTTGCAGTGCGCGGGGCGGGGCAGTGACAACGTGAGGAAAATTCACTTCTCGATTGCAAAACCATCGCTTTTTTTGCCATCCGTCCAAGCCTATCTTTGCTGCACTCAACGGATCGGAGTCGCATCATGAAAGGCTTCTGGCAAAATCTCTCACAGGTGGCGCAAGGCCAACTGTTCAGCGGCGGATATCTTTCGAAAGAAACAGTGCAGCGTCTGTCGAGACCGCGTTCTCGCGGAAAGACAATCCGCGTTGCGACGACACGCAGCAAACCGGTGAAGTGGCCACGCCTGGCCATTCCCCACTGAAACATGCCGCAGCCTCAACGGCGCACAGGAAGTGCGCCGTTCGACGCAGGCGAGTGAAAGCTCCGGCTCTAGCTAGAAAAAGTCGGAAACAAAGTCACTGGATCCGGCTTTCGCCGGAACGACAAACTAAGAGGAAGGCGCTGCGCCGTCACAACGCCTTGATCAACGCATCCCCAAACTCCGAACACTTCACTTCCGTCGCGCCATCCATCAACCGCGCAAAATCGTAAGTGACTTTCTTCGCCGCGATCGCCTTGTCCATCGCACTGATGAGCGCATCCGCCGCCTCGGTCCATCCCATGTAGCGCAGCATCATCTCGCCCGACAAAATCACCGATCCCGGATTCACTTTGTCCTGGTTCGCGTATTTCGGCGCCGTGCCATGCGTCGCCTCGAACACCGCGTGACCGGTGAGATAGTTGACGTTGCCGCCCGGCGCGATGCCGATGCCGCCGACCTGCGCCGCCAGCGCATCCGACAAATAATCGCCATTGAGATTCAACGTGACGATGACGTCGAATTCATCCGGCCGCGTCAACACCTGCTGCAGCGTGATATCGGCAATCGAATCCTTGACCAGCAGTTTGCCGGACGCGATCGCCGCCTTCTGTTCGGCATTCGCCTCCTGCTCGCCTTTCGCCGCCTTGGTTTTTTCCCACTGCTCCCACGTGTAAACCCTGCCCGGGAAAAATTTTTCCGCGACTTCGTAACCCCAGCCACGGAATGCGCCTTCCGTGAACTTCATGATGTTGCCCTTGTGCACGATCGAAACCGACTTGCGCTTGGTTTCGAGCGCGTAGGAAATCGCGCTGTGCACGATGCGTTCGGTGCCGAGATAACTCACCGGCTTGATGCCGATGCCGACGTTCACGCCGACGTCGCGATGCGGCATGCCTATGGTTTCGAGCAGCTTCTGCCACTCTTCGGCTTTGGCTTTGGTGCCGAAACGGATCTTGTCGAATCCTTTCGGATCGCTTTGCTGCACGAAATCGAGCAGCTTCTGCGCGGCCGCGCTGCCGGCTTCGTATTCGATGCCGGCGTAAATGTCCTCGGTGTTCTCGCGGAAGATCACCATGTCGACCTTCGACGGATCGCGCACCGGCGAGGGCACGCCCTTGAACCAGCGTACCGGACGAAGGCAAACGTAGAGGTCGAGCATCTGACGTAGTGCGACGTTCAGCGAGCGGATGCCGCCGCCGATCGGTGTCGTCAGCGGACCTTTGATCGAAACGAGGTAGTCGCGGCACGCCTGCACCGTCGATTCGGGCAGCCAGTTGTTGTACTGCTTGAACGCTTTCTCGCCCGCGAAGACTTCCATCCAGTGGATCTTGCGCTTGCCTTTGTATACTTTTTCAACAGCGGCATCGAACACGCGCACGCTCGCACGCCAGATATCGGGGCCGGTGCCGTCGCCCTCGATGAAGGGAATGATCGGATGGTCCGGCACATTCAGCCTGCTTTTCGAAAGGGTGATCTTTGCGCCGCCGCTGGGCGGCGTGAGCGTGGGTTCGGTCATCGAAGTCTCCGGAGAAAAACAGCGGCGCAGCGAATGCGCCGGCGAGAACGGGTATTTTCGTTGATTCCGCAGGCGCAGCCAAGCGCGATATCACGCAGCGGACATACTTCCGTGTCGCAGCACGGTCAAATGCAGCAACGGCGCGGCTTTCCTACTCGATCCCTCTGCGAAGACGCGGCGGCCGTCATCGCGCCGCATTCCGCATTGTCATCCGTGCGCGTGTATGTCTTTGGTGGCTTCGAGCGTCTCTTCTGGCGGTTCCATCTTGTCGCCGAGCAGGCGCTTGATTACGACGTAGAAAATCGGAATGAAAAGCACGCCGAAAAATGTGGCGAAGATCATGCCGCCGATCACGCCGGTGCCGATGGCGTGACGCGCATTCGCGCCCGCGCCGCTGGAGATCGCCAATGGCGTCACGCCGAGGATGAAGCAGAACGAGGTCATCAGGATCGGCCGCAAGCGCAGGCGGGCCGCGTCGACGACGGCGGTGCCGAGTTTGCGTCCCGCGCGCTGCTCGCTGACCGCGAATTCGACGATCAGGATCGCGTTCTTCGCCGCCAGCGCGATGATGGTGAGCAGGCCGACCTTGAAGTAGACGTCGTTGGAGATCTGCGCGTCGAACACGTGACGGAACAACGTGAATGCCAGCGCGCCGGTGATGCCGAGCGGAACGACCAGCATCACCGCCACCGGTACCGACCAGCTTTCATACAATGCGGCGAGCGCGAGGAACACGACCAGAATCGACAGCGCGAACAACAACGGCGCCTGGCTGCCGGAAATGATTTCCTGCAGCGACTGGCCGGTCCAGTCGTAGCCGAAACCTTGCGGCAGATCGTTGTTGACGATGTTCTGCATCGCCTTCATCGCTTCGCCGGAACTCTTGCCCGGCGCCTGCGAGCCGACGATCTCGATCGCGGAATAGCCGTTGTAGCGAACCAGGCTCGGCGATGCGATCGTCCAATTGGTACGAACGACGTTCGACAGCGGGATCATGCGCGGCAGTGTGTTGTTGGTCGTCGTCGCGGCGCTGTAGTTGCCGGACGAAGGCATGTTCGACGACGAACCGCTGCCGCCGCTGCCGTTGTTGTTGCTGTTGTTCGACAGTGAACTCGGCACGAAAAAGCGCTGCAGCGCATCCGGGCTCATGCGGAACGGCGCATCGGCCTGCATGTTCACGCGCAGGACGCGGCCGCCGTAGAAGAAATCGTTGACGTAGACCGGCGCGAGCATGAGCTGAATGGCCGTATAGACGTCCGTAAGGTTGAGACCCATCGATTGCGCCTGCACGCGGTCGACGAGCATCTTGAGCTGCGGCGTATCCGGCAAACCATTCGGGCGCACGCCGGCGAGCGTGGCGGATTCGGCCGCGGCTTTGCCGAGCAATATGTTTTGCGCGTTGGTGAGCGCCTCGTGTCCGGCGCCGCTGCGATCCTGCAGGTACATGTCGAAGCCGCCGAACTGGCCGAGACCCGAAATCGTCGGCAGATTGACGACGAACGCCTGCGCATCCTTGATGTTCATGAAAAACGCGCCGTTGATCTGCTTGATCAGGTCGGCCGCCACGTCTTTGCGCTCGTCCCATGGCTTGAAGCGGAAGAACGCCATGCCGACGTTTTCGCCCTGGCCCACGAAGCTGAAACCCGCCACGGTGATGACGCCGTCGACAGCGGCGTTCTTGCGCGCCAGCGTCTCGACTTGCGACATGACGGCATTGGTGCGCTCGATCGACGCGCCGGACGGCAGCGTGACGATGGCGAGCGCGTAACCTTGATCTTCTTCCGGCAGGAAGCTGCTTGGCAATTTCCAGAACATGAATCCGCAGACCAGCAGCACCACGGCGAAAATGCCCATCCAGATCGGCACGTGACGAATCGCGCTACGGATCTGGCCGGTGTAGGTGTTCTGCGTCCACGTGAACGAACGGTTGAACCAGCGGAACAGAACGTTTTTCCTGGTCTCGTGCGCGGGCTTGAGCAGCGTCGCGCACAACGCAGGCGTGAAGGCGAGGGCGAGGAACGCCGAGAACATCACCGACAACGCGATGGTCAGCGCGAACTGACGGTAAATCGCACCCACCGAACCGGACTGCATCGCGCTCGGGATGAACACGGCGGCGAGCACGACCGCGATCGCGATCACGGCGCCGGTGATCTGGCTCATGGCTTTTCGCGTGGCTTCTTTCGGCGGCAGATTTTCCTCGGCCATGATGCGCTCGACGTTCTCGATGACGACGATCGCATCGTCGACGACGATGCCGATCGCGAGCACCATCGCGAACAGGCTCAGCTGATTGATGGTGAAACCGTTGATCCAGATGCCGAGGAAGCCGCCCATCAGGGCGACCGGAATCACCAGCATGGCGATCATCGTGATGCGGAAATTCTGCAGGAACACGAGCAGCACGAAAAACACGAGCACGATGGCGATGAGCAGCGTCTCGACCACTTCCTTGACGGAGATCGTGATGAAATCCGTCGTGTCGTACGGCACGAACCACGACACGCCGTGCGGGAAACTCGGCTGCATCTCGGCAAGCTTCGCTTTGATGCCTTTGGCGACGGACAGCGCGTTTGCACCGGTCAGCAACTGCACCGCGAAGCCGGCGACGGCCTGTCCGTTGTAGCGCACGCTGTGGCCGTAAGTGAATGGGCCGAGCTCGACACGCGCTACGTCTTTCAGACGCACCGATGTGCCGTCGGCATTCGCGCGCAGGATGATGTTTTCGAATTGTTCCGGCGTGGAGAAGCGGCCTTCGGCCGTCACCGTCGCGGAAAATCCGTTGCCCGGCGTGGCAGGCTCGGCGCCGAGGGAGCCGGCGGCGACCTGCACGTTCTGCTGCTGCACGGCCTGCAGCACCTGCGCGGCGGACATCGCGTAGCCGTGCAGTTTGTCCGCGTCGAGCCAGATGCGCATGGCGTATTCGGACCCGAACTGCGTGGCGCTGCCGACGCCGGGAATACGCTGCACCTGATCGAGCACGCGCGAGGCGAGCAGGTTGTTCAGGCCGTACGAATCCATCGAACCGTCGTCGGACTTCAACATGCCGACCATCAGAAATCCCGCGTTCGCTTTCGCGACCACGATGCCCTGCTGCGTCACTTCGGACGGCAAACGCGGCGTCGCGAGCGACACCTTGTTCTGCGTCTGCACCTGCGCGATGTCGGGATTGGTGCCGGGCTCGAAAGTGAGCGTGATCGACGAACCGCCGCTTGCGCTCGACGTCGAACTGAAATACATCAGATGATCGATGCCGGTGAGCTGCTGCTCGATCACCTGCGTGACGGTTTTTTCGACCGTGTCGGCGTCGGCGCCCTGGTAGCTCGCATTCACGATCACCTGCGGCGGCGCGATGCTCGGATACGATTCGATGCCGAGCGACGAGATCGCGATGACGCCGCTGAGCGTGATCAGGATCGCGATCACCCACGCGAAAATCGGAC
>DATAVJ010000028.1:0-16651 GCA_036267795.1 Rudaea sp.
TCTTCTGCTGCAGTTCGGCGACCAGTTTGTCGGTGTCGATCAGCGCGGTGCCGGGTGATTGCTTCACTGTCATCTCGAAGCGGCCTTGCGCGAGCGACGGGATCAGATCGAGTCCGAGCGTCGGAATCAATGCGACGCTCGCCGCGAACGCGATCGCCGCGAATCCGAGCACGGCGCCCGGTCTTGCCAGCGCTTTAGGCAGGAATGCGTGGTAGGTACGCGCGGCGGCGTTGTACGGCATCAACACGACACGCCCGACCGCACGCAACGCCTTGCCGACGACAGCGCCTATGTTCCTGGAGATAAACACGGCGGCGACGCCGATCGCATATGGAATCCAGTGAAAAAATGTTTTGGATATCGGCGTTACCACGCGCTTGACGCCGCGGCCGACTTTGCTCGACGGCTCCCAACCGGGCGAAGGTTGTTCTTCCTTGTAGGCGATCGGTGAGCGGCCTTTCAGCGAGGCAAGCATCGGAATCAGCGTCATCGCGACGACGAGCGAGATCAGCATTGCGAACGTCACGGTCAGCGCCTGGTCGCGGAAGAGCTGCCCTGCCACGCCCTGCACGAAAACGAGCGGGAAAAATACGGCGACTGTCGTCAATGTCGATGCGATGACGGCCATCGAAACCTCGCGCGCGCCTTTCACCGCCGCCTCGACGATGCCCATGCCGTGCTCGCGCAGACGCGCGATGTTTTCGAGGACGACGATCGAATCGTCGACGACCATGCCCGTGGCGAGCGCAAGCCCGCCCAGCGACATCACGTTGAGGCTGACGCCCGCTTGGCCCATGAAGAAGAATGTCGCGATGAGCGATATCGGCAGCGACAGCGAAATGATGAACGTGCTCCACGAATCGGCGAGGAAGAAGAAAATGATCAGGATCGCGAGCACGCCGCCGATGATGGCGTCGTTGCGCACGTCATCGAGCGAGCTCTGGATGAAAATGGCTTGGTCGTCGATCGTGTCGAGCTTGGCATTGCTCGGCAAGATCGTCTTGAGCCGTTCGAGTTGTTTTTTCACGGCCGCAGCGACACTGACGGTATTCGCATCGCCCTCTTTGTAGACGGCGAGTTCGATCGCTTCGTGGCCGTCGACGCGAACGATACCTTCGCGTTCCTTGTAGCCCTGGCGAACATCGGCGATGTCTTTCAGACGAACCGGCACATTGTTGTCGACCTTGATGAGAAGATTGCGCATCTCATCCAGATTGCCGAACTGATTCACGGTGCGCACGAGATAACGCTGCGACCCGTTGTCGATGCGTCCGCCGGAAACGTTGACGTTTTCATCCGCCAGACGCTTCGTAACGTCGGCCACGTTGAGATTGAGCTGCTTCAGCTTTTGCTGATCGATTTCGACATCGATCTGATCTTCCAGACCGCCGCCGACTTTCACTGCCGCGACGCCCGGCGTCGGTTCCAGCCGCTTCTTCAATTCATCGTCGGCGAAGCGGCGCAGTTGTTTGAGCTCGGGCTCGTTCAATTCGCCCTTCGTCGCAGTCGCCCCGCTCAGCGAAAGACGCATGATCGGATCGGTCGACGGGTTGAATCGCAGCAGCACGGGCTTCTTCGCATCGAGCGGAAGCTGCAGCACATCGAGTTTGTCGCGCACGTCGAGGCTGGCCTGATCCATGTTCGTGCCCCAGGCGAACTCGAGGATCACATCGGACTGGCCGGTGCGCGAGACCGAATGGATCTTGCGCAGATTTTTCACCACGCCGATCGCTTCTTCCACCGGCTGGGAGATGAGATTTTCCATCTCCAGTGGCGCGGCGCCTTCGTATTCCGTGCGGACCGTCAGTGTGGGATACGTGAGATCCGGCAGGAGATTGACTTTGAGTCCGGATAAAGCGATCAGGCCGAAGAGGACGAACGTCAGCGTGACCATGCCGACGGTTACGCGTCGGCGCGTAGCTGCTTCGACGATATTCACCCGTTGGCTCCCGCCGCTTTCGTTTCGGCGAGTGCTTGCGGTTTCGGCGCACCGATCACCTGCACCGCGGTGCCATCACGCACGGCGTTGCGGCCGACCGTGATGACGCGCGCACCTTCGTCGAGACCCGAACGGATTTCGACATGATCGCTGTCGCTGTAGCCGATCTTCACCAGTTTGCGATGTGCAACCAGGAAATCTGCCGCTGGAGTCGCAGGAGTTGAAGCAGTCTTTGTATCAACCGTTGCCTTCGCATCTTTGGTGGCAACGGGTGTTGTCTTGGCGATTTCTTTTTCGACGACGAACACGGCCGTCTCGCCGTCCTCTTCTACGAGCGCGGAGCGCGGTACCGTCAGCGCGTCTTCGCGATGGTCGTAGACGATGTCGATGCGCGCGAACATGCCTGGCTTGAGCGTGCCGGACTTGTCGTGGAATTGCGTGGTCACGCGGAACGTTCCGCTGTTGGAATCCACGACCGGAGCGATGCGCAGAATCGTTCCGGTAAATTGCTTGCTCGGCAGCGCATCGGCTTCGAGCTGCACGGCCTGGCCCGCTTTCAGAATGCCGAGCTGACGTTCCGGTACATTCAAAACGGCTTGCAGCGGATCCATGCCGACGATGCGAAACACGTTCTGGTTCGCCTGCAGCATGTTGCCGAGTTTCACCGAACGCTCGGCGATGATGCCGTCGACGGGCGCGAGTATACGTGTATACGCAAGCTGCAACCGCGCACTTTCCATCGCGGCGCGCTTGTCCTGCAGATCGTACTTGTCCTGCTCGTATTCGAATTGCGGAATGAGCTGTTTCGGAATCGCCGCTTCAGCGTGCGCGAACGTCGCTTCCGACTTGTGCATCTGGGCTTCGGCCGACGCCAGTTTGCTGCGCGCGTCCGAATCGTCGATCTCGGCGAGCAACTGACCCGCCTTGACGGTATCGCCCTCTTCCACATGCAACTTCATGATCACGCCGCTGGTCTTGGCCACGACCTGAGCTTCGTGATCGGCGACGAGCGAGGCCGTGCCGCTATAGTTCGCGCTGATCGGTGCGCGCGCCGCCGCGGCGACTTCCACAGGCACCGCATCAGTTGCCGGTTGCTTGGTTTGCGCCGCTTTTCCGTCCGTATTGCACGCGGACAATACGCACGCAGCAGCGGCAATTCCGCTCATCGCGAGGAAATTTTTGAGTTTCATCAGTGATTTGGCCATGGCTTATCAGAAAGTGAACCGATGATTGATTCGGTGTTATAGTTAACTATATCACTATCATACTTACATTTCAACCATGCCCCTCAGCGCACAGTTTGAGAGGCATCGACTGCCGCCGACAGAGCCGGTAGTCATGCCTCCTGAAGAAAAATTCATGTGCTTACGTTGGATGCGCCTGCGCCGAAAATAGTTGCACGCGATTTACGTTCGATCGGGGAATTTTCGAGGGGATAGATGGCACGATCAGGTCCGAAATCTGGCGACGAGGAATCGTCGCACGTTATACTTCGCGGGTTTTAGCCCTTTTTGACCTGATCGCCGGACCCACTATGCCGAGAATTGTGCTTGCCTGTAGCGCCGCGTTGTTGTTAGCGGCTTGTTTCACCACGACGGCGTTCGCCGACGAACCGAAAGGCGATCCGCAAGTCGGACATGCATTGGTCTATACCTGCGGCGGCTGCCATGGCGTCACCGGCTATCGCAACGCGTATCCGAACTATCGTGTGCCGCGCATCGGCGGTCAGAACTACGATTATCTGGTGAGTGCGCTCACCGAGTACAAGAAAGGCGAACGCGCCCATCCGACCATGCGCGCGCAAGGCGAAAGCCTGTCCGATCAGGACATCCGCAATATCGCCGCTTATCTTTCCAGTATCACTCCGTCCAATTCGGCACCGTAAGGAAGCGACCCATGAAATCGATCACCCTCATCGCCTCGCTTGCCTGCGGAGTTGCCTTCAATACGTTCGCCGCGGAAGGCGGAGCACCTGGAAAGGGTGCGGAAGAACTGTCCAAATCGTGCGCGGCGTGTCACGCCGCCGACGGTAACGCGACGAACGCGCAATATCCGCGGCTCGCCGGCCAGTACCACGATTATCTCCAGCGCGCGTTGCAGGAATACAAGACGGGCGAGCGCCAGAACGCCATCATGGCGGGCTTCGCCAAGACGCTGAGCGAGGCCGATATCGATACCCTCGCCCGCTTCTACGCGGATATGCCGGGCAAACTCGACGATCTCGCTCATCACGAGCAAGGCGCCGAATAACACACGCAATAACCGAACTCAGCGCACCGCGGACGAACCCTGCTGTCCGCGGTAATACGGATTATGTCCGCTGGCGTGATCGGTCGCGTCGCGCACTTCGGTTATCTCGGGTAAGCGCGATCGCAATGTTTTTTCGATGCCTTGCTTCAACGTGACGTCGGCCATTCCGCAGCCGTGACAGCCGCCGCCGAAACGCAGCACGACGATGCCGTCGCCGGCAATTTCCTCCAGACTGACGCGTCCACCGTGTGATGCGATTTGGGGATTGATTTCGCTGTCGATGATGTACCGAATGCGCTCGGCGAGACCCGCGCCTTCCACCGGCGGGACACCTTTTAATTTCGGCGCGCGAACAGACAATTGGCCGCCTGTCGGATTCATTTGATAGTCGATCTCGGCCTGATCGAAATAGCCGATGCTCGCGGCATCGACGTAAAAAACGAACCCGTCGCACTGCAACGCCCACTCGTCACCCACCAATTCGTCTGCGCTGCAGAATTCGAGCTGGCAATCGGCTTTCGGAGTGCCGCCGTGCACGGCGTGGATTCGAACACCGACGTCATCGAGCCCTTGCTGTTCGATCAGCCGTCGAAAGTGCGCCTGCGCGTTGTCGCTGAGAGTGAGCATAAAATCACGCGAATGGAAAACAGTACCAGTTTAGTCCGAAATGAGCGCCGCGTCAGCCGACGCTATACTCGAAGACGACGCCCAGGGAGATCATCATGAAACTAGATGAGTTGCGCAGACAGAATTGCAAGCCCCTCAAGGGCAAACAACATGCGCTGGACAAGGACGAAACGCACCGGCTGATCGCCGAGTTGCCGGGCTGGAAATTCGGTGGCGACGAGGCCGATATAGGCAAGGAATTCAAATTCCCGGACTTCGCCCATGCGCTTGCGTTCGTCAACGCCGTGGGTTGGATCGCGGAAAAGGAAAATCACCACCCGGATATCGAACTCGGCTGGGGAAAATGTTCGGTTCGGTTTTCCACGCACGACGTCGGCGGCCTGTCGATGAACGATTTCATCAGCGCCGCGAAAGTCGAAGCACTCGGAGCCTGAAAGACATCTAGCCGTTTATACGGCTTTTTGGCAACGAATCGAGCACTGCCGCAAGCTCCGGCGCCAGAGGCGCGGAAAACGAATAACTTTTTCCATTCGGCCGCTCGAATTCGAAACGGGCAGCATGCAAAAACAGACGGCGCAACCCGTACTCGCGCAATCGCTGGTTCGTTTCGCGTGAACCGTACTTTTCGTCGCCCGCGACCGGAAATTCCACATACTGAGAATGCACGCGAATCTGGTGCGTGCGGCCCGTATGCAACGTCACCTCCGCGAGACTCGCGCCGGCGAACGAATCGATGATCTTGAACGTCGTCAGCGCCGGTTTGCCCGCGTCGTCCACGCGAACCATGCGTTCGCCGCCTTGCAAAATCGATTTGCGCAGCGGCGCATTCACGTCGAATTTCGTCCGCGGCGGCTTGCCGGAAAGCAGCGCGAGATATTGTTTCGTCACGTCGCCGTTGCAGATCAGATCCTGCACCGCGAGCAACGCGCTGCGCTTTCTCGCAAGCACGAGAATGCCGCTCGTATCCCGATCGAGCCGATGCACGAGTTCCAGCGTTTCGTTCGGCCGCGCCGCGCGCAGGAGTTCGATGGCACCGAAGTTGATGCCGCTGCCGCCATGACTGGCCAGTCCCGCGGGCTTGTCGAGCACGAGATAGTCTGCGTCTTCGAAAACAATCGCGTCTTCGGCGCGTTGGACGAGACTCGTCGGCGCCTGCCCTGTGGGCGTCTCCGCCGCAGTGCGGACAGGTGGAATTCTGATTTCGTCGCCTTCGCTCACCCGCGCATGGGGTTTTGCCCGTTTGCCGTTGATGCGGACCTGCCCCGTCCGCAACAACCGGTAGACGAGGCTTTTCGGCACGCCCTTGAGTTGCGTGGCCAGAAAATTGTCGATGCGCTGTCCGTCGCGCTCCTCGGGCACCTGCACTTTGCGGACGCCAAATCCCGCCTGAGATTTTGTTTCTGTCATCGCGAATCGGCTCAAGTGGATAAATACCGTGCAAATTGCTAAGCTTGGCTTGCACTTCGCGCCAGTGACCGCACATTTGTCGGTACTTGGCGCACGCGACAACTTACGTCCGTCAGCGAACGGCGCGGCTCCGGGAGGAGCACGTCGGCAACGCAGCGATATCGTAACGGTTCGTGTCGCCGATTGCCCGCTGCCGTCAAGGCAAACGGAATCGCGGTCGGGCAAACAAGGGCATCTTTTAACAGCCAGGCGCGAATGTTTCGCGCCGGCATACAACAAGCGCTCCCGTGGATGCGTACCACGCCCACGGTTTGCGCGATTCCGCCGCCAGTTCATTCGGCGCGGCGTCGCGGCGACGTTCGCGGTCGAGCGCCTGAGGATTTTTACAATGAAACGTATGTTGATCAACGCGACTCAGCGTGAAGAGTTGCGTGTGGCTATCGTCGATGGCCAATCCCTCTACGATCTCGATATCGAGATCCCCTCCAAAGAACAAAAGAAAGCCAACATCTATAAAGGCCGCATCACGCGTGTCGAGCCATCGCTCGAAGCGTGCTTCGTCGACTACGGCGCCGAACGCCATGGCTTCCTTCCGCTGAAGGAAATTTCCCGACAGTATTTCGTGCCCGGCGTAGACCACAATCGCGCCGGCATCCGCGACTTGCTGAAAGAAGGCCAGGAGATCCTCGTCCAGGTCGACAAGGAAGAGCGCGGCAACAAAGGCGCGGCGCTGACGACGTTCATCTCGCTCGCCGGACGATACCTGGTCCTGATGCCGAACAACCCCCGCGCCGGCGGCGTGTCGCGTCGCATCGAAGGCGACGACCGCGCCAACCTCAAGGAAGTGCTCGATCAGCTCAATCTGCCCGAGGACATGGGCCTGATCATCCGCACCGCCGGCATGGGCCGCGAAGGCGAAGAGCTGCAGTGGGATTTGGATTATCTTCTGCAAGTTTGGAAAGCGATCGCCGAAGCGGCCGAATTGCGCCGCGCGCCGTTTCTCATTTATCAGGAATCGAAACTCATCATCCGCGCGCTGCGCGACTATTTGCGCAACGACATCGGCGAAATTCTGATCGACAGCGAAGAGCTCTATAACGACGCGCGCGATTTCGTGCAGCAGGTAATGCCGCAGAATTTGCGCAAACTGAAAATCTACGCCGATACCGTTCCGCTGTTCTCGCGTTTCCAGATCGAAACGCAAATAGAAAATGCCTTCGAGCGCACCGTGCGTCTGCCGTCCGGCGGCGCCATCGTGATCGATCAGACCGAAGCGCTGACCTCCATCGACATCAACTCCGCCAAAGCGACCAAGGGCGGCGACATCGAAGAGACGGCGTTAAACACGAATCTGGAAGCCGCCGTCGAAATCGCGCGTCAGTTGCGCATTCGCGATGCGGGCGGATTGATCGTGATCGACTTCATCGACATGGATAGCCCGAAACATCAGCGCGACGTCGAGGAAAAACTGAAAGACGCATTGCGCCACGATCGCGCGCGCGTGCAGATCGGTCGCATCTCGCGGTTCGGCTTGCTCGAAATGTCGCGTCAGCGGCTGCGTCCGAGCCTGGGCGAGTCGACGCAACAGGTATGTCCGCGCTGCGATGGCCACGGCCGCGTGCGCAGCGTCGAATCGTTGTCGTTATCCGTGCTGCGTCTCGTCGAAGAACAGGCGATGAAGGAAAATTCCGGCCAAGTGCTCGTGCAGGCGCCGGCCAACGTCGCGAACTTCCTGCTCAACGAAAAACGCAAAGCCGTCGCCGAGATCGAACAGCGCCACGACGTGCCGATCATCGTCGTCGCCGACGACAAACTCCAAACGCCGCATTTCGAAATCGAGCGCATCCGGCGCGCGGAGGTCGGCGAGGAAATCAAACCGAGCTACGAACGCCTGACGCCCGTCGTCGTTGCGCAGCCGCCGCAAGTGGCAAAACCCGGTGCGGAGCCGGAAAAGCCTGCCGTCAGCGGCGTGGTGCCGATGAGTCCTGCGCCGCTCAAAGCCGAGACGGAACCGATGCCGGTCGCCAAACGTGGCGGATTCTTCGCATGGCTCAAAAGCCTGTTCGCTGCGCAACCTGCGCCCGCCGCCGAAACGCGGAAGCCATCACGCACGACGCCGGTTCGACATGCCGGCAGCGGCAACCGTGGACATCGTTCCGAGCAAGGGCGGCACGGCAGAGCATCGGACAATCGTTCTTCGTCCGGTAATCGCGACCGTGGCGATCGTGCTGACCAAAAACCGAACGCCCCGAAAGAAGCGCGCGGCAAAGCCGAAGGACGCACCGACCGCAATCAACAGCGTAAGCCGCAACCCGCTGCAGCGAATAAAACTGCGAACGCGTCGAGCGAATCACCTGCCCCGCAGCCGCGCGTGCCGAAAGAAAGAGCTGTAGAAGCTCCGAAAGTAGCGGCGCCTTTGGCAGCACCAGTTCCCGCGACCGCTTCGGACGCACTGCTCAATCCGGCCGTGCCGGACGCATCTGCGACGGCGGACGATCAGCCGCGTTCGCGTCGTCGCGGCCGCCGCGGCGGGCGTCGTCGCCGCAAGCATGAGGACAACGCAGCGTTGCCGCAGTCGACGGAAAACGAATCGATCGTCTTCGATTTCGACGACGAAGACGCCGACCGCAATGCCGGCCGGCAAGATGCCAAGACCGCTGCACCGAATAATGTCACGCCAGAATCCGCCAATGGATCGCACGTGGAAAGCACGTCCGAACCGGCCGAACAGCAACGCGTCGAGAAGAAATCCGTTTCTTCCGATGCGCCGACCCCCGTGGCGATACCACGCGTCGTCGTGCCGCACGCATCAGCGCCGATAACACCGGCTGCGCCGACTCCGACGCCGGTAGCGACACCGCACGTCAACGCGCCAACAACGCCCGCATCGACCACGTCCGATCCGCCCGAGCAATCAACGCCGAGCGCAACATCCGCGCCTTACGTTCCGCACGCGGCACAATCGTCGGTTCCGACGATGCCGCCGGCGCCTGCCGCAAACACATCGAGTGCGCCTACTCCGCCGTCGCCGAAACCGTCGATCGAAAAATCGCCGGCACCGGTATTTATGCCGAGCCGTCCGCTTCCGATTCCATCGAATTTCAATCCGCCGTCAGTGATCGTTACGCCAAAAGTTGCGGCGACCGAACGTAAAACCGAAAGTCCAGCGGCGAATACGCAACTGCCGCTGCACATGTCGCAGGAACCGAAGCCGATTGCATCACCCGAGCCGCAGCAATCCTCGGCATCAACGACGCCAGCAAGTCCTGCGCCGGCGGTATCTTCAGCGCCCGCACGAACGGAAGTTCATGCCGCGCCCGCGGTGCAGCAGACCCTACAACCAAAAGCTGCAGTTCCCGCTGAAGAATCCCAGCGGCCGCCGGTGATACACACGCATCCGTCGGAAGCGAATGCGGCGCCTAAGCCAAGCTCTCCCGCTTCGCCGAGTCCAACCGCGCCGGACCGGCAACAGGCCGGCCCTCGAAACTCAGAAGACGGCACGTCGATGTCATGATCGACTGGCGGCAGAGATGCCGCCAGTCAGCCGTGCCGAACTGCTGAGGCGCTGTCCGCCAAACCGTGCAGCGCGACGAGATGCGCGAGCGCAACGACGTTGGAGATGCCGAGTTTTTCGAAGACGCGATATTTGTACGTCGCGACCGTCTTCGCGCTCAGATTCAATCGCGCCGCGATGATCTGCGCGCCCAATCCCTGAGCCAGCATCATCGTCACTTCGAGTTCGCGCGCCGATAGATCCGTAAACGGCGACTCGGCGTCGCGTTCGCTTTGCAGGGCGAGCTGCTGCGCGATGTCTGCGCCGAGATAACGCTGACCGTCGGCGACACGTCGTACGCCCTTGATCAATTCCTCTGCGGGACAGCCTTTCGTGAGATATGCGCTCGCACCGGCGTTGAGCAAACGCCGCGGGAACGGCGCTTCGTTGGCGATCGTCAGGATCACGATGCGCGTTTCCAATTTCGCGCGGCGCACGCGTTCGGTGAGTTCCACTCCGCTGAATCCCGGCATGTGGACGTCGACCAGCGCGATATCGGGTTTGGCTTGGCGAATCAGCGTCAATCCGTCTTCGCCGTTCGCGGCTTCGCCGACGATTTCCATGTCCGCATACTGCTGCAGGATCATGCGCAACCCGGTGCGCACAAGCGCATGATCGTCAATGAGGACGACACGAATCATCCGTTGTTCCCCCGCGTCCGTGCGATCAATGCGAGTGCCCGCTGCACTCGTCGGCGCGGCAATAGTACCGCACCCGGTTTGATCGGCAACACAATGTCCGAATGCCGTCCGTCGATGGCGCCTTACGTGATGGCAGTCACGCTGTTTGAAGGATTCTCCGGATAGCGCGCGATCGATGCCCCAGCAAGAATCTTTCCGCCACGCATGGATGGCGATGGCGCGCTATGAGCCCGTGCGGGATCACCCCTCCCGCACGGGCTCGTTTTTTTTAACCAAGCCTCGTCAATACGCGCGAATGAAAAGTCCGATCGTCAGTGCGGCGCCGATGACGATGACGACAACGCGGAGCAGCATCACGTTGATGCGGGCGAGAAGATAGGCGCCGATTTGTCCGCCGACGATCGAGCCGACGGCGAGTACGCCGGCGTCGGTCCAGTTCACGTCGTGCGAAAATGCGAACACGGCGACCGCCGCGAAATTCATCACACCGGCCAGCAGATTTTTTGTCGCGCCGGCCGCGCGAAATTCCCATCCGGCCGCCGTCAATGCGGCCAGCATCAAAATTCCGATACCGCCGCCGAAGTAGCCGCCATACACGGCGATCGAAAATTGCGATCCCATGAGCGCACCACGGCTCAAATGCATTGGGACTTCCGCATTGCGCGGACGAAAACTGCCCCAGGCGAAAATCGCCGTCGCGACCAGCACCAGAAAAGGCACGATCCGTTCGAAGAAGTGGCTCGGCGTGAGCAGCAACAGGGCCGCCCCGGCCACGCCGCCGACGAGACTGATCACCACGAGTTCGCGAACGGACAAATGCGCATTGCCGACAACTTGCGAGCGCCCCGCCCATGCTGTCGTGAGCTGTCCAGGAAACAAAGCGATGGTCGACGTGATGTTTGCCGCGCGCGCGTCGAGCCCCGCCATCAACAACACGGGAAATGTGATGAATGTTCCTCCGCCAGCCAACGCGTTTTGAACGCCCGCCCATAATGCGACGATGAACAGCAATAAATAAATCAAGGGAATTCCCCGAGCGATCGTGTTCCGGGATTATCGTCCAGCCGCCGACGTCGCGGCATTCGAAATTCGTCGAATGCGATTGGTCCCTGCAATTCACCCGACGGAAAACGATCGTGGTTGCGTGTTGCACCTGCCTGCCCCCGGCATCCGCCGAGAACGCGGTGAATAGAGCCGCCCCGCGTGGCATAGACGTTGCGTTGGTCTGGCGAACGTTTCACGTTTAAGGAGCAGCCATGAGCCTCACAACAATGAAAGAAATCCTCGCGCCGTTGTCGTCGGCCAGCGAAGCGATGTCCGATGCGCTACAGCAGGCGCAAGACGATTTGTCGTGCGGCGTCGACGACGCGCAGGCATCGTTGTCCGGCGGTGCGAAGCGTTCGCTGAAGAATGCAAAGACCAGCGGCGAACGCGCGCGCCGCGCGTGGTACGAGCGCACTGATCTGGTTCGCGATCGTTCGCAAGAAGCCGCCAATCAGGCTGCCGCGACGTATCGCAATGCACTCGATGCGCTGTCGAACACATGGAACCGCGCCGTGAAAGCGATGCGAGCCGCAGGTGATCAGGCGGCGGATCTCGAAGTCAAGGTTCGCAAGGATGCCGAGACATATTCGCGCCGCAGCGTAAGTTGGGCGCGCCAGAATCCGCACATCGTCGCGGCCGTCGTCGCCGTTGCCGGCTATTTGGTCATTCGCAGTTATCGCAAGAGAAAGCAGCAGCGTCTGGAAGCGCAGCCGGATGAAGGAACCAACGATGTCGGCGACGCTGCGAACGACGAAGCCGTCCACACGCAACGCGCGGCTCGATAATGGCGACCGCAAAACGAAAACGCCGTTCCTCGACGGATGACGGTGCGGCGCTCATGGACGACCTGGCCGCCACGCGAACCGTGTGGTCGGAGCACATGGGCGTGATTGCGCCCAACGCGGCGGCACTGGCTGCCGACGTCGGCAGAATGCTCGTCGATCTGTCGCACTCGCCGCTTGGCGTTCGTGCGCGCCGCAATCCCGAAATAAGTTTCGCGATCGGCGCCCTCACGCTCGGTCTGTTGTCGCGCTTGCTCCGCTCCCGATGATTTTTTCGATCATCGGCACGCCCGGTAAACTGAGTGCCGGTTTCGTCGCTTTTGCGAAAAGCGTTTAGCTGATCGACGAGCTGTACCAATCGGCGACATCCGGCGGCACGGCATTCGTCGTATCGACGGAAAAATAACGGTTGGCATCCAGTGCGTCGCGGAGCGCCTTCGCGATGCGTTTGCCATACGGCGACGACTCGCCGGCCGCATCCAGCGCGCGAAACTGCGCGTGCGCCCATTCAAACAGTTGGTCGCGGCGGCACAACAGTTGCGATGCGATCCACTCGCCGGCGCGCCAGTGAACGTTGAAATTCTCGCGTTCCTTGATCTCTGCATATCCTTTGAATAACGCGTATGCGCCACGATACCATTCCGTTTCGCCGCCCGCCTCGTGGAGTATGTCCAGCGGCGCCGGCGCGCGGTACTCGGCGGCGGCGGATTTGAATTGCGATTCCATGCGCCGCGCTTCGATGACGCGCGTCGTCTCGATGAGGATCGCTCGATCGACGTCGAAAAATTCGAAGTAGCGCGGATGCAGATTCTGCATCCGCTGCAATGGATCGCGTGAAAATCCGAGTTTCAGAAATTCTTCGCCACGATGCGGCAGAACGTACACCATCGCCGGCCCTACGCTTTGCGTGCGTCGAAATTCGATGGAGAGATCGATGCGTGCAGTCATCTTCGCCGCCACCATCACGTCATATCGATATCGCCGAGCGCCTTGATCAGACGGCGCGCGCGTTTGTCCGGTTTCGTCGCCGGCTTCTGATACCCATCGCGCATCATGCGGCGCTGTTCGGCGGCACGTTCGCGCTCCAGCCGGCTCTCCTCGGTTTCCGCATACATTCGACGCGCCACCGTCGCCGATCCGCGCCGCAGCTCCATACCCGCGACGACGACGCCGAATTTTTCCTCTCCGCGCTCGATGGACAGGGAATTACCGAGCCGAACGTGCGTCGACGCACGCACCGGCCCGCCGTTCAGCCGGATCTTGCCCTGTTCGATTGCTTTCTTCGCGAGCGAACGGGTTTTGAAGAAGCGCGCTGACCAAAGCCACACATCCAGCCGCACATCGCCGTGCGGCGTGTCGGGCGTTGAGTTCGCATCGTTGTTCGTCATACCGCCTGCATTATCGCTCGCGTGCGACAAAATTTTACGAAAATTGAAACTAGTCACGCGGATGCGAGTGAACGCTCGAACGAATCGAGGGTCACACTTCGTCGCGGTGCATGACAGGGCTGGGACGCCGCGACGCATCACGTTAAAGGCCGAGGTCCACATGCAAATTCGCTTCAACGAGAGCTCTCATGTAAACATATTCGCCCAACTGTTTGGACGCAGCGTTCCGATGAGCAACAACGAACCCATGGAATCCGTCTACCGCATCGACGCGAACGTGCCCGACTACATCCGCGCCGCCATTGCCGATGTGTCGCGCCCAACGGCCGATCGAAACTTCGACGTGCACCGCAAGCCGGCCGAACTGCTGCATTTCTCCGGCCTTCGACCGGACGACCGCGTCGCCGATCTCATGCCGGGGCGCGGCTATCTCACGCGCATTTTCAGCGGCGTCGTCGGCGAGCGAGGACGCGTATTCTCCATTTACCCCACGTTGTTCGCCGATGCGAAACCGGAAAATGTCGCAGCGATGAAGACGCTCGTCGGCGAACCGCATTACGCGAACACGTCGCTGAGCATTCAGACAATAGAAAACATTGCGCCCGACGAGCCCGTTGATTGCGCGTGGATCTCGCTCAATTACCATGATATCTACGGCCGCGCCGGCGAAACGACAGCGGCGCAATTGACTGCGCGCGTGTTCGCCGCGTTGAAACCCGGCGGAACATTCATCGTGATCGATCATGCTGCGAAATCCGGACGCGGCGGCCGCGATGCCAACACGCTTCACCGCATCGAAGCGGCGACGATCATCCAACAAGCCGAAGCCGCCGGGTTCGCATTGGAGGATCGCAGCGACCTGCTCGCAAACCTCGACGACAATCACACCGAACCGGTTTTCACCGCCGAACTCAGCGGGAATACGGACAAGTTCGTGTTGAAATTCCGCAAGCCGAGGTGACGTCGTTCGGCCGACGGGAGCGAACGGTTCGCGCGACTCAGGCGCAACAGAGCGGACACCCGCGATGGCTGTGCGAACGCTCGGCAACGCAGTTTACTTTTTGCCGGAAGCGTGAGATTCAAACTCACGAGAGGCTCACGCCTCTACCGGTTTCAAGTGGTGCATATTCGTTATTTGGAAGCGAAGAGGCATCGCTGGCGACGCTGTATTCTGATCGGACGCGCAGAAAAATCATGCGCTAGGCGATACTTGCGGGTGTGGGGAAGGACAGGATGATCGATCAACCCCATGCGTCGCAGGAGGAGCAGCTTCACTCACGGTGAGAGTAAATCGAAGGGAGAGAACTTAGATGCCGCGAACGGAACGCGAATCCACGTGGAAGCGCCTTTACCCGGCGCTCACGCTGTTTGTCCTTGCGCCGCTTGTCGCGGAAGTGCTATCGGGCGCAACGCGTTTCCGAGCGATGTTCGTTTTTCCCATCGAAATGTGCGTGTGGGGTGGCGGCGCACTGACGATTCGTGCGGCCGTTCGCCATTGGCATCTTGGTTGGCGAAACATGTTGTTGCTGGCGTTAGCGCTCGCGTTCTCGGAAGAATGCCTGATTCAGCAAACGTCGCTTGCGCCGCTCGTCATTCACCTCAAAGGGCAGGAATATGCACGTGCATTTGGAGTGAACTTCGTTTACCTCTTGTGGGCATTGGTTTACGAAAGCGTGTTCGTGGTATTTGCCCCGGTGTATCTTGCGGAGTTGATGTTCCCTTCGCGCCGTCAT
Source organism: Rudaea sp. (assembly GCA_036267795.1). GTDB lineage: Bacteria > Pseudomonadota > Gammaproteobacteria > Xanthomonadales > Rhodanobacteraceae > Rudaea. The sequence goes on from DATAVJ010000028.1 coordinate 15,365, forward strand.
TTATCTTGGTTAAACCGCGGCGGTGCCTTGGTCACGGCGACTTTGTTCTTGGTCGGATGTTTCTTCGCCTGGTTCACATGGACGCGCATCGCTCGTCTGCATGTATTTCACGTGCCGGTATACACACCGCCGTTTGCGACTGTTGCGCTATCAAGTGTGCTGATTATTTCGCTTGTGCTGGCTGCCTTGGGACCGCGCCGGCGCTTGATTGCGCACGCATCCACACCCCTGTTACCGCCAGCAAACTGGCTGCTTATCGCGGGTGGCGGCGTTTGGGCCACACTTCTTTATTACCTCGTGCTCCTTGGTTTCGGAATCGATCCCGCGTTTCCGCCCGCTGCGGCCGTCGCCGGCGGCGCATTCCTCGGACTGATTGCAATGTTAGTGCCCCATTGGGCAGCACATTCGCGTTGGAGCGATGCGAGCACGTGGGCAATCTTGTTCGGTATCGTGGGCGCAACGATGCTCGTAAGTTTCGTCGGCTTTCTCTATTCGCTCGACATCGATTTCTACTTCAAACTCATCATCAACGCGGTGGCTTTCCTCGCACTGCTTGGAATTGGTTACCGAGTTCGCCGCAAAGCTCCAAAGACTGGGACCACGGACGGTGATACGTCGCTGCGATAGACCTGCACGACTCGCGGGCGGCGGTTGTTTGCCTCAGTTGAATGCGGGTTGGATGTTGCTGGCTGCGATTATCATCAAACAAGCTAGATCCAATACTTCGCGCTCGCAAAGCAAGCGATAAGTTATCGATTTTGGCGGAAGCGGTGAGATTCGAACTCACGAGAGGCTCACGCCTCTGCCGGTTTTCAAGTGCGGAAAGTTCCAATAATCAGCAACATACCACAACTATAACCGACTGATTCCCCTCGCCTCTCTTGTTGCCTGTCATTGCTGACAGTTGGGAAATATTGACGGCACTGTCCCAAAAATGTCCCAATCTGCGAAAGCTCCCTGCCCGAATGGCTCATGGCTCGTATCACAGATCAAGACCCGTTGTTCTACAACAACGACCTCGCTGGCGCCTTGTCCGCTCAGCAGTCGAGAATCCGCTCCTATCTCGATCAAATAAGCGATTCAGCATTATCGAGCGCCTCGCCCGAAGATGTTCTGGCACGTGCGCGGCGCGAATTTCATATCGAGCCAATTCAGCTGAAAGAGTCAGAGCAATTCGGCGAGAGCGAGCCAGCAGACGTTGATCCACCGCCTAACGCATATTTCATGTCGCACCGAACGAGCGAGCGTCGAACAGTAAAGGGCAACAGGATCAAAGTGACAGTTCCG
>DATAVJ010000029.1:0-9490 GCA_036267795.1 Rudaea sp.
TTATTTAAATGAATCGTGGCCGGAGACGAGCGCCGGATGTTTCCGCTTCCTGACGAGGATCGACAGCGTCGAGGACATCGTCGCGCCGGAAGTGAAACCGATTTACGGAAATTTCGTCGTCTTCAAACGCGCCGACAATTCGTTCCACGGCCATCTGCCGTTCGAAGGCGACCGCCGCGTGATCCAAGTGGCGTGGCTGACCAGCGAAGACGAAAAATTGCGCAAAACGAAACGCGGCAAACTTTCGCGCTTCTTCAAGAAACTATTCGGATCGGTCGACAAGCGCATCGGCGCCGGACGAGCCGACGACGCCGCGCACAAAGACTAAGCCGCCACTTCCGGCATCCGCGTCGAGTCGCTCTGCCAGACGAGATGGCGATCCGACGCCTTCGACATCCCCCCGATGATTTGTGCGTCGTTGCTGCCGTCGGAATCGATTACGACAAGCGTGTGGCCTGCCTCGATCTCGTTCGTGAATTTGCGCCGCAGCTTGTTGGGAACCGAAGCGCCGATCATCGATGCGCTCCACATGCCGATCAGTGCCCCACCGATGAGGAAGGCGATCAATTCAAACGCGCTGATCGAAATTCCCAAAACGGGAATGAACGACACGACAATGCCGATCACCAGGCCCGTGGCGGCGCCGTAGGCTGCGCCGCGTTTCACCGACGGCGTGAAATCCATCGAAACGTTGAGCAGACTGTCCGGCAATTCGTTCTTGTTGATGTCGCCGCGGGCGACCAGAGACACATTCTGTCCGTCGATGCCGTTGGCGCCGAGATATTCCACTGCCGACATCGCCGCGGTAGACGTGTCGAAAGCATAAACGTAGCGTTTCATGGGTCACCTCGATCGTTCGGACGTCAACAGTGCGATACCAGTTTTGTGCCAATGCATGCGTTGCGAAAGCGTCGTCATAGCGCCGTTCTCGTGGCAATTTGCATGGAGCGGTTGCACAGCACGCGCGATTTGCGCGGCACTAGCGGTGACGCTTCTCGTACTTTCTCAACATCCTGCGCAGCGCGTTTTCTTCCGGCGACAACGCCGTTTTCGGACGTCGGCTCTGCGGCAGCGGCGCGGGAAGCCTCAACGAACCGTCCGCATAGGCTTCGATCACAGCAGGATGCACGTACGCCGTGCGGCAAACCGCGGGCGTGTTGCCCAGCCGTTGCGCGACATCGGCGATCGCGTTCGCGATGCATGATTTTTCGTCGGCTTTCGATTCCGCCGCGTCGGCCGCGCTCAATGCGCGCGCGGCGAGCAGCGTACCGGCCCATGTGCGGAAATATTTTGCGCTGAATTCCGGCCCGGCGATCTCGCGGATGAAGTCGTTGACATCGTTCGAATCGATCTCTTCCACATCACCTTGCTCGTTGCGGAAGCAAAAAAGTTTCTGTCCCGGCAGTTCCTGACAGCGCCGAACGATGCGCGCCAGCCGCTCGTCGTCGAGTTCGATCGCATGGAATTTTCCGCTTTTCCCGCGAAACGAAAATTCGAGGCGCGCGCCGCGGACACGCACGTGACGATTGCGCAGCGTCGTCAATCCGTACGAACCGTTCGCGCGCGAATATTCTTCATTACCTACGCGGATCAGCGATTTCTGCAACAGCCTGATCACGGCGGCGAGAACTTTGCGGCGCGGCAAACCGTCCAGTTTCAGATCCGCGTTGACTTGCCTGCGCAACGCCGGAAGCTTGTCGGCGAATTCGGCGAGCTTTTCGTATTTTGCCGCGTCGCGCACCATGCGCCATCCGGCGTGATACCGATATTGCTTGCGCCCGCGCGCATCGCGCCCCGTCGCCTGCAAATGACCGTTCTCGTGGCGGCAGATCCACACGTCGCGATACGCCGGCGGAATGGCAAGCCGGCGAATCCGCGCAATCGTTTCCTGATCGCGCACGCGCTTTCCGTCCGTGTCGAAAAAAACGAAGTGCTTGCCCATTTTGCGGCGGCTGAATCCCGCCCGCTCATCGCTCACATAAATGAGCCCGGCTTCCTTCAGCGTTCGCGGTTCGACGGCGATCGCTTTGGCGAGTTCGCGTGTTGCTTTCTTGATCCGGCTCGCCGTTGCGCTCATAGGATTGATTTATTTATTTCGGAGGATGTTTCATGCGTTTCAAATCCGCGACGAATTCCGCGTAAGCGTCATCGAAGCCGCCGCCGATGCGGCTTCGTATAACAAACGAAGGATGTACCGTCGCCAACGCCCAACGACCGTTGTCGAGTTTTATCCATGCGCCGCGCTGTTCCTGAAGTTTGAAATCGCGTCCTATCATCACGCGCGACGCCAGCGCGCCGAGACAAATCACGTATTGCGTTTTCACGGCGTTGAGTTCGCCTTGCAGCCACTGCGAACAAATGTCGATCTCCGCGGCGTTGGCGCGTTTATGCAGCCGGCGTTTGCCGCGCTGTTCGAATTTGAAATGCTTGATGACGTTGGTGACATAGATGTCTTCGCGCGGTACGCCGATCGTTTGCAGCGCATCGTCGAGCAGTTTCCCGGCCGGCCCGACGAACGGACGCCCGATGCGATCTTCCTGGTCGCCCGCCTGCTCGCCCACCATCAGAAACGTCGCCTGCGGCGAGCCTTCGCCGAAAACGGTCTGCGTCGCGTTTCTCCAGATCGGGCACGCCCGGCAATCGTCTGCCGCGCGGCGCAGCGACGCGAGAGTGCCTTTCGTTTTCGGCGTCAACGTCGGCATGGGACGTCCGAATACGACGAAGCCTGAGCGAGCAGCCGCGGCGGCAACTCGGCTCAGGCTTCCGTCGGCCGGCTTATTTTCCCGGAGGTGGCGGATTGTTATGGGTGCACGTCTTGAATTCCTGCCATGTCAGCTTGCCGTCATGGTCAGCGTCGCAGTTGGCGAAATTTTCCGTCAGGAATGGATCGGCCGAAATGTCGTCATTGTCCAGATAGCCGCGATGCTGGCGATCGAGACTCTGGAAGTAGCTCTTCTGGCGTTTGGTCACATCCTTGCCGTCGGCGGCCATTCGATTTTGGGTATCGGCGTTGTCGCGCATCTGCGTTTCCGTCGGTTTCGGGGCTTGCGCGAACGAAAGCGACGCGGCCAGTGCGAAGGACGCGCCGAATAGAACTTGATGGATCCGTTTCATGGGAACTCCTTTGTTTGATACAGCCCGATCCGCAACGCAGGGAATATGCCAACGCGCGGCAAGAGTTTTCATCGCAATCGGAACCAGGTGATGCGGGCATTTTGCCCATGACGAAAGTCCACATTGGGATTTTTGCAAAACGCCGATACGGCAACCGTCGAAATCGCAAGTTCGGCACTGGCACAGTCGTTGCGAACGCACCATCGGTTCAACCACAGGAGACCGAGATGCCGCGTGGCGACAAGAGTTCGTATTCCAACAAACAGAAGCGTCAGGCCGAGCACATCGAAGAGGGTTACAAGAAACGCGGTACGTCGTCCAAGACGGCCGCCAGCCGCGCCTGGGCCACCGTCAACAAGGAAACAGGCGGTGCCAAAGGTGGCGGCAAGAAGAAGACCGCGAAGAAGAAATCGACCGGCCGCAAGACGGCAGCCAAGAAGGGCGGTAGGAAAAAAACGGCAGGCAGGAAATCGGCAGCGAAGAAGTCGTCGCGGTCGCGGAAGTGACGAACGTGCAGTGACGGACGGAACGGATTTCGCCCTCACTGCTACGATGGCGCATGGCCCTCCGCGAATACTCACGCAAGCGTAACTTCAAAAACACGCCTGAGCCAAGCTCAGGCGGCGCGCGCGGCAAGGAACTCATTTTCGTGGTGCAACTGCACCACGCGTCGCATCGGCATTACGATTTTCGCCTCGAATGGAACGGCACGCTGAAAAGCTGGGCCGTTCCGAAAGGGCCGAGTTTCGATCCGAAAGTAAAACGCCTGGCGATGGAAGTCGAAGATCATCCGATTTCCTATGCCACCTTCGAAGGCGATATCCCGAAAGGCAACTACGGCGCAGGCCACGTCGACGTGTTCGATCACGGCACGTGGGAGCCGGAAGGCAGCGCGCGTGAAGGACTCGCGAAAGGCGATCTGAAATTCACATTGCATGGCGACGTATTGCGCGGATCCTGGGTGCTGGTGCGCACGCGCAGGCAAGGCACCAAAAACCAATGGCTGCTGATCAAGCACGCCGACGGCTATTCGGGCCCGCGCGAGGCCGACGATTTTCTCGATACCGCCAAAGATCGTCCGTTGCCGCCGGCGCAACGCAAGAAGGTGTGGCCGAAGCCGACCGCGCGCGCGAAGCCAAACCGCACGGACGAAAGCGCGGGCGAAAAGGAAACGATCACCGGCGAAGCGTTCGCGCCGGAACTCTGCCGTACGCTGAGCACGCCGCCCGCCGGCGACGACTGGCTGCACGAAGTGAAATGGGACGGCTACCGCATGCTTGCCACGGTGGCCAAAGGAAAAGCACGGTTGTGGTCGCGCAACGCGATCGAATGGACGCATAAACTGCCGGAACTGGTGAAGGCGATTCAATCGCTGAAACTCAAAAGCGCGCAGCTCGACGGCGAGATGATCGTGCTGCGCGACGGCCGCGACGATTTCAACGCGCTGCAAGGAAGGCTCTCGGCGGAGAACCAGGATCCGGCGATGCTGATCCTGTTCGACATGCCGCATCTCAACGGCTATTCATTGCGGAATCTGCCGCTGATCACACGCAAGGGCCTGCTCGAAATGTTGCTCGAGGAACACGATCACCCGCTGCTGCGTTTTTCCGCGCATCAAATCGGCAACGGCGACGCGGTGTTCAAAGAGGCGGTTTCAGCAAAACGCGAAGGCATCGTCAGTAAACGCGTCAACAGCAGCTATCACGGCACGCGCAACGGCGATTGGGTGAAAGTGAAAGCACGGCCGTCCGACGAATTCGTCGTCATCGGTTTCACCGAACCCAAAGGCAGCCGCAGCGGCATCGGCGCGCTGCTGCTCGCAAAACCGCAAGGTTCCAAACTCGTGTACGCCGGCCGCGTCGGCACGGGCTTCGACGACGAAATGCTGCGCGATCTGCGCAAGCGATTGCTGCGCATCGAAACGCGCAAGACGGATGTCGATATCAGCATATTGCCGGCGAAGGATCGCTACGGTGCGCATTGGGTCAAGCCGAAAATGGTGATCGAAGTTTTCCATCAAGGCATCGGCGGACAGGGGTTGCTGCGGCAACCCGCGTTCAAGACGATTCGTGTCGATAAAAGTATCGACGATCTCGGCGAATCGCCGCGCGCAAAAAAAGCCGGGACAAATACGCCGGTCGGAAAACGGGCCGTGCGCAAGACGGCGACAAAAAAAGCGGCCGCGAAAACGTCCGCTCCTCTGAAAGTCTCGCACGCCGAGCGCACCGTGTACGGAGAAGCCGGCATCACCAAAGGCGACGTCGCCGGCTATTACGCCGCGATCGCACCATGGATGTTGCCGGAGATCGCCGATCGTCCGCTGTCCGTGCTGCGATGCCCGAACGGTGTCGGTCGGCAGTGTTTCGTGCAGAAGCACGTCAAGCCCGGCATCGGCGATCACGTCTATCCGGTGCGCATTCGCGAAGAAGGCGAAACACGCGACTACTTGAGCGTGCGCGACGAGCAAGGCCTGCTCGAACTGGTGCAAATGAACGTGCTCGAATTCCATCCGTGGGGCGCCAAGGCCGACGACGTGGAACATTGCGACCGCGTCGTGTTCGATCTCGATCCGCATCCCACCGTCGAATGGAAACGCGTGATCGCCGCGGCGCGCGACATGAAAAAACAACTCGAATCGATCGGCCTGCAATCGTTCGTGCGAACCTCCGGCGGCAAGGGACTGCACGTCGTCGTGCCGCTCGATCCGCCGTGCACGTGGGAGAACGTGCGGGATTTCACGCAAAGCGTGGCGCAGGCGATGAGCGCATTGCGTCCGCGTGAATACGTGGCCGTGGCCGGCGAGCGCAATCGCCAGGGCAAAATCTTCATCGATTGGCTGCGCAACGGCCGCGGCGCCACGAGCGTGGGCTCCTACTCGCTCCGCGCACGCGAACGCGCGGGTGTGGCGATGCCGCTGGCTTGGACCGAACTCGGCCGCATCCGCAGCGGCGATCAGTACACGTTCGCCAATGCGCTGGAACGCGTGACGTCGAAACCCGATCCGTGGAAATCGATCGCGCGCGTCAGGCAGTCGCTGCCCGATCTGTAACTCACGCGCGCTTGCGGCGCGCGTGCGAGCGTTTGGCCGGCGTTTTTTTTGCCGCGGTTTTTGTGCCGGACGACTTGCCGGACAAACTCTTCTTGAGCAGCGAAACGAAATCGACGACATTCGTCGCCGCATTTTCGGTCGGTTCTTCCTCTTCCTTGGAAATCGACAGCGTGCCTTGCGCTTTGTCGATATGCGTCTGCAACAGCTTGCGCAATTTGTCGCGGAACTCGTCCTTGTACGAACTGGGGCTCCATTTTCCCGCCATCGACTTCAGCAAGTCCTCCGCCATTTTCAGCTCCGCGGCGGTGATGCGGAATTTGGTGAGCGCACCGGTCGGAAACGCGAACTCGTCCGCCGCGACGATTTCCTGCGGGAAACGCAGAAGATTCAGCACCAGCGCGTCGTCATGCGGAAACATCATCGCAAGATATTGACGCGTCCGGATCACGACCCGCGCGATCGCTACCTTGTCGGTACGCTTCAACGCCTCGCGCAACAACACGTATCCCTTCTCGGCTTTCTTCACCGGCAAAAGATAATAGGGTTTCTCGAAATACATCGGATCGATCGACGTCTGGTCGACGAACGTTTCGATATCGACGCTTTCGGTCGCTTCCGGCGCGATCTTGCGGATTTCCTTTTCATCGACGACGACGTAGTTGCCCTTCGAATATTCGTACGCTTTGACGATTTCCTTCCACGGCACTTCCTCGCCGGTTTCAGCGTTGACGCGCTCATACCGAATCGGTTTTTTATTGCGCACGTCGAGCATGCGGAAATGCATGTCGACGTTGCGCGCCGCCGTGAAAAGCTGCACGGGGACGTTTAGAAGTCCAAACGAAATTACGCCGTTCCAGACCGGACGAGCCATCGCTTTCTCCCGTGTTGAAAATCAGTGCCGTTTGAAGTATTGCACGTCGCGTTCGTGTTTTTCGGCCGCCGCGCGCGTGGAAAACGTACCGAGATTGCGGCGCCGGCCCGTCTTCGGATCCGTCTTGCGTGAATACAGGCGAAACTCGCCCGATTTGAGCTTGCGAATCATCAAAGCCTCCGCCGCTACGCGTTGAGCAGCGCGTCCGGCGTGATCGGCAGATCGCGCACACGCTTGCCCGTTGCGTGGAAGACCGCGTTGGCGATGGCCGCAGCGACGCCGGTGATGCCGATTTCGCCGATGCCTTTCGCGCCGACCGGATTGAAAACCCGGTCGTTCTCGTCGACGAATGTCACATCGATCTCGCCGATGTCCGCATTCACCGGCACGTGGTATTGCGCCAGGTTCGCGTTGACGACGCGGCCCGATCGCTCGTCGACCATCGTGTGCTCCATCAGCGCCATGCCGACGCCCCAGACGATCCCGCCCATGAACTGGCTGCGCGCCGTCTTCGCGTTGAGGATGCGTCCGGTTCCGTAAGTAGCGACAATGCGCCGAACGCGGATTTGCGCCAACGGTTCGTCGACTTCCACCTCCACGAAAACGGCGCCGAACGAATGCATCGCATATTGTTTTTTCACGTCGTCGCTGAGTTTGGCGTCGCCGTTCGCCTCGATCGGCTTGCCGCCCGCACGTGCCAGAACGGCCGCGAACGGCTCGCGTTTTTTCGCATCCGACATGCTCTGCAGCCAACCATCGGCGGTTTCGACATCCGATCCTGCCATCCCGTGCAACGGCGACGCCGTGTCGGCAATCGCAATGGCAATGAGCTGGTCGCGCACCTTCGTGGCAGCCGCTTGCACCGCAGGCGTCACGCTGGCGGCGGTCATCGATCCGCCCGACACGGGAGCCTGCGGCAGCGACGAATCGCCAATTTCCACTTTTATACGACCCGGCGAAATGCCTAGCGCGTCGGCCGCGACTTGCGCAATGATCGTGTACGTTCCCGTGCCGATGTCCTGCGTGCCGCACTGGACCAGTGCGCTGCCGTCCGGCATCACGCGCACCAGCGCTTTCGCCGGCATCCGATTGGCGGGATAGGTGGCCGTGGCCATGCCCCAGCCGAGCAGTTTGCCGCCGTCGCGCATCGAGCGCGGTTCGTGCGAACGCTTCGACCAGCCAAACCGATCCGCCGCACTCGCGTAGCACTGCTTCAGCGACTTGCTCGAAAACGGCAGGCCGGTTTCCGGGTCCTTGTCGGCGTAATTGCGCAAGCGCAATTCCAGCGGATCGAGCTTGAGCGCATACGCGAGTTCGTCCATCGCCGCTTCGATCGCGTAGGTTCCCGTCGATTCACCCGGCGCACGCATGAATGTCGGCGTGCCGAGATTGAGTTTCACCAGACGGTGCGTCGTGCTCACGTTCGGACACGCATACAACATGCGTGTGACGACGGCCGATGACTCCACCCAGTCTTCGAACGTGGATGTCGACGAAGTCACGTCGTGCTTGATCGCCGTCAGCTTTCCGTCGCGATCGGTCGCCAGCGCGATGTGCTGCAGCGTGTGCGGACGATAACCGACGGGACCGAACATTTGCGTGCGTTCGAGCGCAAGACGAACCGGGCGATGCGTTTGACGGGCCGCCATCGCCGCGAGCACCACGTGCGACCACGCCGATCCCTTGCAACCGAAACCGCCGCCGACATACGGCGAAATCACTTTCACTTTGTCGGGTTCGATGCCGAGTTTTTTCGCGACCGCTGTTTTTGTGCCGCTCACGCCTTGCGTGGAATCGTAAACCGTAAGCCGATCGCCCTCCCATACCGCGAGCGTCGCGTGCGGCTCCATCGGGTTGTGGTTTTCCATCGGCGTCGTGTATGTCGCGATCATTTTCACCGCCGCCGACGCAAGCGCGCCGTCTGCGTCGCCCCATGCCACGTCGGGCTTGCCGTGCGTGATCTTCTCCGGCGTGTACGAAGACGACTGCGCCGCGTCGAAGTTCAGCACCGGCGATTCCGCAGCATAAGAAATCTCGACGAGTTCAGCGCCGCGGCGCGCTTGTTCGAGGCTTTCGGCGACGACCACCGCGACCGGCTCGCCGTTATAGCGAACGGTCGCATCCTGCAGCAATGACAACGCACGCTCGCCCGGCGGATCGGCTTGCTGCGCCGACGCCGAAAGTTTCGGCGCGTTCTGATATGTCATCACCAGCAACACACCGGGCGCGGCACTCGCGCGCCGCGTATCGATCGCAGCGATTTTTCCTTTCGCGATCGTGCTTTGGATCAACCATGCGTACGCGATCTTCGATACATCGAAGTCCGCGGCGTACTGCGCCTTGCCCGTGACTTTCGCGGCGCCATCAATGCGCGTGATCGGCTGGCCGACGACGGATGTCATACGGCCTCCATGGCCAGCCGCAGCGCGCGTTCGACAGCGCCCCTGGTCATCGGA